>DYLN01000112.1 GCA_020722085.1 Melioribacter roseus
GCGTAAGGTGAGTTAGTTAATTATTCGAACCAATGTATTCAACCTCCATATCATAGTTCCATTTATCGAAATAGAGGTTTCCTCCTTTCCATTCGACCTCGCCGCGTTGAAAATCGACCGTCTCACTGCGGGGATAAATTTTAGCAGGATATAATCTGGAAGAATAATCATCATTTACAATAAAGTGATAAGCATCTATACTTCCAAAGTAAAACCATTCAACATCTTTATCATCAGATTTTTTTAAGCCGAATGATTGATCTACCGGAACCCAGCCGTAGCCTTCCAAATACATTTCTCCCCAGTCATGTAAGTTTATATTCCCAGGATGCAACATCCACCCGCTTTGCCATTTTGTTGGGATGCCGTTATACCTGGCTAATGTCATAAAAAGAAGAGTCTTAATTCCGCAGTCGCCGTGTCCATTTGTGATGCAGTAATCGGAAATATTGTTAATTGTAGAATATTCCCTTGCGCCTGCCCATGGGATATTGTCGTTAATCCATTTATAAATTTTTTTAGCTATTAAATATTTATTTGTCTCATCGCCAACAATTTTCTTTGACAATTCTTTTATTTTATCAGTGAAAACAATGTGAGGTTTTCTTTCCGCAGTATACTCTTTATACAAATCCGAACTAGTTTGATAAGGCTGTATTTTTGTCGGATCAATTTTATTGAATTCATTTTTACCTGTATATTCCAAAGAATATTCGAATACAGTGGGCTTACCTTTCTCTGATTTTTTCTCCAAATAAATTGTCCGCTGCAAATATTTTTCGGGTGCAACAATATAATTATCCGAATTAACGGAAATTAATTTAACATCCGACTGTCGCTGATGTTCTTCTCTCGGAAAAGGAAGCCAGCATCTGATTATCTCACCTGCCGGTACTGCATCCGCATCAACTGTCAGTTTATAAGTAATTTTCATTTTTTGAGGCTTTAGAAGTCTCGTGTTTTGAGTGCGTGATTCGTTAACTACTTTCGGCAGATAATCTTCAAGGAAAGCATCAAGTTTATCTTTTTGATTGCCGTCAACCTCAATCTTTTTTTGTTTTGCCGCTTTATTTATTCTGAACAAATTCGAAGCCGCTCTATCGAAATAAAATTTTTTGCCGTCAATAATTTTGTATTCAAGGCTTCGATCACCCTCCCATTTTTGAATGTCCTCATCGGAAACATTCGGATAATACTTTTTTATATAGCTTAAAACATCGGAAAGAGATTTTGTGAAATCTTTTCTGATTCTCTCCATTTTTTCTTTTTCAAAATTCAATTCATAAACCTCTTCTTGTGTTAAGTTTCCCCCGGCAATTATTTCATCAATTAATTTTGACGCTTTTGTAAACTCCCCCCTCTTAACTGCCTCATTAACATTATTATATTTTGTTTGTGCCGATATTATTGCCATAAAGCAAATTAATAAGATTATTGTCTTCATTTAATTACCCTACACTTTAATAAAAATATTTTTTCTGTACAAAAGCCATATTAAAAAGAGCCAAAGCAGAATATATGATATCGCAAACAACAAAGAAGCATTTATCGGACTGGCAATTTGAAGGAAAATATTTTTATACAAAAAGTACTTTAGTGAAATGACGTCGCCGCTGCTTTCAGTAATTTTAATCATTCCCATAATCACAGCCAGAATCCCGGAAAGGAAGAAAACAGTAATTGCATTTGTTCCGTAAATATGAAAAGGTTTTATCCACCATCTGCTGCCTTTAACATCAATAAGCCAGAAACAAACTGCTAAAAAAACCAATGCAAGTCCGCCGGTATAAATTACGTAGGAGCTTGTCCATAAACTTTTGTTAATCGGGAAGAAAAAATCCCAGACATACCCAACTGCCATAAGTATACTTCCGTAAAAAAACATCAACAAAGTTTTCTGAGTTTTATCATTATCGCTTTTGAGCCAGTAGCCTGTTAAAACACCAAGCAGAGCAGTACCGATTGCCGGAATCGTACTTAAAATTCCCTCCGGATCCCATGTTTTTGATTGACTCCATAAGTGGTTTCCCAATAAAGTCCGATCGAGCCATGCACCAAGATTCGTTGAAGGCTCAAGATTAGCATAACCGACTCCAGGCACGGGAATCAATGTCATTATCGCCCAATAGAAAAGAAGCAAAGCAGAAATTATGTAGATGATTCTTCCCTTTTTAACATTTAGAAAAATAATTGCTGTAAAAAAATAAACAACAGCAATGCGCTGCAGAACGCCAGGAATTCTGATCGTAGCAAAATTAAAACGCGGGAATCCCGCCATAAATAAGCCGAGCAAAAAAATACTAACGCTGCGCCGGATTAATCTGACGTATGCTTCTTTATTATTACCATCGGTTTTGTATTTGGAAAGTGAAAAAGTGGTTGTGACACCGACAATAAAAAGGAAAAAAGGGAAAATTATATCAGTAGGTGTACAGCCGTTCCATTTTGCATGCAGAAGCGGCGGGTAAACATCCGACCATGAGCCGGGGTTATTTACAAGTATCATCCCTAAAATTGTAATTCCGCGGAACACGTCGAGTGATAACAATCGTTCGGTTTTCTTTTCCATAAGCAACCTTGTTTTGTTATGAAATATTTATTTATTAAGAAGATAACTCAGAATAAACCTCATCACTTCTTTTTGCTTTTCTTTGCCAAGGATAGTTTCAAAAGGAAAACCAAAAGCTACGACGCCGTAATTTTCTTTATAAGCTATTCCAGCACCTGTATCACTCTCGTAATATCTTAAAATTGTTTTGCTGCCGTTTATTTCGCCAAGAGCATCCGGAGCCTCGGCAGCATAAATCGAATCATTTAATGAAGTGTTAAAATCTATTTTGAAGTCCTTTGGGAAAACAATACCCCCGTTCGAATAGACTTTTCCTATTCGTACTGCATGATCGGTAGCCAATTTGTATTTCAAATAATTTTTCCCGAACAAGACATCTTTATTGCTGTCAGGTTTATCCCAGAATAAGTCTGTCCCGATGTAAGAGCCGGAGACAAAAATATTACCTCCCAAATCAAGATATTCAGAAATTTTCTTCTGAAGTGAATCGGGAAAAACTTTAAACTGCTTTCCGTATTTTTTATTTGCATAATCAATCTGCCATGGCGTTTCTTTCTCTTCACCCATTATGAAATCAACAAATTTATAATCGGTCAATTTTATATTGCCATCCCATACAGCTTCATCGCTTGCAGAGACAAAGGGATAACCATTTTCAACAATAGATTTTCCGTGGATGTAAGGGTAATCAAAAGTATTGCCCACAATAATTTTAGATTCGTAATCAGCGTAACTCGCACCAAGACCCGGCATATCGTCCGAAGTCCAATTTATCGACGGATCAAAATTATTTTGACAGCCTGTAAAACCGAGGTCATATTTGTCGGGTACACCGGCATCAATAATATTTAAAAAGCCTGTAAAATTTCTGCTCTCAACCGAATACGGCGCTGAAACCCTGTCAAATCCGTTTACAACAAGCAGTGGTTTTACGTCTTTGCCGAAACTGCAAGCAGACAAAATTTCTGACGGAAAACTTTCTCCTCCATCATTTACGGCTGTTACTTTAAAGCCATAAATTACGTTTACTTTCGTATCTGTAAAAGTGTAAGTAGTATCATTCACAAGAACACCGTTATCAAATCCACCGCTGCCAATTCTTCTATAAATAATATATTTCTTTGGAACTGCAGTTGGTTCAAGCCGGTCGAACTGCGGTTTCCATGATAATTTGATATTTCCGTTTTCATCAAGTTCCGTGCAAAAGTTTGTAATGGGAAGCGGTTCAATCACATAAGGTAAATTATTTTCAGCAGCAATAAATTTTACCATCGCTTTGTAAATTGCTCTTGATACATCAAATCTGAAACGTGGGTCAAGCTGGAATTTACAATCAAAGAAATTTTGATGTGAAAGAAGTTCAAGCAAAACGGAAGGAACATTCGGACGTGAAGCTTCGCTGTACATTGCATCCCGCAATGCTCTTCTTGTCCAGATCGGATCATATTTTTCTCTCAAGTCATTCACAATTTGTGTTTGTAAAATATCCGCTAAGTCTCTGTTTGCCAGTCTTGAGACGCCGTCTGGGAAAACTTTGTTAGAATCAAAATCGGGAATGCTGTAAATTGATAATGTACCTATAGTCGAATCGTTGAAATTTATTCCAGCATCGGTATGAAAAGCTAATGAAATATCAATTGGAATTCCCAAACCTTTTACTTCTCTGTTTTTATTTGGTCCGTAAGGAGTACCGGTAAGAAAATTAACCCACTCCCCTCTTGATTGATAATCGTCATTATAGTCGAGAGTATCACCGTTAAGATTATAGACAAGAGTATCGGGCATTCCGGCATATTGAAGAAAATATCTCGCTCCCTCCATAAATTTAGGAAGACCGCTCGTTCTGCCTCCGCGTTCGATAATTCCCATTCCTCCGCCGAAACGGACTGCATCAACAGAAACAATTTTACCGGCTGTACTGCTTTTGTTATTAATCACAACTTTGCCGGCTTCGGGATGAACACCCTTATTGAATTTAAATTTTCCTAAATATATCCACGTGCCGCCTCCTATTTGCTGATTTACTTCAAATTCGGTCTTGCCGCCAGTGTGGTAAACAGTGTAATGAGCATCGCGAACATTATTTTCGGAAGCATGATAGCTGATATAAATCCCGTATTCACCGTCTTCGGGAATATTCGGTATATAACTTGCGGTTGCAGTAACCTCTTTTTCTGAACGAACAATTAAATGCGAACCATGTTCAAAAGGATTGTAATCCGCCGGATAAGGCGGTGTGCCTGATGCAAAAGCAGTACCTTCTCCCTTAATCCATCTATTATTTTGGCTGTTTTCAATAATAAAATTATTAGTGGCATCATCGTTATCAACAACTACTTCATTAGTTTGAATATCCCTTTCACGCGGAGTAAAAACATTTGCGCCTGCATTTTCAAGCATAGGAATTAAATACTGAATTACATAAGCGGCGGGACCCAAATCTTCTACAGTCTGAAATAACCTTGCTCTCTGCCACATCCATCTATCTAATTTATAGTTGTAGTAACGACCGTGACTTGCCCACAAAGCAATATTTCGGTTTAGCAAACCTTCCGACGGCTCAAACGGTTTGCTAATATTTCTTACTACACTAAGCGGTTCATGGAAACGTGTAAACAATCGTGTTGAATCGATTTCCAAATTTTTTCTGTAATAATTCGGAATCAATTGTTCAATAGGAAAACCGAGGGATTTCACCTCAACATTGTAAGTAGAATAATTTTTGCCAAGAAAATTTTTTATATCCGAGTAAATCTTTTCAACATTGTCCTCTCTAAAAGGCTGAAATGAAAATTCTTTATTTGTCGTAACAACAATCTTGCTTTGCTGACTGTCTATTTCAAATCCGGTAAATTCTGCACCTTTCGGCACTTCAAAACTGAATTTGTTCTCTTTAATAAGAGATTGGAGATTTGTCAGCAGTTCCGGCAGAGTGGCTGTTTTTTCCGGTTTTCGAATTTCTTTAACGGCTGTACAAGCGGCAAGCAAAAGGACAGATAAAAACACTAAAATTTTTTTCATAAGCATTTCACATACTATTTACTATTTACTATTCACTTTTCACTATTTACTTCCCCTTCAACCAGCACCGTTTTCCCGTCGAAATCATTCAGCAGAACTTTTTTTGAATTTAGCGGCTTCACAGTATTAATTATAGTCACACCAATTTTATGCTCCCAAAGAATTTTGCCGGTAGATGAATCGAGTGCAATAAGCAATCCGTTTTTTGTACCATAAAACAGCACGCCGTCTTTTTCAGCCAGTTGAGCAGAATTTATATCGTAGCCAAAACCAGCATTTGTAATCCAAAGCGGCTGCGGAGCTTCAGCTTTATTAGACAAAACCGGGAATGCAATTATTGAATCACGCATTGTTCTTACAAAGAATTTAGTACTGTCTCCAGAAATTCCTATTGTTTCCCGCACCTGATATTTTGCTGTTCGCCATAACTGTTGACCAGTATCGATGTTTATCGCTGTTAATTTCCTGTCAGGCGCTGCTATAAAAACAATATCTTTTGCAGCAACAGGCCAGCATGCAGCGGGAGAAAACATCACCCCGTCTTGCTCTCCTTTCCATTTCCATAGAAGTTTGCCGTTGTGCTTATTCAGGCAGTACAGATAAGTATCCCATGCACCAAAAACAACTTTGTCTTTATAAACAAGCGGTTTGGTTTCAATAAAGCCGTTAAGTCCGTTGAATCCCCATAAAACTTCTCCGGTATTTAAGTCTATTGCTCTGAATTCCCTGTCGCTTCCGCCGATATAAACAACACTACTGTCAATTGCAGGCGAGCCTAATACTTCAGCACCGGTTTTTACTCCCCAAACTAACGCCATCGTTTTTGCATCAATACAATAAATGTTGCTGTCTGCTGAACCGAAAACGACTAAATTATTTTTTATAGCTGGGGAAGAATAAATTGGACCGTTAGTTTTAAAAGAACCCAAAACGGTTCCATCTTTTAGCGATAGTTTGTGAAGCACGCCGGAGGCATCTCCGGTAAAAACTGAGTTCCCCCATACAGCGGGCGAAGATGCATTTGTAAACCCGGCATTATAAATCCACTTTTCTTTGACTTCCGGATAACGTTCATTCACGGAAAAATCCGGTCTTCCGGCTTTGATTGATTTATCATAATGATGCTCACCGAGTGCGACTTTGTACCAGTATCTTTTATTTTTTGTCAGTGGAGTTTTTTCATAAAATTTAATTGTATCGCCGACAATTTCGGCAATTGTGTATCCTCCCAAAAAATCTTTTGCACGCAAGTTTGATCTGCTCATTACACCCGGTATTCCTTCAAAATCATAAGTTGCATTTCTATGTCCATGCCCGAACAGAAAAGCCTGAATATTATAATCTTTCATCCTGTCAAGAACTTCATACCAGTTATCAATTCCGTTATCAACCGGATAATGGGTTACAAAGAAAATTCTTTCTCGTTTTGGAATATTCTCAAGAGTTGAATCAAGCCATCTTAAATCCTCCGGTGCCCAGTGCCCATCTCCCATTTTCATAATTGGTCCTTCGTGCAGACCGATAAAGAGATAATTCTTATATTTAAAAATAAATCTGTCGCTGCCAAACAATTTGGGAAATTCAGTTGCACCAGATTCCGACCATTTACAATCGTGATTACCGGGTATTATGTAATATTTTGTATTAAGACTGTCTAAAATTTGTTTGGCAAGTTTTAGCTGTTCACGGGTTCCAATTTCAGTTATATCGCCAGAAATTATTGTAAAGTCAATTCTGTGAAGTGAATTAATATCTTTTACTGAATTTCTAAGATCTTCGGCACCGGTTGGATTGCCTACATGAGTATCGCTCATCCATGCAAACCTGATTGTGTCTGTTTGGGAGAAAAGAGAACCATACAGTAAAAAAATTAAAACGAGGAAAAATCTCTTAAATGATTTCATCTTTTGTAAATTTTTTACTCTGTAACTTTTTTTAACTCTCTTGTATGTTTGTAAAACTCATCAAGTGTCAGCTCGCGCAAAAAACAAATACCTTTCGCTGCTCTAATTCTTGGATGAGGATGTTTCAAGAAAAAATCTTTACCTAAACATTGCCTTATTATATTATATTGTTCAACATGTACTTTTTGCACATGTCTGTTGAAAGGACCGTCATATTCCCATGTAGGGAAACTTGCATCTTTTTGCGATCCGAAACTTTTCATGAATGTGCTTTCAAGAATTGAGAAAGAGTTCAAACTAACGGGTACATAAATGTTAGCTTCAGCGGGATGAAATCTATACCACACATTTCTATAGCCCCATACTTTCACATTGCTATTGCCGGAATGTTTTTCATAAAGTTTTAACGCCTCGGAAATTGTTTGCATAACTTTATAATGTGTATCCGGTCCGCTTCCTTCCGGGTCAAAAGCGAGTGTAACAATTGTCGGCTTTATTTTTTTCAGAAGTTTGAAAACAGGAAGCACATCTCTGTCCATTTCAGGCTGTTCGGTAAAAATTTCACCCTGGTAAAATCCCAATCTTAAATGTGATACATCTTCGACGCTAAAGCCGTAATGACCCCAGAAAATTTCACTTTCAAATTCGCGCTGCATTCCTTTTAGTTTTTGCACGTAAGCAATATCTTTTTTGCCGGGGTATTGTGTCTTGAAATAATTTATCAATTCGGCTACTCGGTCTTTCAAATATACTTTATTATCTTCTTCATAAATTTCAATAATATTTCTAAGAAGTCTTCTAGCAAGAGCTTCGTTTTGAATTGTTTTGTGATGTGCAGCCACGCCGTCAAGGTAATGCATTACATCGCTGTTTTTGGCTTCAATATTTTGTTTATCGAAATATTTTTCTCTGAACTTATCATCGAATGTACCCGAGCTTAAGAATACAGACAAATTCTCCATCAAACTAAGCATAAATGAGTTTGTAACGGCAGTAAAGCCACTTGTTAGATATGTAAAGTGATGCTTGTTCAACGGCGTTCTTACCAGATGTGTTATATAAGGCAGATATGCAAGTTCAATATCGTCATGGTGAGGAGCGGTATGCAATATAACTTCATTTTCAAGAAGCTTCATTCCTCTTTCAAGACGTTTTATCAAATTTCCTTCAATCTCTTTTGTTATTTGTGCCGGCGTCTGCTTTAAGGTATTCAGCACCAAACTTGTGATTTTATTTTCCTTAAAATCATCTTTGCTTAATGCCGTTAAGCATTTTGATTTCTCCACCGCAAGATTAATAACACCTCTTTCAATTGTTGCTTGTGAAAGCGGTGATTCCTGAGCTGCTTCGACATATCTCCTTTCTGCTAATCTTAAGGCTGCACCGTGAGTAAGATAGAACCTTGCATTTTTTAGTTTCTGAAGTGCTGTTGCAGGATATTTATTCGATACCGAATTTTGAATTGAATCTCTTACGATGTTAGCTTTGGCTTCGCCGGCGGCAATAATTATTGCAACGGCATCTTTATTATAAGTAATTGTTTCAAGTCCGATCGTAATTACCAAACGATTTTTCGCCACTTCAATTCCGCCTAAATCCGTTGCGGCAGCAGCTTGAGTTTCATAATTAGTTTCGGTTAATCTAGTAGTTGAAAAATGGTCGCTCCCCTTAACATTGAAACCGATATGCCCATCAGGGCCAATACCGCCGAGAAAAAAACCGATTCCGCCCATAGAGCGGATTTTTCTTTCGTAATCAGTACAGAATTCATCAACCATCTCTATAGCCTCCTTCTGGAGCCTTTCAATTCTTGTGCTCGCCCATCTTGTTCTAAGTGAAAGATCAACTTTCTTTTCGGGGAAAATTTCATTTAAGGGTAAATTTTCTGGTGTTGGTATCGCATTTATGTTCATCAGCAATGCATTGCTGCGGTTCAATCCCCACAAACGGAAATAAAATTTCTGTATGTAATAATAAAAGCTGTTGTGCTGATTTACGTCAATCGGATAAAATTCATCAATCTGAACAAATTTTAGATTTTCAAGCGACGGTTTTTTTGATGTACTGATTCCAACTTCTTTCAAGGTATTTTGAATTTCTTTTGTGTCCCACTCCTTTAAAATTTTTTCTACCCATTTTATAAAATGTTCGGGGGTTTTACCGGTAGGCAGAGAAATAATTCCGTCTGGATTTTCAATCACCCATTCAATAAACCTGAGTGCAGTTAATTTGCCAAGCTCGGGGAAACTTCCAACCTGAATTACGGGGATTTTTTCGGTGGGTTTATATATAAGTTCTTTGCCGGATTTAGCGAGGTAAAACTGTTCTACTTTTGACTGCAATTTGTCTCCTTTTTTAATTTCTTTTTCTTTTTTTTGTTTAGTCTTTGGCATGCTTTATTTACACCTTTTTAATTTTTTTACATAGACAAAATTAACGTAATTACTGATTACAATCACGATATAAAAACCTTCGATATTTAAAATCAATAAACACATTAGCAAGGTTTGGTTGTAGGGGCGAGGTCTCCTCGCCCGCATTTTTGTTATTACATTCATTCCATTATTTGGTCAAGGAAACCTTGACCCTACATCATCAACAAATTGTTTCGG
>DYLN01000113.1 GCA_020722085.1 Melioribacter roseus
ACATCAGATATAAATACTCCACCATAAGCTTCAAGTTTTGCTTTTGCATCTTTTACAGCTTCTGTCTGATATTCTAATTCTCTGAAATTAATTGGCGTGTATCTTTTAGAAAGCCTTTCTTTGTCAACACTAATCTTTTCTTTGAAATATTCATAAAGAAATTTTAAGTAAAGTTCATAAGGGGTAATAATATCATTCAACCAGGTTTTTGTATGAACTGTTTCGATATAATCTTTGGATATATCTACTGCATCTTTCCATAAGTCTTCAAACTTTTCCAGAGCGAATTTTACATCAGATGAATTTTTCAGTTCAACATTGAATTCTCGATTTGCAACTAAACCGGATTCAGAAAAATTACTGGAGCCAGTAATTACTCTTCCTAAATCTCTATCTGTTTCATTAAAACGAAGTATATATACTTTAGCGTGAATGTCTTTAGAAGGATAAGCACGGATTTCAATCTTACCGGATTGAAGAAATTCTATAAATTTTTTAACACCAAGTTCTACATCAAAAGAATCTTCTGATTTTTCTAATTCATTAACAACTGCAGATGTAAAAGTAGTACGAGTATTTTGGTTGGTCTCAAAGTCAATTGTGGTTTGCTGTCCCGATTGATCGGGATTCCTTACTGAAGATTCTTCTATTATCTCATAAGTTCGTTTATCAATATTAAGCCCTACTAAGATTCTTATTTTTTCAATTGATTCAAATGACTGGTACAGTCGAAAGAAACCGCTTGTTCGGAAGTAACCTACAAGTACATCAAAATACTTTCCATCTTTAAGAGTTTCTATAAACCTATCTAATAGTGTTGAGCCAGGTTCGTTAGTAAAAAATGTCAGGTCTGATCGCACTAAATAGTTTCCAAAATTAATGTCATTTTGAATTATAACTTAGTCAGTTTTAAAGAAAATATAAAGATTTCAGTTTCTTTTCTTGCGATTATATATGCCGTTCTTTAGCAAGTTTCCCCGTTGGCTGAAGGTTTGGGGACGTGTGAAGAATTATAGTGTTGTTGTGGGAAAGAGTGGAAGTAAGCGGACGATTGGGTTTAGGGCTAATGCAGCTAAATAAAATTGTCGAAATAAAATTATTTTTTTACAAAATTAAATTTCACCAAAGTGTGAATAAATTTAGCTAAATTTAATTTTAAATTTATTTTAAATAGTTATACGATTTGAAAGATGAAAATTAGTATTGAAGAAGCGCTTGATTATCATAGTGAAGGTTGTTTTACTTACAACATTCTTTTTCACTGTTGTTTTTGATTTAACTATTGGAATAGAAAATTGGATGGTACTTGTCGTATTGCTACTGACGAAGGAGAAATGAATTAATTTTTGAGGTTCAACTTTGGATTTAACAATCAAAGATATAGCTAATTTATTATTGAAGTCTGATAAAGAAGTTCAAATCTTAATCAAGAAAAAGGAAATACCATTTCAGTTAGTGAACGATAAAATGCTTTTCAATAAGCAGCAAATAATTGAATGGGCTTTAAGCAGAAATATCCCGATAAATATTTCCGGTCATAAAAAGATGACGGAGTACCACGTTAAGACTTTAAATAATATACTCGATCAAAATTCTTTTTTCTATGACTGCAATTTTTCAGAAAAATTATTCATCGAGCAAATGGTGAGTATGATTGATCTTGAAAAAAATGTTGATAGAGAAATAATAGTGCATCTTTTAAAAAGCCGTGAAGAGTTAATGAGCACCGCAATTGGAAATGGAATAAGTCTCCCCCATCCACGTATTCCACTAATGATTGGAAGAAATAAACCGGTAATTAATTTTTTCTTCCCAACTACACCGCTTGAATTAAAATCGCTTGACGGTAAGCCGGTGCATACTATTATTCTATTAATTTCCCAAACAATAAAGCAGCATTTAAGTTTATTGGCTCATTTAAGTTTTTTGCTTTCAAAAGAAACTTTCCGATTCGCTTTAGAAAAAAGACTTAATTATAAAGAAATAATTGACATTATAAGTCATATTGAGGATACGAGAGTTAGTTAATGTCTGTTACTAATTTTTTTGATTAAAAATGGATACACTTTTTTATTCTTTATTATTACAACTATCTTCAATAGCTGCCGGAATATTTTTTACTGAAAAGAAAAAATCTTCTGCTGCTTCGCATATTCTGCTTCTTGCGGGATTAATAACGGGCTTCATTGCAGCTCTTACAGCACTTATAAATTCAGACTTTACGTTGAAAGATATACAGATGTTTGGGATATCGAACAATCTATTCCGGTTCGATGCTTTGGGTTTGTATTTCTTATGCATTATTCAGCTTGTTGCCATTCCTACTACTATTTACAGCTACTCTTATCTTAAACATTACATAGAAAAAGGTAAATCTGTAAGGAGCAATCTTGTTTTTTATGCAGTGCTCCTTGTTTCAACACAGTTAGTAGTGGTAGCAAACCACGCAATATTTTTTTTAGTTTGCTGGGAGGTAATGAGCACATCAGCTTACCTTGGGATGAATTTCGAAAAAGGAAAGAAAGAGGTTCAAACCGGGAGCTTTTATTATTTAGTGATGTCTCACGTTGTGGTTTTTCTTTTATACATATTCTTCTTCTTGCTCCATAATCAAACCAACAGTTGGCTCTTTAGTGATTTTCATCTTTTATCCGGTACCGGTGATTTGTTCATCGTACTTTATGCTTTATCATTAATTGCTTTTGGAATGAAAGCGGGATTTATGCCATTTCACTTCTGGCTTCCAAGAGCGCATCCTATTGCGCCAACGGTCTTTAGCGCCTTTCTTTCCGGGATAATTATCAAAACCGGCATTTACGGAATTTTAAGAACGTTTCAATTTTTGAATCCTGCTCCCGAATGGCTCGGCTGGCTTGTGCTTGCTGTTGGTATGATCAGTGCAGTTTATGGAGTGTGGTATGCATTAGCACAGCACGATATTAAAAGCTTGCTTGCATATCATTCGGTAGAAAATATTGGAATAATCGGAATTGGAATTGGTATTGGCTTTATTGGTTCGGCTTATCATTCAATACCGATTCAAATACTTGGATTTGGCGGAGCGCTTCTCCACACGCTTAATCACGCAATATTTAAAAGCTTGTTATTCGTTGGCAGCGGAGTAATTTATCAAAATCTTGGTACCAGAAATATTGAGCAAATGGGCGGGCTTGTTCATTACGGAAAATATTTTGTTGTATTGTTTCTGATTGGTTCAATTGCAATCAGCGGTATTCCGCCGTTTAACGGATTTATTTCTGAGTTCATTATTTACAATGGCTTTTTTACTACCGCTAAAGAATTGGAAAATTATTATCCATTATTAATGCTTATCTCGGCAGTGGGATTGGCATTTGTTGGCGGATTAGCAGTTGCGTGTTTTACTAAAATAAATTCAATTATGTTTTTAGGAAAAGAACGAAAAGAAGTAAAACATTTTAAAATTTCTTTTTATGAATATCTCTCACTTGGAATTTTTGCTTTGCTATGTATTGTAATCGGATTTTATCCGCAGCCTTTTATCGGAGTTGTAAATAAAGTTCTAATTGATGGATTTGTTCCCGCTGCTCCATCTTCGAGCTTGTTAAATATTAATTGGCAATTACTAAGTATTATTTTTATAACGGTAATTGCCGGAATTATTTTAATCTATTTATGGAAAAAAAGCATTCAGAAAAAATATGGAAGAAGAATTTCTACCGCGTGGGGATGTGGTTATGAAGGACTGAATCCACGAATGCAATATACGGCTTCTTCTTACGCAGATGAATTAAATGAAATTTCCAAATCAGTTTTGGGATATCATAAAAAAGTAATTGCTCAAAATGATATCTTCCCAGCTAAAGGAAGTTTTGAAAGTCATTCAGATGATTTAGTTGATAAGAAAATTCTTTTGCCGGTATTTAAAAGTTTCAGCGAATTTATTGCACGCATTAAATTTTTAAGTTACACTGATATACGATATTATATCGCATTCATTTTAATAATCATAACAATTTACAGTTTGATAGCTTTCTTATGGAGTTAACCTCAATATTACAAGGAATAATTTCTCTAGTTCTGATTTTAGGATTGTCTCCTTTGTTTGTTGGTTTAGTAAACAAACAAAAAGCAATATTCACCGGAAGAATTGGCGCATCACTACTGCAGCCATATTATGAGTTAATGAAACTGATAAAGAAAGAAACGATTAATGCTACCAGTTCATCTTTCATCAGCGCTGTAACACCAATGATAAATTTTATTGCAGTTGTTATTGCGGCTGCAATGCTGCCAATCAGTTTTGCTCATCCATTAATCAGTTTTGAAGGCGATATAATTTTATTTGCTTATATGCTCGGATTAGCGAGATTTTTTCAAGTGCTTGCAGCAATGGATATCGGAAGTTCATTCGAGGGAATGGGCGCAGCACGTGAAGCAACTTTTGCAGTGTTTGCTGAACCGATCTTTTTTTTCACGGTTGGCAGTATAGCTTTTATCAGCGGGTTCACTTCAATTTATGATATCTATCATTCTATAAGATTAGATAATTTATCATTTGTTGTTTTTATAATAGTCTGCTCGATATCGGTTTTTATACTTGCGGTTACTGAGTGTTCGCGTATGCCGGTTGATGACCCCAATACGCACCTTGAATTAACAATGATTCACGAGGTTATGATTTTAGATAATTCGGGTATTGATTTGTTCCTATATCAATATTCAAGTTATATCAAATTATTTATTTATGTAATACTCGAAGCGTCTTTCTTTTATCCATTTGCGGTTCAAAGTTACACTTTAGGCATTATTATATTTTTAGTAGTTATTTTTATACTCTCAGCCGCATTGGCTGCCGTAGAAACAATTACTTCACGTTTTAAAATGAAAAATATCCCTCACTATCTTTTATTTGCAACTGCTATAGGGATATTAAATTTATTGATTTACACTTTTACTAGGTAATAAGTAAAAAAAAATTAAATGCAGAATATTTTAAGCATACTTTTTTGTTTGTCTCTTTTTTATTTAGCAGTAACACCCCGTGTGAAAGCATACGTTGCTGTTCTGCGGTTTCAGGGTATTTTGCTTACGATATTATTAATGGTACCCTTTGTAGAACAGTTTTCAGTCTTTGCGGTAATCTTACCCGCTACTTTATTCATTATAAAAGTGATTATTATTCCCAGGTACATTAACAAAATAATTTTAGAACTTGATATTAAAAGAACAATTGAACCGACTATACAGCAATTCAATTTTTTACTGCTGGTTATCTTTTCATTTATTGTAATTTTTTTGGCTTCAAGTATTTTATCACTAACCACAAATATTGAAACAATTCCTTTTGCCAGCGGCTTTGCTGCAGTTACTGTGGGAATATTTATTATCATATTCAGAAAGAAATTAATTGTTCACGTTTGCGGATTTTTAGTATTGGAAAACGGGATATTTTTATTCGGAACCGCCGTTGCTTCCGATCTGCCGATAATGATAGAAATCGGTGTACTGCTCGATGTGTTTGTAGTAGTATTTTTAATGGGAATTGCATTAAACAGAATCAGTTCAACATTTGAAGGATTTGATGTAACTATTTTAAGGAGACTTAAGGACTAATGCTTGAATTCTCTGTTTTAATTTTAATACCTTTAATTGCAGCGGTTGTTTGTTACCTTATTAAAAGTATCCGCTCACAATATGTAATTTCATTAATTGTTGGTGCGTTCCATCTTCTTTTCTCGTTTATAATATTTATCGGCTTGTATAAACCAAATCTGCCGTTTTTCTTTAGTACAGATTCACTCAGCAAATTATTTCTCCTCATCCTTTCAAATGTTTACTTCTGGGTTGTACTTATATCATTTTCATATCTTAAACGACCAGTTACATTAAAAGCACAGGAAGGTAAAAAATATTATTTCTTACTGTTAAACTTTTATCTGTTTGCTAACACGGCAGCCATTTTAAGTAATCACTTCGGAATGTATTGGGTTGCTGCCGAAGCAACAACTTTAAGCGTTGCCCCCTTAATTTACTACTACAGAAATGAGGAATCTCTTGAAGCAATGTGGAAATATCTCTTCTTAGTTTCTGTAGGAATTGCTTTTGCTTTTATCGGAATATTATTCTTAACACTTTCGGCTAACGGAACTATAATGGAGGGACAGCAGTTATTTTTCTCTGAGTTTGTAAAAAATGCTGCTAAATTAAATCCGGTTTGGCTTAAGGCAAGCTTCATTTTTATTTTTGTTGGGCTAAGCACAAAAATTGGTATTGCACCAATGCACTCCGGTGATGTTGACGCAACCAGCAATGCACCGAGTCCAATTGCAGCACTTATGTCCGGTTCATTACGTATAACAGCACTATTGGGAGTAATGAGAATATTTCAAATCCTTACTCCAACTTCTTCTTATGAATTCGCGAAATTAATTTTAATTATAGGCGGATTACTCTCTCTTATTGTAGCATTTATTTTTATGTTCAAGGTAAATAATTATAAACGATTGCTTGCTTACTCCAGCGTTGAACATCTTGGCATAATAACCTTAGGAATTGGTATTGGCGGTTTGGCATTTGCCGGAGCAATGTTTCATACAATCTATAATTCCTTGAACAAAATGGTCTTGTTTTTTACTGCGGGAAATATTCATAGCAGATTCAAAACAAGAGAAGTTAATGGAGTTAGTGCGGTTATAAACTTAATGCCGTGGACAGGCTGGCTTTTTCTGTTATCCTTTTTTGCAATTTCAGCTATTCCGCCTTTCGGAATATTTTTTAGTGAGCTTATGATTTTCCGGGGAATGCTCTTTTCAGATAAGCCGTGGATACTGGCGATAACTATGTTTCTACTCCTTTTCATTTTTATAAATATGGGCAGAACATTATTTCAAATGTTGTATGGAGAAAAAGAAGAAAAAAACATACAAGAAAAAGAGAGCTTTGAGATAATTCATTTTGCAGCTATTGTGTTATTAATTTTATTGATTGCAATCGGGATTATCTCACCGGGAATTTTGCAAGAAAATATTTTAAGTATTTCTAAAGATTTTGGCATCAGATTATGAATTCTTTAAAAGTTCAAAACGGAGAAGTTTTTAATCACAACGAAATTGAATTTTTGAATGCAGACAAATTTCACGCCTCCGTTTTAAATGGGTTATCAAATGGATATAGAATGATCGGGTTATTTCCGGTTGATAAAAAAAATCCTAATAAAATCGTATCAATTCTTTCTGATTCTGCTTCTTCTTCGCTTTATATTATCGGCTATGAAAATAAGGGGGACAAATTAGAATTTGAAAGCTTTGCTAATCAATTCCCACAAACAAATTATTTTGAATGTGAACTTGCAGAAAATTATGGATATAAACCGCTTTACCATCCGTGGTTAAGACCGGTTAGAAAGCAGAATATTATTTTGGGCAGTCAGCCATATAAATTTTTTAAACTTGATGGCGATGAAGTTCACGAGGTGGCAGTCGGTCCAATTCACGCAGGAGTAATAGAACCTGGGCATTTTCGATTTCAGTGCCACGGTGAATTGGTTTATCATCTTGAAATAAATTTAGGATACCAGCATCGCGGTATTGAATCTCTGATGTTAAATGCAAATCCTAACCAGCGAATAATCCTTTCTGAATCAATTGCCGGGGATACTGTTATCGGTCATACATCTACTCACTGCAATGCTTTTGAGTCTTTAACAGAAACGCAAATAAATCTGCGGGCACAAGTGATTCGTTCCATTGCCGAAGAGCTTGAACGTATAGCAATGCATTTAACCGGTCTGGGCGGCATTGCAAATGATATTGGATTTGCCTTGCCGGCATCTGCTTATGGAAGATTAAGAACACTTGTGATAAATAGCCTTGCTTCATTGTGCGGTTCAAGATTTGGGAGAGGATTATTTGTTTATGGCGGTGTAAGATTTGATTTTAATGACGAAAACATTAAACAAATAAAGAGCAATTTAGAAATAGTAAAGAAAGATATTGAAGCCATAAATGATTTCTTATTTTCTTCAACGGGTGCTTTAATAAGATTTGAAAACACGGGAGTAGTTTCAAAAGATTTTGCCGGAAAGATAGGGCTTGTCGGAACTGCAGCAAAAGCGTGTGGTATTGAGCTGGATTCACGAATAAATTTTCCTTATGGCGCCTATCGGTATTTTCCGGTTTCACCTATTACTTTATCAACAGGGGATGTATTTGCACGTGCACGGCTTCGTGCGCTGGAAATTGATGAGTCGCTTCGTTTCATATTTGAACAGTTAGAAAATATTCCTTCTGGTATAACAACTGAAAAAGTTGGGGAATTGAGAATTAACTCGGGTGTTATTTCAATTGTTGAGGGCTGGCGGGGAGAAATAATACACTCTGCTTTTACAGATGAAGAAGGAAAGATTATTCAATACAAAATAAAAGATCCTTCATTTAATAATTGGTACGGATTAAGTTTGGCTTTGCGCAATACTGCTATTTCAGATTTTCCGTTGTGTAATAAAAGTTTCGATTTATCTTATGCCGGTCACGATTTATAAAAAATATATTTTTAATTATTACTTATGATTGACGCAATAAAACTCAGAATACTTCAAAGAGATTCAATTATTCAGGATGTGAGCACTGCTTCGCTGCCAAAATTATTTCGCGGTTTACCGGTAATAGAAGACAAACCTTGTCCGGACGGCTGTAAAAAATGTGCAGAAGTTTGCCCTACAAATGCCATAAAAACAGAACCGTTAAGTATAGATTTAGGTTTGTGTTTATTCTGTCCACTGTGTGAGGAAGTCTGCCCGGAAAAAATAATTCACTATACAAATGATTTTAATTTAGCTGTTGATAAAAGAGAAAAATTAATAATTACAAAAGAAACAAAAACTATCTCACCGGAAAAAGCATCCGAAAAAATCAGAAAATATTTTGGAAGGTCATTAAAGCTTAGACAAATTTCCGCCGGCGGGTGCAATGGTTGTGAACTTGAATTAAATGCACTAAGCAATGTTAATTTTGATATGGGAAGATTCGGTATTGAATTTGTCGCATCTCCACGTCACGCAGATGGAATAGTAATTACCGGTCCCCTCACTAAGAATATGGCGAATGCAACTCAAATTTGTTATGATGCAGTTCCTAATCCCAAAATAATAATACTCTTTGGCGCTTGCGCAATTTCCGGTGGTATATTTAAAAACTCAGAAGAAACAGAGAGGAAATTTCTTGAACAAAACAAAATAGACTTATACATTCCGGGCTGCCCGCCGCATCCTCTTACCTTTATAAATGGTTTGTTGGATTGGCTGGATAAAAAATAATTAAACGCTCTCTTTCTGCTTTCAGTAATTGTAAGAATTTTCCACTTGCACTGTGAACTACTTAGTTAGTTGTATAATGTTTCTTATGTAAATCTGGCTGACAATGATCAGGTGAACTGAGGTCAAAATGAATCGTTGCTTGATAATGTTTTTTCGGACTGATTCTTTTTCTTAATTCTAAAGGACCGAAAGGACTAAAAGGACATAAGGGTAAAGCTTATTTTTTGGTTGTTGGTGTTTTCCCATTTAGCAAAGTCAATAATAAATTGTCTTTCTTCATTCCATTCATCAATATCTTTTGGTGCATGAATTAAAGCAGCATAGGCAGTAGCACGGGAAGCAGCAAGAGGGCGTCTTGCCCACCAGATATGAAGAGTTGAAATATGTCCGTGCCTAATATTTTTTTCTTTAGCAGAGATGGCACTAATTTCTTTAACAGGGAAAGATTCTTCTATAAAGCGTTTTTCGGTCACTTATTCAACTTCTCCAAAAGCAGTTTGCCTTTCTCAGTAATAATATATTTTTGTTTTGGACTATCGGGTTTATCAGGTAACAACATTTTTAGTAATAAATTTTCAATCAAAGGATTTAATATAGTTTTACGAAAATGTTCTCTATTGGCTAATCCAATATGATCTTGAATTTCTTTTCTCAATTTATATTCAGAACAAAATTGTAATACTTTAACAGCTTGCGTGGTGTTTTCCAGGTACTTGCGTGGTACTTGCG
>DYLN01000114.1 GCA_020722085.1 Melioribacter roseus
TAAAGCTCCTCCAATAAAACTAATAATAGCCGCTTCAAAAATAAACATCCGAAAAATATCTTTTCTTTTTGCTCCCAACGCTTTTAAAATTCCCACTTCTTTGGTTCTTTGTAAAAGCGAAACGCTTAAAGTGTTCAACATACCCATAGCGGAAATAGACATAATAATTGTGCCAAAAACCATCAACACAATCCGAATTACCCAGAAAAATGAGTTGATATCATTCACAATATCATTGACGCTTTCCGTTTCAAATCCCAAAAATTCAATGTTTTTTCTTATTTCGTTTATGTCTCCTTTTGTCAAATCAACCTTAACTTTCCCCCTTTGAGCCAAATCAATTCCAAATTTTTCGTTTAGCCAAGTGGACGGAATAAAGACTGTCGCGCTTTCATCAAGGGCGACAACAGCCACCACCTCGGCCTCATTATCAGTCTTATTGACTTCCTCTTTAATTTGCGAATTAGTTTCTCGGGAAAGAATAATATCAAACTTAATTCTTTTTCCTATTATATCGACTGGATTTTCAAATCCCAACAAATTAGCCACCTTAGAAGAAACCGCTATCTTTTCTCCTTCATCTTCATAATCAATTTTCCCGTGTTTAATCGCCAAGCTGGAACCGGAGAGAGCAAAGAAATCCTTATTGATACCGTAAATAACCATATCTGTTTGTGATTCTTTGTAATAAATTTTCCCGCCGGTATTTACTTCCGTCGCCACATTTTCCACTCCGGAAATTTCTTTGATTCTTTTTATATTTTCGGAGTCCAAAGAAACAAAATTATCCAAATTTCCATTATCAATATCAATAATATTTACAGGATTTTCTTTGACAACTTCGTTGACAATCATTTTCTGCATACCAAAACCGATACAGATTAAAAAAGTGACGATACCGATACCTATTACTACGCCGCCAATGGTTAAAATCGAACGCAGTTTGTTAGCCATTAAATTGCGATAACTTATAAAAATAATAGAAGTTATTTTCATTCTGGAAATCCTTTGCTTTTCCCTCGCCTCTTTTATCACTCCGGTATTTTTGTTTTTTTGCCATCTCCAAAACAGCATTTTTTTTAAAACAAGCAGAATATCGCTCAAATAATTTTTAAATTTAAATTTAATCATTTTAGCTTAACGTCGACGAATTATTTTTAATTTCTTCCAAATTTTTCAGATTGTGCTTATTGATATCGTCAGCAATAATTTTTCCATCTAACATTTTAACTATTCGAGAAGCGTATTTATATTGGTCAATGTCATGAGTAACCATTAATATCGTTATTTTGAACTGTTTATTTATATTATACACCAAATTAAGAAGATCCTCTCCGGCTTTTCGGTCAAGGTTGCCGGTCGGTTCATCGGCGATCAAGAAAATCGGATCCAGCAATAATGAACGAGCTAATGCAATTTTCTGCTGTTGTCCTCCGGAAAGATCAAAAGGACGATAATCCGCCCATTTTTCCATCCCCACTAACTCAATCAATTTGGCCGCCCGAGAAATGGCGCTATGAAAAGATTTACCTGAAATAATAGCCGGAATAGAGATATTTTCTATTACACTTAAAGATTTAATCCAGAAAGGTTGTTGGGGAATAAATCCTATTTTTTGGTTACGGAAATCAGCCCGCCAGTCTTTCGTTTTAGACCAAATATCATTACCGTTCACAATTACTTTTCCTTCTGTCGGCTCTTCCAATCCATAAATAATATGCATCAAGGTAGATTTTCCGCAACCGGACGGGCCAACCAACATAGTAAAGTCTCCTTTTTGAATTTCAATGTCAATGCCAAAAAGAACGGGAATGTTTCTGTTGCCCACCTGAAAACTTTTTTTTACTCCTTGAATTTTAATAGCCGCTTGGTTTTTATTTATTTCCATAAACTTGAAATCCAACTAAAACGTTCCGAGATTGTTTTGACAATAATTTCCGTAGCGGAATTTTTGGCTTTTTCCACAACCACCGTAACCGCTTTTGTTTCGGATAAATTATTGGCTTCATCAAAAACTTGCGCTTGATAACTGTAAACCTGGTTTATTTCAGCAGGAATTGAGATTAAATGATAAGTGTTAAATGGATCTTCTCCTGTTGACTGTTCAAATCCAGAAACAGTCACGCCTTTGGCATAATTAATTTTTACCTTAGTTGGCTCATTGGTTTCTATTTTAACATAAAGATTAGCTTGAGCGTTATTCCCTCGTCCAATAACCTTGCCTACCGCTCGATTAGTCAAAATTTCCGGCGGACGCGAATCGGAACGAGTGGTAATTTTCTGCTCTACTGTTTCCATTTCAATGCCATTCTCGTCAGTTCCGCCAATAGTCAGTGTGTATTCTTTGGCCGGATCCAAGTCTTTCAATTCCGCCACGTGCTCCATAACTTTATCATTGGTAAAATAAGTGCTCGGGGAATTTTCGTCGCATTTAAAATATATCGTAGTTGTTGTCGGCACATTAGTCGTATATTCCACTAACACCGTCGGCAAATCAACATTTTCTTTGTTTTCAACTTTTACCCCGCTAACTACTGGACGAACTGGCGTGGAAAAATTATACTGATCAGAAAAAAATTCATTGCCATCTTCATCCAAACATTCAACTTGAGTTTGATAGTTTGTTTCCGCGGTCAATCCTTCAATTTTTTGTATGTGATTGGAAGCGTTGGAGGTTTCTTCAATGGTGTTAGTATAGCTACCCGCTCCGTATTTTAAAGCACAAGTGGCTCCGGTATTAGTCTTCCAAGAAATGTAAGCGGAGTCCAGCTTAATATCGGAAACAGAAAATTCAGAAACTGTCGGAGGATCTAATGTGGTAAAAGTCCCGATTTCTGAGGTGCCGATATTTCCATCCGGATCAATATATTTTACCCGATAATAATATTTGGTTTTAGCGCTTAAACCGGTTAGTTCCACCAGATGATCGGTAACATTGTCTATTTGCCCATTAGTTTCTCCTAAAGAGATTGATTTTCCATATTCCACAAATGAGCTGGCTTCACGATTAGTTCCCCATTGGAAGGTGGCAGCGAAAGATTTAACTGACACCTTTGGTTCCTGGGTCAGATCTGGCGCTTTGGTATAGCGTCCGGTTGGAATAATGGTTACTATACTGGAGGCAATGGATAAATTGCTAGTGTTATCTTTGGATTTTACATAATAATAATAACGGCGGCTTTCCAATCCCGTATCAACATAAGCGGTGCCGGAGGTGGTTGCTACTTCCGTGTAGGTTCCATTTTCTTCCAATGAGCGATAAACTACGTAACCGGCAAAATTATCTTCGTCCATAGAAACCGGCAAGCTCCATTTAATGGCAATGCTATATTCCTGATTTTCCCGATCAGAAGTGTCAAAAATTTGAGGATTGACCGGAGCTCCGGGAGCGGTCGTATCGGCGGTAAAATCAATATAAGAGTATAAGTCATAATCAATATTTCCCGCTTCATCCATAGCCACAACGTAAAATCGGTTGGGCCCTTTCTGGGTGGCAAATGGTCCCGGTCCGGCCGCCTTGACGGTTGTTTCTACAGTATTGTAAGCATTGGGTAAAGCATTAACCGAATAATAATATTTAAGTTTAGCCACGTCTCCGATAAACGATGCCGGCTGATCCCATTCAAAAGTGAAAGAGTTTCCGGTTGAATAAGCAGGAGTAACCGTTAAATTTTGCGGTGGTGAAGGAGCATCGGCGGAAAAATAATATTCCTGGGAAATTGGACTAGAAACATTACCGGCATTATCCACGGCGCGCAAATAAAACCAATTTTTACCGGATTGATAAGCGCCTTCAAGATGTTCAGCGTTTGGAATAGTTATAGTTATTTCTTCAGGATTATTGATATCATACCAAACACCTTCATCATCTCCATCGGTGCGATATTGAAATTTACTCAATCCGGAATTGGCATCAACCGCATCGTTTTCCCATAAGAAAACATAATTGTCGCTAGCTGTATAACCGGCTGGCGTTACTGAAATATCGCTTGGATTAGAGGGGGCAGTAGCGTCAAATCGATAGGTAAACGCTTGAAATGAACTGGACGGAATCATACCGGCATCATCTTGAGCTACAATTTTAAGATAATAATCCTGGCCAGAAGTCAGTCCGGAAGTCGAATAAGTAGTGGCAGTTTGATAAACGCCATCCACAAAAGGATCAGCGCTGGCGTTAGTGCCAAAATAAACCCAATAACCAGCCACTCCTGAACCGCCCACGCCGTCGCTGGCTCCTCCATCTGCTTCAGCCGCCGGCCATTCAAAATAGGGCGTGGCATAATTATACCAAGTATTGGCTGTTATGACGGTTGTCTTATCACTGGCGCTGTAAGCGTTTAAAGTAGTCGGATTAGTGGGTGCCTGAATATCCTGATAATAATTAATAGTATAATCTTCAACTGTCGGAGAAAATATTTGGTCGCCAGAAGTGTATTCAATTTTGATTTGTATATATTCATTAACTGGAGAAACTATATCGTAGCGATATTGGTTTGATCCCAATTCTTTTTCGTTGGAAACTTGATCCCATGCCGACCAGTTCACTTCGTCCTCAGAAGTGCGAGTATAAATAGCTAAACTGGTATTATTCGGCTTAGTATAAGTTATAGTTAAATTAGCCCAACGATAAACCGACAAAAGATCAATAGATTCAGAAGTATAAATTCCTGTTTTTTCAAAACCAGTGCCGTTAGTTTCCGATCCAATAACATAATTATAAAGTCCGTCATTATAGGAATTAGTTCCTGTTCCGGCAGTAGTCCAAATTCGGTTACTAGAGCTTACTGAAGCGCCTCCCTGATAAATCTGCCCCGGCACATCATTTATAGTCTCCCATGTTCCTCCGGAAATATTATAGCGATAAAAATCATTTGTATTATATCCTCTAGTGACATATAAATAGCCATCGTTGCCATCCACCAGTGATCCGCCGATATAAACATTTCCCGGAATATTGTTTAGTTGCGTCCAACTTCCTCCAGTCACATCATATCGCCAAAAGGTATTAGTATTTTGACCGCAAATAGAATAAATATAATTGTCTTTGTAAATTATCCTGCCACCATATCCCTGATTCCAGCCAGAAATAGTCGGCAAATTGCTAGACCAACGCGATCCTTCAGAAGCTTGCGTGTCATAACGCCACCAAGTGTTACTACCACCTCCGCGTGTCAGATAAATATAACGACTGCCATCATAAGTCATAGACGAACCGTAAGTGGTTTGATACGGCACTCTATCAGTTGTAATAATTTCCCAGCTATTAGCCGCTATATCATATTTCATAAAGTAATTATTGATATTGCCGGATCTCCTGGTGCGCAGGTCTCCGCTAGTCATATATATTGCATCCTCATCCTCGTTATAGATAAGAGCTGCGCCATTATAAGCGCCTACTGGTAATTTCGCCAACTCCGTGAATACTCCGGTTTGAATATTATATTTACCGAAAGTATTATCATAATTTCCGCGCACTATATAAATATTGCCATTGTTATCTTCAGCAATATTCGTACCATAATAAAAACCAAAATAACTGCTACCAGAGTTTGTGGATGGACCGAAAAATCCGCGCTGAGGAGATTCCCATGAATTTTCGTTAATGTTAAAACGATAAAATCCCGTGGAATTAGCTCCGCGAGTAGCGTAAATATAATCGCCAACCACTTTAAGAGAACCTCCATATTCAACATAAAAAGGTATTTCCGGTAATTGACTCCAAGTGTCAGCAGCGACATCATATTTGAAAAAGTTTTGGCGATAATTTCCGCTCAACATATAAATCATATCTTTTGCACTGTCATAAGCCAAACTTCCTCCGGCATATATACCAATCGGAGCTTTAGTTAACGGCGTCCAAGTATTTCCTTTTTCTCCGCGTTCCTGATTATCGGCAATAGAATATTTGGCAAAATAGGGATAATAATTTCCCTGCATAACATAAATATTATTCTCTCCGTCGTAAACACTGTCAGATCCAACATAAACTCTCTGCCCGTCGTATTCATTGGGATTGCCGAATTCAACATTGTTTAAAGTTGTCCAAATATTATTTTGCGTATCGTAACGATAAAAAGCGTCATCGTTTCCGGGTAACACATAAATATAACGGTTGTTATCATAAGAAAGAGAGCTGCCGTAATAAAAATTTTTGGGAGCGTTAGCCATCACTTCCCATGTATTATTTGTTATGTTATAACGCCAAAATTCAGAAGTATTATATCCACGCGCGCCATATAAATAACCATCCGGGCCTTCTACTAGCGATCCGCCATAATAAACCGTTGCTGGCGCGTTAGCTAAAGTTGACCAAGTATCAGTTTCTATGTCATAAGAGTAAAATGAAGTGGTATTAGCTCCTCGAAAAGTATAAAGCTTCCCTTCCGTTTCGGCATAAGCCAGTTCTCCGCCATAGTAAATCCCGCCGGGAGCATAAGACAAACGATTTTCATTCCAAAATCCATCCACTGATTTCAAGCGCATTGTTCCATCGCTACGGCTTACGACGTTTTCTAATGTCCCGCTGTTAAAATCAGACTGATTGGTTTTGGTTTCGCTCTGATAAGGCGAGACGCCGGAATAATTATAAGTAAAAGCAGAATAAGTGGAATCGCTAACATTGCCGTCATTATCTTTAGTTTTTATTCGTAAATAATAATTACCTGTCTCCATAGCCAAATTGACAGTATAATCGCTAGCCTCTTGATAAATCCCAGCGGTTTCCGGATCAGCCGTATCACTCGTTCCAAAATAAACATAATAGCCTGCAATTCCGGATTCATTATCAGAAGCTCCTGTCCAAGAAAAATACGGATGAGCGTGTTTATAAGCGGTTCCCGAAATTAATAAATCACCGCCAATTCGTTGAGAATAAGCATTAACTCCTGTAGGGTTACTCGGATCATTATCTTCACTGTTATAAGCTACTGTAAAATCATACACTGTCGGCGTGCTAACGCCGTCACTAGTGCTAAGAGTAAATTTTACTTGAATGTAACGATTAGTTGGCGATTGAATATTTGTTCCAGAAAGCGCTTCCCAGTTGGACCAATTTTCTCCGTCATCGCTGGTTCTGGTTTCAATAGCAATGGCAGTATTGGCTGGTGTGTTATCAGTAACCGTTAAAGAAATCCAGCTGGAAACATAAGACAAATCAATCGTATCGCTAATGTATGTTCCGGAAGCTAAATAATTACCAGCGCCCAAAGAATAGCTCCACATATCGCTTAATCCAAATCCGGGAGTGCTATAAAAAGAATCGTTGCCGGCATATTCCAAAGAAGCTCCATTATAAGGACCTCGGCCATAGACATACTTTTGATTAGTCGGCAACATTCGCCAAGAATCAGCGCTGATATCATATTCCCAAGTTTCATCTTTATAATATCCGGCTAGGGCGTAGATTTTTCCATTATAATAAGTCATATCCGTACCGTAACTCTGAATAAAAGGACAAGTTTTTAATTCTTCCCATATTCCATTACTAGTATCATATTTCAAAAAAGCAGTTTCTCCATCTCCCGGCATTAAATATAAATTTGTTCCATCTGATTCTAATCGCGCGCCTGTATAAGAATAATAATTTGTTCCGTCGGTAGTTGTTATATTAGATAAGGTTGTCCAAGAATTACCGGTAATATCGTAACGATAAAAATTATTAGTGCCGTTTCCACGAGTAACATAAATATAACCATCAGAATTGTTGTAAGCGGCTACCGATCCGTAACCTAAACTAGCCGGGGCGTCTGTCATAGAACTCCAAGAATTGCCAGCGATATCATAACGATAAAAAGTTCCGTTATTGCTTCCGCGCGGAATGTAAATATAGCCGTTGTGATAAGTTCCTTTAGTATCATAACTTAAAGCCGCGGGAGAATTAGCCATATTGGCCCAATTATTAGTGTTAATATCATAACGGTAAAAATTATTACTGCCACCTCTCACCGCGTAAAGATAAGCGCCAGCGCCTTCTGTTTCATTCCAAATAAGATCGCCGCCGGTTCCAACTGTCGCTGGCAAATTTTTCGGACCAATCCATTCTCCGGTAGTGCCGGCATTCGGATCAAATTTCCATAAATGATACTGCCCATTGCCGCGCAAAGCATAAATATATCCATCTGAATTATTGTAAGTAAGAGAAGTATAATTAGTGGTGTCGGGAGCATTTTCCAAAGTAGTCCAAGAATTTCCGGAAATACTATAACGATAAAATGAATTAGTGTTGTTGGAACGTAAAAAATAAATATATCCGTTATAATAAGTTCCTTTTTGTTCTCCGTAAAAAGTGCTTGGAGCGATTGCCAGAGTGCTCCAAGAATTGGCAGAAATACTATATCGATAAAAAGTATTAGAGTTATATCCACGCGTTACATACATATAGCCGTTTTGCCCGTAAACCAGATTACTGCCCGTGTATAAAGTAGCGGAAACCGGAGCCAAGTTATACCAAGAATTTTCTGAAATATCAAATTTCCAAAAATCGGTTGACGCTTGTCCGCGAGTTATATATAAATCCGTTCCGTCAAATTCAATGCCTGCGCCGGCATAAATAGTATCTAAAAGATCCGGTAATTTCGTCCAAGTTTCATTTTCAATATTGTATTTATAAAAATCCTTGGAATAACCGCCAAAAATAAAATAAAGGTTACCACTACCGTCATAAACAGCATCGCAACCATAATGAGCTGGTTGGGGTAAATCATCAATGATATCCCACTCGTTGTTTTCAATATTATAGCGATAAAAAGCTTTATCTCCGTATCCTCGTGTCACATACAAATAATTTCCCACTAAAACGGAAGTGGAGCCAAAAGAGATATTATCTGGAGTAGGCGACCAAATTCTAGCCGTCCAAGCGCCATCCGATTTAAGCTCAATGGCATCTGTAGCGCTTGTAGCGCTGATATTTTCCAAATTGCCGTCCTCCCATTCCGATCTGGTGGTAATCGTAACCAATTGCGGAGCGCTTGAAGCTCTGGGACCAAGGCTATAAACGAGAATCAAAAGAAGTGAAATAATAACCGAACGATAAGAAAATTTGGCTATAAATCTCATTATTTTTCGCCAATTACATTTCCTAATCGGTTTATTGATAAAATTAAATAATTTAATCCAAATAGCTCGGTAATAATATTTTCTACCCAAACTTTTTCGGCTTTTTAACTCATATTGATCAAAGAACTCCGTCAAATTTTTCATTTTTTTAACCGAGCTGACCTGGAAAATATTTTTCTGATGTTTCTTTTTTTTGCGGAAAAATGAAAAATCAATTCTTTGAATAAGAATTTTCTTAATTTCAGCTATAATGATTTTTATTTTTATTTTTTTCACTGTCATCTTAAATAATCTTTCAGGCGCTAAACTAAATAAAAACTTTGCGTTTATTTAATTACGCGAGATAAGTCTAAAAAATTAAAGCCAACCACTTAATTATTAGTGGCAACCGGATAGCTTACAAACAAGATCTTTCATTTTTCGCACATCATTTTCCGTGTAAATTCGCCATCCTCGGCTATCCCGGTTAGGCAAAGAAATTCTCCCCTCTTTCTCCCAGCGAAAAATAGTTGACTTATCGCGGTCAATTATTTTAGACACATCTTTAACGCGATAAATTTTGTTAAACATTTTGGTTAAAAATTACTTAATTATGCGGTCAATTATGTTTAGTATTAGTATTAGCAATATAGTTAATATAGGTACTATATGCACGACTAACCAAATAAAAAAGGTGAATCGCCCTTATAAAAAGGCTTTTCACCCTTATTTGCTTCTATTTTAGCATATTTTTACCCGATCGTCAATTTTTTGTATAAATCCGCCTTGTTTCGCGTTCTTTTAAATCTTTTTAAAGTGCAATATGTTAATGAACTTATGCAACAATTTAATTCAAGAACAAATTAAAAATCAAGAATATGCCGGTTTATAGCGAAGAT
>DYLN01000281.1 GCA_020722085.1 Melioribacter roseus
AATGGTGCTAAAGCCCGAAATTTTGTCTTAATTTGGTTCCCGACATAAATGTCGGTGCTATTAAATAACAACCATTGCGTAAGGTGAGTTATATAATTATTTTATAACATAGTTGGTACAATTGCACGATATGCTTATCTGGAAGGGAAAGTTTTATGTGAGCGATGGAGTCTTAAATAAAGTTAGAAAGTGGATTTCTTAATACGCATTGCATAACAAGATTGCTGGAATTATCTGTAAATGTTAATGATTACATACCAACTCAAAAAATTTGACAACTCATTCTTGAACAGAAAAACAAAACTTATCGCCGGTGTTGATGAAGCCGGCAGAGGTCCCTTAGCCGGACCGGTAGTAGCCGCTGCCGTAATCTTTAAAAAAAACGTTTGGGTTGAAGGTGTCAACGATTCAAAAAAATTGACTGCTAAAGCAAGAGAAGAATTATATTATAAAATTATTGATTCTGCAGTTTGTTTTGGAATTGGAATTGTAGATCATGAGGAAATAGACAGAATTAATATTCTTCAGGCTTCTCTTAAATCAATGAAATATGCTGTTGCGCAATTGTCGGTTAAACCCGATTTAATTTTAATTGACGGAAATAAATCTTTTGTTTCAGACCCCGACATGTCTGTCCCGCCCCGACATGGATATCGGGTCAGGCTCGCAGGGGATGTCGGGACACGCCCCGACATATCTGTCGGGACACGCCCCGACATATCTGTCGGGACACGCTCCGACTTGCCTGTCGGGACGCATGTGCAGGCAAAGACCATAATCAAAGGTGATTCAAAATCATTCGCAATTGCTGCAGCTTCTATAATTGCAAAAGTTACACGGGATAGGATGATGAACGAGCTAGCAAAATATTTCCCTGAATACTCGTGGGATACTAACAAAGGATATCCGACTAAATCACATATTAGTGCCATTAAAAAATTCGGCGTCACGGAATTTCACCGAAAAACCTTTTTGAAGAAAATGTTCTAAACAAGCCGCGAAGTAGAAATGAGGAGGGGGTGTTTGTAGTCATTGGGTCATTTATAGTCATTTATTGTCATTTGTAGTCATTGGGTCATTTATTGTCATTTGTAGTCATTGAGTCATTTGTTGTTTATGGAAGGAGATAAAATGAAATTAGAAGAATTACAGGTTTATCAATTATCTATGACTATAGCAGAAAAAATCTGGAATATTATAATTACCTGGGATTATTTTGCAAAAGATGTCGTTGGAAAACAACTTATGAAAGCTGCTGACTCAGTTTCGGTAAACTTAAGCGAAGGATTTGGAAGATATTTTTATAAAGAAAACAAACAATTTTGTTATTACTCGAGAGGATCTTTATTTGAAACCAAAACATGGTTAAGGAAAGCTTTTAATAGAAAACTTATTGAAGAAAAAATTTATTTAGAATTTATTACTGATCTTGAAACAATAGGAATAAAACTAAATAACTATATTAAAACTATTGGAAAAACTCCAGACAAC
>DYLN01000115.1 GCA_020722085.1 Melioribacter roseus
TATTAGCGTTATTAGCGGCTAAGATAAATAAAAAGATTACTTTTTGGTCACCCTCACAAGTTTCGAACCCTATTGCATCATTTAAGTTTAATAACCAAAATTTAGGATGGATTTTTTAAGTTTTTGGCGGACTAAAAAATAAAGAAGGAAATAAAATATGCTAAATCTTGACATTGAAGGCACTTGCAAATATATTTCGTTTCTTTGTAAAATAGATTTCCTAATTGGAGGATAAATTGAAGCAGGAAAAATTGACAAGCTTTATAAAACAAGAGGACGCAAACCAGAAATGGTACATTATTGATGCTAAAGATCAGGTTTTAGGAAGGTTGGCGGCTAAGGTTGCAAGGGTAATCAGGGGTAAACATAAACCGATTTTTACCCCAAATATGGATACCGGGGATTTTGTAATAGTAATTAACGCCGAAAAAGTAAAATTTACGGGTAAACGCGAATCCAAGAAAACATATTTTTCTTACTCAGGTTATCCAGGCGGCGTGAAAGTAAAAAGCCTATCTGAACTTAGAGAAAAGAAACCCGAGTTTGTGGTTTGGAATGCAGTTAAAGGAATGCTGCCAAAAACCCGGCTAGGGAGAAAACTGATTAAGAAATTAAAAGTGTATGCTGGGGAAGTTCATCCTCATACTGCACAAAAACCGGAAGTATTAAGTTTTTAAAGGAGCTGCTGAATGACAGATAAAATTTATGTTGGACGCCGAAAAACTTCTGTAGCAAGGGTTTATTTACGCTCGGGTTCGGGGAAAGTAACAATCAATGACGTTGATGCTGAGAAATATTTTTCTTTGAAAGATCATCAAGAAAATATTCTGCTTCCTTTTCTGGTTACTGGTACAACGGGGAAGTATGATGTGTTTGTAACCGTAAAAGGCGGAGGGTTATCCGGTCAATCTGACGCAATAAAATTGGGTATTGCAAGAGCTTTAGTCGATATTAATGCCGAGTTTAGAAATGCATTAAAATCGGAAGACCTGCTTAAAAGAGATCCGAGAATGGTTGAACGTAAAAAATACGGTCGTCCGAAAGCAAGAAAAAGATTCCAATTCTCTAAGAGATAAACAACTTATTTTTACAATAATAATCATACTCTCGGATTTGTCCCCTGTGTCCTGAATAAAAATGGGATGAAAGACAAAAAGGAAGAGAGTAGAAGAATAACAGGAGAATATTAATGCCAAGAGTCGAATTAGCAGAACTCATCGAAGCAGGTGCACACTTTGGTCACCTCACACGCCGCTGGAATCCCAAAATGAAGCCATACATTTTTATGGAGAAAAACGGGATTCACATCATCGATCTTAAAAAAACGCAGCAGGCTATAGATCAAGCATACGATACTATGGTTTCTATAGTTTCTGAGGGTAAGAAAGTTTTGTTTGTTGGCACTAAAAAGCAGGCTAAAGGCTCAATTTCTGCCGAGGCAAAAAGATCGGAAAGTAATTGGGTTAGCGAACGCTGGCTGGGTGGAATGCTCACAAACTTTTCTACAATTAGAAAGAGTGTTAAACGTCTGCAGAACATCGAGAAAATGGAAAGCGACGGAACGTTTGAGAAAATAACTAAAAAAGAAAGATTGTTCCTTACCCGCGAAAAAGACAAACTCAGAAAAGTTCTTGACGGCGTTGAATCAATGACAAAATTACCCGGTGTGCTTTTTGTCGTTGATATTAAAAAAGAAAGTATTGCAGTGAAAGAGGCAAATAGATTGAACATACCTGTGTTTGCTATTGTTGATACCAATTGTGACCCCGATGTGGTTGATTACGTTATTCCTTCCAACGACGATGCTTCCCGTGCGATTGAAATTATTACTAAGATTATGGCAGATGCTGTAATCGAGGGAAATGCAAAAGCTAAGGAGCTGAAAGCACACGAAGCGGCTGAAAAAGAAAAAGAGAAAAAAATTGCCGAAGAAGAACAAACAGAAGAAAAGAAAGAAACCAAACCGAAAGTAAGAAGAGTTAAATTAGACGGTAAAGAAGAAAGAAAAGCTGATAAAAAAGATATAAGAGCTAAATCTGATAAAAAAGAAGAAAATAACGTCGAAAAAAAAGCTGATGCTAAATCTGATGAACCGCAAAAATCAGAAGAAAAAAATTAGAAGAGAAAAATAATTTTAAAATTAACGAAATATAGAGGAATTTTAGAATGACTATTTCAGCAAGTCTTGTAAAAGAACTTAGGGAAAAAACCGGCGCAGGAATGATGGACTGCAAAAAAGCACTTGAAGAATCCAATGGAGATTTCGAAAAGGCAATAGAATTCTTGAGAAAAAAAGGTGCGGCAGTAGCTGCTAAAAGAGCAGAAAAATCTACCAACGAAGGAGTAATTTTAACCAAACTGTTTGATAATAATAAATCAGCAGTAATGCTTGAAGTAAATTGTGAAACTGACTTTGTGGCAAACAGTGCAGACTTCCTTGAATTCTCCAATTTTGTATTAAATGTTATCGCTGAAAAAAAACCCTCTAACGTTGCATCTTTAATGAAACTAGAAGCCCAGGGTAAAAAAGTAGAAGAGGAATTAAATGCTCTTATCGGAAAAATAGGTGAGAAAATTCAGGTCACAAGATTTACAATAGAAAGTACAGGAACCGGTCAGGTGATTGATTATGTGCATCACGGTTCAAAACTTGGTGTTCTTGTAAGGATTGATAACATTCCTAACGGCAAAAATGATGAACTGCAGCCGGTCATGAAGGATATTGCGATGCAGGTCGCCGCTATGAAACCTGCATACGTTTACAGAGAGGAAGTGCCGAAAGAGGTTATTGAAAAAGAAATTGAAATTTATAAGGAAGTCTCCCGCAAAGAAGGAAAACCCGAACAGGTTGTGGAAAAAATAGCGCAGGGCAAACTGAACAAGTTCTTTGAAGAAAATTGTTTGTATGAACAGGCGTTTATTAAGGACAATACAAAAACTGTCGGTCAATTGATAAAAGAATTTAACAAAAATCATTCCTCCGCAATAAAGTTAGTGCTGTTTAAGCGTTTCCATATCGGCGATGAACATAAATAATTCGATGAGAAAAGGTCTTATTTTTTAATAAGACCTTTTTTTTTATATTTGATTTGCAATGAAAACAAATCTTAAATACAAAAGAATTCTGCTCAAGTTGAGCGGCGAATCGCTGATGGGTTCGCAAAAGTTTGGAATCGATCCAGCTAAGTTGAATTTTTTTGCCGAGGAGATTAAAAAGATTCATACACTTGGAGTTCAAATTGGAATTGTAATTGGAGGTGGAAATATCTATCGCGGATTAAATGCAGAAGAACATGGGGTAGAAAGAGTAACAGGGGACTTGATGGGAATGTTAGCTACAGTAATTAATTCGCTTGCTCTTCAGAATGCTCTGGAAAATCACGGCGTATTTACCAGATTGATGACTGCAATTAAAATGGAAGAAATTGCCGAGCCTTTTATCAGAAGAAGAGCAATGAGACATCTCGAAAAAGGAAGAATTGTTATTTTCGGTGCCGGCACCGGGCATCCTTATTTCAGTACGGATACGGCAGCTTCTTTAAGAGCAATAGAAATTGAAGCAGATGCGATTTTTAAAGGTACAAGAGTAGATGGTGTTTTTGATTCTGACCCAGAAAAAAATCCCGACGCTTATCTTTTTGAGGAAATTTCTTATTTAGAAGTACTGCAAAAAAACTTGCGTGTAATGGATATGACTGCCGTTAGTCTTTGCCGTGAAAATAACCTGCCGATAGTTGTATTCAATATGGATAAAACGGATAATCTATTAAAGGTGGTTACCGGACAGCAGGTTGGCACTTCGGTTAGACACTCCACAACAAAAGAAGAATTGAAATAAAAATAAATTTTAGAGGAATTTATGCATGAAGTATTAAAAGATGCAAAAAATAGAATGGATAAAACTATCGATTCCTTTAGAAATGAAATATCAAAAATAAGAACGGGAAAAGCTACAACTGCATTGCTTGACGGAATCAAAGTTGAATATTACGGCAATATGACTCCGCTAAACCAGGTCGGGAATTTAACAGTGCTTGATGCCCATACAATCGCAATCACTCCATGGGATAAAAGTTTAATTCAGCCGATCGAAAAAGCAATCCTGGTTGCCGACCTTGGATTGAATCCAGTCAGTGACGGGACAAATATCAAAATACCGATTCCGCCTCTTAATGAGGAAAGGCGTAAAGAACTTGTTAAACTTGTGAAAAAATTCGGGGAAGATGCAAAGGTCGCTCTCAGAAACGTAAGAAGGGACGCGAATGAGCATCTGAAAAAATTGGAGAAAAACAAAGAACTTACCGAAGATCAAAAAATTCACTATGAAAAAGAAGTCCAGCACCTCACGGACGAACACACCAAAAAAATTGAAGAGATAATTCAGCACAAAGAAAAGGAAATTATGGAAATCTAACCAGCAAAAACCGCTCGAAAGGCGGTTTTTTAGTTATGGTTATATTTCATAATTTTACATAGATATTTATATCTTATTAAATAAAACCCACAAATGAAATTTTAATAGAAGGAATTTTTTATGACAATCACGAAGGAAGAAGCACTAAAGTATCATGCTGAAGGAAAACATGGTAAGATTGAAGTTGTTGCTACCAAACCGTGCTTTACTGCCAGAGAATTATCATTAGCCTACACGCCGGGAGTAGCAGAGCCGTGTAGAGAAATCGCGAAAAATGACGATGACGTTTTCCTTTATACGGCTAAAGGGAATTTAGTTGCTGTTGTATCGAATGGAACAGCTGTTCTTGGATTGGGTGATATTGGTCCTCATGCCGGCAAACCGGTTATGGAAGGTAAAGGTGTTTTGTTTAAAAGATTCGCCGACATCGATGTTTTTGATATCGAGCTTAAGACCAAAGACCCTAAAGAAATCGTTAGAGCTGTGCAGCTTCTTGAACCTACATTTGGAGGAATTAATCTTGAAGATATTAAGGCTCCCGAATGTTTTGAGATTGAAGAAGAATTAAAACGCACAATGAACATTCCTGTTTTTCACGATGATCAGCACGGTACAGCGATTATTTCTTGTGCCGCGTTGCTTAATGCAGTTGAAATTGCCGGCAAAAAATTGAGCGACGTACGAATTGTTGTTTCAGGAGCCGGGGCTTCGGCAATTGCTTGCTGCAACATGTACATCGCAGCCGGGGCGAAAAGAGAAAATATTTTTATGTTCGATACAAAGGGATTAATTCACAAAGACAGAACTGATCTCAACAAGTATAAAAGAGAATTTGCTGGTGAAAATAAGTACAAAGATCTGGCAGATGCAATGAAAGGTGCAGATGTATTTTTAGGTTTATCTGTGGGAAATATCGTTTCGAAGGAAATGGTTAAATCAATGGCTAAGAATCCTATTGTATTTGCAATGGCAAATCCAGATCCCGAAATAACATACGATGACGCTGTTGATGCAAGGAAAGATATTATTATGGCAACTGGCAGAAGTGATTATCCGAATCAAGTCAATAATGTTCTGGGATTTCCTTTTATTTTTAGAGGCACTCTCGATGTTCGTGCAACTGCGATAAATATGGAAATGAAAATGGCTGCAACAAAAGCCCTGGCTTCGCTTGCACGGGAAAAAGTGCCGGAGGTTGTTATTAATGCTTACGGCGGTAAGGAATTTTCTTTTGGTCCCGAGTATATCATTCCCAAACCGTTTGACCCGAGAGTGTTATGGACAGTTGCACCTGCGGTTGCTAAAGCTGCTATGGATAGCGGTGTTGCGAGAGTTCCAATTAAAGATTGGGAGGCATATAAAGAAAAATTACAGGAGAGACTCGGCTTCTCAACCGAAATAATCAGAGTGATGGTTCATAAAGCTCAAAAAAGCCCGAAAAAAATTGTTTATCCCGAAGGGGAAGAAGAAAAAATTATAAGAGCTGCAAATGCAGTCTACGACGAAAATATTGGGCTGCCTGTTTTGGTCGGTAATGAAGAAAAAATAAAAGAAAAAATTATTGCACTCGGGTTTGACTTAAATAAATTCGAAATAAAGGATCCCAAAACTTGTAGCAACTGTCAGAAGTATGCCCACAGACTCTATCAAAAACGCCAAAGGAAAGGTATTACCGAAAAAGCCGCTTACGAACTAGTTAAACAGCCCAACTATTATGCAGCAATGATGGTCGACTCAGACGACGCACATGCGATGATCGGCGGATTAACATATCACTACCCCGAAACTATTCGCCCTGCACTTCAATGCATCGGATTAAAAGAAGGACTAAAATTAGTAGCGGGCATGTATGTTCTTGTCATAAAAAACAAAGTATTCTTTTTTGCAGATACAACCGTTAATATTGATCCTACTGCTGAACAGTTGGCTGAAATTGCAATAACAACTGCTGATACAGTACAGCAGTTTGATATTAAGCCCAGAATTGCCATGCTTTCATTCAGCAACTTTGGCAGTTCCCCTTATCCGCAAGCAGTGAAAGTAGCTGATGCTGTTAAAATAGTTCACGAAAAAAGACCGGACTTAATGATTGATGGTGAAATGCAAGCCGATACAGCCGTAATGCCCGAAAGAATTGAACAGGATTTTCCGTTTTCAACATTAAAAGGTATGGCTAACATTTTAATTTTCCCGAATCTTGAAGCAGGAAATATTGCCTATAAGCTGTTTCAAAGATTAACCGATGCCGTAGTGATTGGTCCTATTTTAATGGGAATGAAAAAGCCCGTCCATGTTATTCAACGTGGAGATACTGTAAGAGATATAATTAATATGACTGCAATTGCCGTTGTGGGAGCTGTTGGAAGTAATGGTTGATGTTTAATGGAAGACGGATCTTTAATCTTTTATCTTATCCTAAAACTTTACCAAGCGCCTTTGATGGCGCTTTTTTTTTATATTTAGTAAAAAGAAATCGGTCGATTCTTAAATAAAAAAATCCGGTTTTATTATACTTGCTTAAAAACATTTTATATATCAGCGGAAGTGTAGTTGTATTTTTTATAGGGTTGATTCTATATGGAATAATTTTGAACATTAGAGAAGTTTCATTAGCCGAAGCAATGTCTGAAAAAGGAATTACCAGAATCCGTAATCCGAGAATTGTAGTCGATTTAAAGAATTATAGACTTGAACTTTTTTCTGATAACACTTTGATTAAAACCTATAAAGCAGTTTTCGGGAAAAGCAGTAGTACGGATAACAATTTATTATCAGGAAATTTCACTCCGGTCGGGGATTATTTAATTTGCGAGAAACTACCTGTTTATAAATATCATAAATTTTTGAAAATCGATTTTCCAAACGAAAAAGATGCAGCCGATGCCTTAAGAAAAAGTTTAATAACCGGTGAACAATTCGAAGCGGTGGTAAAAGCAATTAAAAATAATACGTGTCCGCCTTCAATCGAGCCGTTTGGAGAGGAAATCGGTATTCACGGTATCGGTAAATACAATTTTATTTTTAAGAATCTTCCTTTTTCGTTCAACTGGACAAACGGCTCTATAGCAGTAAGCAACGAAAATATTGATGAGCTCTATTCAGTTGTAAACGTGGGTACACACGTTAAAATTATTGATTAGAAAAGCAGATTTTGCATTTATCTGGGAAAAAGTTTGAATAAAATAAAACCACTTTTGTTTGCGTTTCTTTTCACAACTTTTATTATCTATTCCCAGCAGGAAAAACATTACGAGCTGACTGCTGTTTCATTTCACGGCAATGATAATATCCCTACTTCCCAGCTTCAAAATGCATGCTTATCGAAAGAATCTCCCGGGTGGTTTTCCCAATTCTTAAATAAATTTACAAGCTTTGGTTCGAAGGCAACTTATTTTGATTCTCTTCTTATTCCCAGCGATGTTCGTGCAATGAGAAGTTTGTATCAATCAAGAGGCTTTTTTAAGGTAAAATTTTTCCCCGAATATAGAATTCTAAAAGAGAAAAAGGAAGCTGAATTAATTTATCATATTATTGAATACCAGCCTGCAACTTTTAGAAAATTTCAGATAAATGGAATTGACAGTATTGAGTCTATCTTTAAAGACGCAATTTTCGATTACGTGAAGGTGGATTCAAATCAGCAGTATTCCGATAATTTTGTTGCAGATAAAAGCAATTTTGTTTTAGGCTATTTAAGAGATCACGGCTATATGCTCGCAAGTGCGGACAGACCACTTGTGCTAGTTGATACACTTGAAAATAAAGTAGATGTTAGACTGAACTTTCATACGGGAAAAAGATATAGAATAAGTGATATTAGAACCGAACGAACGGGTGCAGGTAAAGATCTAGTAAAAGAAGATTTATTGGAAGAACTTGTGGGTATTAAACCGGGTCAGTATTATAGTTATTATGACATACAAAGGGGGCAGGTCCGTTTATATCGTACCAATCTTTTTACCTCCGCGGTTGTTAACAGCGTTGTGTCCGATACCTCGGGCAGTGAGGTACCCTTAAGCATAACCGCTGATGTAGGTTTGCTTAACGAACTGGCACCCGAGATAATAACTAATAACGAAGATAATACATTTAATCTTGGTTTGAGTCTGAGTTTCACCCGCAAAAATTTTTTCGGTGATGCCAGAAAATTTACTCTAAGTACTTCGGGCGCAGCTCAAAATTTTTCCGAATTTTTGAAAACGTATTCTTTTGCCGATACCAGTCTATACGGTTACATTGACAATAGAATTACTATTGAACAGCCGTTTCTTTTCGGCAAACTTATTAATACAAAGCTTGAAACCTACCTAACATTTCAGAAAAGGAAGAACGAGTACAAGTCTACTTTATACGGTGCAAAACTGAGCATGGATTTCGAGCTTCCACAGTACACTTACTTTAACGCTTTCAGTACATATTTCAATATTGAACAAGCCGATTACGAGTACCGGAAAAATTATATGCTGCGTAATCTGTCTTATTATTTCGGGAAATATTTACCTCAAAAAACCGCCGATTCGCTTGCAGCTTCAATTTTAGAAAATGCAACTCAGGCGGATTTAACCAGAAAAAGTCTTAATGAATATATCGGCATTTCTCTCGCAGCTAATAAAACCAACGATGTTTTTTTTCCTACATCAGGATATTCACTCTCCATTCTTTTTGAAGATGCCAACTCAATACCTTTATTATTCAGCTCAATTTTCGGAGAAAATTTTGAGAGGCCTGCTTTTATTAAAACTCTTCTTACTGGGACTTATTATTTACCGTTTTATGATTCTCCTACATCTGCTTTTGGAGTGAAATTTAAGATCGGGAAAATTTTTGCCTACAAAGGCAACATAGCAGATATACCTTTGAACCAGCGGTTCTATTCGGGTGGAAGCAACTCAATCCGCGGATGGAGTACACGTGAACTCGTTCCCTCCGACCCGCTTTATAATCTCAATAATCCTACTCCCGAAGAACTTGAATCGCTCTTTATTAAAGGGACAACTACCGGCGGATTCTTTTTGATGGAAGGATCGATAGAAACAAGAAACAGATTAATTGGAAAAGTTGGGTCTGCTTTTTTTATCGACTACGGGAATACCTGGAACGGCTTTCAAAATGTTAGATTAGATCAAATTGCAGTTGCCGGCGGTTTTGGGTTCCGGTATTATTCCGATTTTGCGCCTATTCGGGTCGACTTTGGTTTTAAGCTGTACGACCCAAACAACAGGAGAAACTTTTTCAAAAAAAGTCTCTGGGGTGAATTACTGCAGTTTCATATCGGTATAGGTGAGGCGTTTTAAACTGTTTTTGTTTTCTACAATATACAGATCGAGACGCCGCCCGACCTGTTTTTCTTGTTGACTATCGATTTAGCAAGTCGGATTACATTATTTAACAAGCAGCATCTTCCTCACAAGATTTTCATTTCCCGCAGTAAGTCTG
>DYLN01000116.1 GCA_020722085.1 Melioribacter roseus
GTGTCGATTCTATTATTATTCCGTCATTGACAGAGGGATTCGGTTATACAACTTTGGAGTCTTGCTTATTAAAAAAAATAACAATAGCAACAAGCGTTGGTGCAATACCGGATGTTGTTTTCGGCAAATACATAACGATAGAAGCGTTTTCGAGCAAAGCTATAACGGAAGGCTGTATAAAAGCATACAATGGTGAGACAGAACTAAGGGAAGAAATTGTATTTGAATGGGACAAATCGATAAAAAAATACATAAATTTATATCACGACATATTAAAAAGTTGACGCTGCACGGTGAGCAATCCTATTACAAAGGGCAAAATTTTATTACTTATACCCGCTTTTAATGAGAAAGAAAGCATTAGCGATGTTATCCTAAAATGCCGCAATTATTTAAACGCCTCTACAGATATTATTGTTGTTAATGATGGTTCGAACGACGGGACTGCCGAAGTTTGTTATCGGGAAAATGTAAATGTTATTAGCCTTCCATTTAATATGGGAGTTGGTACTGCATTAAAAGCCGGATTTAAATATGCAATTAATAAAAACTATTCTTTTGTGATTACATTAGATGCCGACGGACAGCATGATCCCGACGATTTGCCACTCTTTTTCGAAAAAATAAAAAATTCTCAAGCAGATATTATTATCGGCTCAAGGTATCTTTTGAAGACAGGTTACAATGGAACAATACCTAGAACCATAGGTACTAAATTCTTTTCAAAGTTAATTTCGTTATTGATACGGGAAAAGCTTACCGATGTTACTTCAGGTTTTCGTGCTTTCAGCAATAAAGCTCTCAAATATTCGGTCGACGACGGTTTTAATTTTGATTATCCCGATGCCGATTTTCTATTAACATTACACAGAGCCGGATTTAGATTTGCGGAGGTTCCGGTTGTGATGAAAAAGAGAAGTTTGGGACTTTCGCAGCATTCCGGTATTAAACCTTTTTATTATATTTTCAAAACATTATTATCAATCTTTGTAATACTTTTACGTAGGAAAAAATAATTTAACGGAGGAGTCATTTCCACAAGATTAAATATCATTGTAATTGCCATAGGTGTTATTATTCTTCTGGGAATTATCGAATTAGTCCGGAGGAAAAAACTCAACGAAGAGTATTCATTTTTGTGGCTTATAATTGGATTTGTTTTTGTCTTCATTACTATATTCCCTAATATTTTTTATGATTTTTCTTTTTTTATTGGCAGTGAATTACCTATGAATACTCTTCTTTTTCTTGGAATTGTACTGCTGCTTATACTGTGTCTGTTTTTCTCTCTTAAACTTTCTGTCTTATCTAATCGTATAAAAAATTTAACCCAGAAGATAGCCCTCCTGGAATTTGAACTTAACAAAGAAAAAACTCATGAAGAAAAATAAAAGAGTCCTAGATTACTTAATCGGATAATTCTTTACTAATTCGGTTGGATTATGAACTATAAAAAAACACTGCTTGAAAAGATTGAAACAAAAACCGCTGCAATCGGCATAATAGGTATGGGATATGTCGGACTTCCGCTGGCGCTCGAATTTGCCGGTAAAGGATTTGATGTTATAGGTTTTGATATCGACTCGCAAAAAATTCCGATGCTTAATTCCGGACGCTCTTATATTAAACATATTGACGATACTAGAATTTTAAACGTTATTAACAGTAAAAAATTTACTGCAACTGACGATTTTAATAAGCTTGAAAAAGTAGATGCAATTATTATTTGTGTTCCGACTCCTCTGAATGAAAATCGGGAGCCGGACTTGACCTTTATTATTAACACGGCTAAAGTTATTCAGCAGCACATAAAAAAAGGTCAACTGATAACTCTTGAATCGACAACGTATCCCGGCACAACTGAAGAAATTTTACTCCCGTTGTTTGAAAATCCGTTAAGTAGTAGAGAAAAATTCGCTGCGGGCAAAGATTTCTTTTTGGCATTTAGTCCCGAAAGAGAAGACCCTAATAATCCGGATTATACAACTTCAACAATTCCTAAAGTAATCGGCGGCGTTACCGAGGCATGTCTGGAGACTGCACGTGCACTGTACAGTTCGATTATTTTGAAAACCGTTCCCGTTTCGTCGGCAAAAACAGCAGAAGCTACCAAACTGCTTGAGAATATATACAGAGCTGTAAATATAGCATTAGTCAATGAGTTGAAAATGATCTTCGATAGAATGGGCATTGATATTTGGGAAGTTATTGAAGCTGCAAAAACCAAACCGTTTGGTTATCACCCTTTTTATCCGGGTCCTGGTTTAGGCGGGCATTGCATTCCTATTGATCCGTTCTATTTAAGCTGGAAAGCAAAGGAATATGATTTTACCGCAAGGTTTATTGAATTAGCCGGAGAAATAAATACATTGCAGCCTTACTATGTGGTCGGAAGACTGACTGATTTGCTTAATTCATGCAATAAATCCCTAAAAGGTTCCAGAATTTTAATTATAGGTATTGCCTATAAGAAGAATGTTGATGATATGCGGGAGTCTCCGTCATTAAAATTAATTGAAATACTTACGCAAAAACAAGCACTGGTAAATTATTTTGATCCTTATATTCCCGTCATACCAAAAACAAGAAAATATAATTTTGGGCTTTCGTCTGTAGAATTAACGCCTGAAACTATTAAACAATTCGATGTTGTTGTAGTGAGCACAGACCATGATAATGTTGATTACAAAACAATTTTTGAGAATGCTAATTTAATTTTGGATACAAGAAATGTATTTGCCCGGCTGAATTTTACTGACGGGCATGTATATAAAGCGTAATATGAAAATGATAGAGAAGAGTAAAAAAATATTTATAGCAGGTCACCGTGGAATGGTTGGCTCTGCGGTTCATAGAAAAATGATTGAAGCCGGTTATAAAAATATTGTAACCAGAAACAGAAGTGAATTAAACATTTTGCGGCAGAAAGATGTTGAGCATTTCTTTGAAGAAGAAGAACCGGAAGTGGTTATTATCGCTGCTGCAAAAGTCGGAGGTATTGTTGCTAACAATACATACCGTGCAGATTTTATATATGAAAATTTAGTAATTGAATCAAACCTGATTCATGCTGCTTTTGAAAACAAAGTTGAAAAATTAATATTTTTGGGCAGTTCATGTATATACCCCAAACTGGCGCCGCAGCCGTTAAAAGAGGAGTATTTGTTAACGGCTCCACTTGAATTCACAAATGAGCCTTATGCAGTTGCAAAAATAGCCGGTATAAAGCTTTGTGAAAATTATTATAGGCAGTATGGATGTAACTTTTATTCCGCTATGCCGACAAACCTCTATGGTCCGAATGATAACTTTGATTTGCAGACATCGCATGTTCTCCCTGCACTCATAAGAAAATTTCATGAAGCCAAAATTAGCGGTTCGGAATATGTTGAACTTTGGGGAAGCGGAAAACCCCGACGCGAATTTTTACACGTTGAGGATTTAGCGGAGGCAATTTTATTTTTATTGGAAAATGTTGATGCTGTTGATCTATATGAGAAGAACATCAGCCATCTGAATATCGGTACGGGCGAAGATTTAACTATTTCTGAGTTGGCTGAGAAAGTTAAAAATATTATTGGTTTCGATGGCAGAATAGTTTATGATCAATCAAAACCTGACGGAACGCCGAGAAAATTGCTAGATGTTTCAAGAATTAATAATCTTGGATGGAAACACAAAACGAGTCTGGAAGAAGGAATAAAAAAAACGTATAAGTGGTTTCTGGAAAAAGAGGACAAATTCTAAATTACAAATTTCAAATTACAAATTTCAAATTACAAATTACAAATTCTAAATGAGGAATTGAAGGCAGAGAAATGGATGAAGGCTTAGGAAATAGAATTTTTGAGTTTGTAATTAATGTTATTAAATATTGTAGTACACTAAATTATAGCGTTGAGAATAAAACAATTGTGAATCAAATAATAAGATCAGCAACTTCAATTGGTGCAAACTACGAAGAAGCTCAAGGTGGATCATCAAAAGCTGATTTTAGGAATAAAATTAGAATTGCATTGAAGGAAGCTCGAGAAACTAATTATTGGTTAAGAATTTTTAAGGCAATTGGAACCGAGAATGATTCTTTGGATGGACTAATTGATGAATCAGAGCAGTTAAAGAAAATACTTGGTAAAATAAGCAGTTCATCTAGATAGAAATTTTGAAATTTATAATTTATTATTTGAAATTTATAATTTAACATTTGGAATTGATTTATGAAAAAAGCATTGATTACAGGTATCACTGGACAGGATGGCAGCTACTTAACCGAGATACTGCTGGAGAAAGGATACGAAGTTCACGGAATTATCCGCCGAAGCAGTTCATTCAATACAGCGAGGATCGAACACCTTTACAATAATCCTGAAATCCTTAATAAAAAATTATTTTTACATTACGGGGATGTTGTTGACACAAGCAGCTTGAATAGACTTCTGGATAAAATCGAGCCGGATGAGATATACAATTTGGCGGCACAGAGTCATGTAAAAGTTTCATTTGAAATTCCGGATTATACGGCACAAGTAGATGCATTAGGCACTCTTAGATTTTTAGATGCTATAAGGGAAGTTGGACTAAGACAGGTAAAGTTTTATCAGGCTTCTACAAGTGAACTTTTTGGCAAGGTAACTGAAACCCCGCAGTCTGAAAATACTCCATTTTATCCCCGTTCTCCTTATGGAGTTGCAAAACTTTATGGATATTGGATAGTTATCAATTATCGTGAAGCCTATGGTTTATTTGCATGTAATGGAATTTTATTTAATCATGAATCCCCGCGCAGAGGAGAAACATTTGTGACAAGAAAAATTAGCCGGGCTGCTTCAAAAATTATTTTGGGTACTCAGGAAAAATTGTTATTGGGTAACCTTGATGCAAAAAGAGATTGGGGATATGCGCCCGAATTTTGTGAAGGGATGTGGAAAATTTTAAACTATGATAAACCTGACGACTTCGTATTGGCGACCGGAGAAACTCATTCGGTTAGAGAATTTGTTGAGCTTACCTTTCGCTACCTTGGTATTGAAATTGAATGGCATGGTTCCGGTTTGTTGGAAAAAGGTGTAGTAAAAAGTTTTGACCAGGACGCTTATATGAAGCTTGTAGATTCTGCAGCGAATAAAAATAATCTTAAATTAAGATTTGATAATCAATTAAAAAAAGGAAAAGTTATAATCGAAGTTGATCCTTCATATTATAGACCCACCGAAGTTGACTTTCTTGTTGGTGATCCTTCGAAGGCAAAAAGATTGCTTGGCTGGTCTGCTAATGTAAAATTTGAAGAATTGGTTAAACTTTTGATAAGATCGGATTTATCTCTACTCCTAAAACAAGGTTCATAATTAGAAGATATTCTGTTATCAATTTTAATAGCCCTAAGGCTATAATCTGTAGATTTTATGAGTCAAAAACAAAAACTTCATTAATAGCCTTAAGTCTATTAAATTAGTCGAACATTTGAACAATTTTTTATTCTGTTTTTGTTGAATTATAATTCCAACCTTAATATATTCATATTAGATTTTACTGATATTTAATTTTCTTCATTTTCTGTTTGGGCGCTAAATCATCATATTAAATGTAACCAAGTAATCATTTAAATGAGGATAACAGGTGAAGAAATCGTGGGGATATTTTGTCCCTTTTATGTTTATAATTTTTTTTGCATCGTCTATTCCTGCACAAGCTCAAATTGTTATTAATGAGATAAATGCTGATCCCGCACCAGATTTAAGCGGCGATGCTAATGGAGATGGTGTACGCGGCACGTATGAAGATGAATTTGTTGAATTGATAAACGTGTCAGATTCCGCATTAGATATTAGTCAATGGAGTATTTGGGATGCTGATACTGTAAGGCATATATTCTCTGTCGGTACTATTATTCAACCTGGCAGAGCAATTGTCGTTTTCGGCGGAGGAAATCCAACTGGTTCGTTTGGAGGAGCAGTTGTTCAAACAGCCTCCATCAGCAGATTATACCTAAACAATACTGGGGATAGTGTAGTAATTAAGAATTCATTGGGTACTGTGATAATAAGTTATCCCTACAGTAATGAGGCAAATAAAGATCAGTCTATTGGACGAAATCCCGACATATCCGGCAGTTTTTTGCAGCATTCTGCAATTGCTGGCAATGACAGTGCTTTGTTTTCACCCGGTGTCAGTAACGTAACCGGCGAACCGTTTTTACCGGAAATAAACATTAAAGGAAACGGTAATTCAATTGCAGATGGTGACAGCAGTCCCCAAGTTAATAAGAACACTGATTTTGGCAGCGCACATATTGTTACCGGTACAGTAGAGAAAGTTTTTGTTATTGAAAATTCCGGCTTGGCTTTGTTAGGCTTATCCGGGACTTCCCCTTTTGTTACAATATCCGGCGATACTTCCGATTTCACTGTAACTCAAATTCCTTCTCAAACAATCTCTTCGGGTGATTCAACAACTTTTAGAATAACATTTAATCCTACTGAAACGGGTACAAAAAATGCAGTAATTTCAATTGCAAACGATGACAGCGATGAAAATCCATATACATTTGCTGTAAAGGGGGAAGGCTATAAAACAATACCGCAGTTATCTAATATAGAGAGTTCTTTTCTAAATTATACAGAAGGAGAAGAAGCTAGAGAAATTACCGATTCAATAGCAGTAAGTGAATTATACAATTTGCCATCGGCAAGTGCGGAAATTCAAATAACAACAAATTACATACCCGGAGAAGATGAACTTACTTTCACAGACCAAAATGGAATAAACGGAAACTGGGACAGCACAATCGGTAAACTTACATTGAGCGGCTCGGCAAGTCTAACCGATTACCAAACTGCGATTCGATCCGTAAAATATCACAACACAAGCAGTAATCCTTCTACCTTGCAAAGAGCTGTTAGTTTCACCGTGAATGACGGGACCGATAACAGCAATACTCTGACAAGGACAATAAATATCGTTTCGGTAAATGACATGCCTGTATTATCGAACATAGAACGGACAACTCTGCATTACACCGAAGGAGATTCACCCTTACAAATAACAGATTCAGTTGAAATAGATGATCCCGATAATGCGTTTATGAGAAAAGCAGAGATTCAAATTACGGGGAATTATCAGATTGGAGAAGATGAGCTTATTTTTACAAATCAAGATGGAATATTGGGAAGTTGGAATGCCGTAGCCGGGAAATTAACATTAAATGGGACTTCAAGTCTGACCGATTACAAGACAGCTATAAGATCAATAAAATATCGGAATAGTTCAGATAATCCATTAACTTTACAGCGAATTGTTAGTTTTACTGTGAATGACGGGACCGATAACAGCAATACTCTGACAAGGACAATAAATATCGTTTCGGTAAATGACATGCCTGTATTATCGAACATAGAACGGACAACTCTGCATTACACCGAAGGAGATTCACCCTTACAAATAACAGATTCAGTTGAAATAGATGATCCCGATAATGCGTTTATGAGAAAAGCAGAGATTCAAATTACGGGGAATTATCAGATTGGAGAAGATGAGCTTATTTTTACAAATCAAGATGGAATATTGGGAAGTTGGAATGCCGTAGCCGGGAAATTAACATTAAATGGGACTTCAAGTCTGACCGATTACAAGACAGCTATAAGATCAATAAAATATCGGAATAGTTCAGATAATCCATTAACTTTACAGCGAATTGTTAGTTTTACTGTGAATGACGGGACCGATAACAGCAATACTCTGACAAGAACAATAAATATTACTTCTATAAATAATGCGCCTGTCTTAACAAATATTGAAACCGAACCATTAATTTTTACTGAAAATGATTTACCGGTGCAAATAACAAACACAATAACAATCACAGACCCGGATAACACAACAATGGATTCGGCAGCAATTCAGATAGTCAACAATTACCAAAGAGACGAAGACGTACTTATTTTCGATAATCGGGACGAAATAAAAGGGACTTGGAATAATTCAAGCGGTATGTTAACATTGAAAGGTTCAGCAAGTGCATCGGATTACCAATCTGCTCTAAGAGCGGTTAAATATCAAAACATATCCGAAAAACCGGATACAACTCCAAGAACGATTACATTTGTAGTAGATGACGGAGAGATCCCAGCATCACTTTTCATCACAGCAAAAAATAAATCCAATGAAAAACGTGTACAAAAATCGAGTAATTTTCAGCAAAGGATAATAAATGTAATCGCAGTAAATGACCCGCCGGAACTATCGGGAATAGAAAGGACAATGTTGGGTGTAAACGAGGGAGACAGTGCCAAAATAATAACCGATAGCTTGATAGTCTTCGACAAAGACGATATCATGTTGACAAAAGCAGAAATCTGGATTGCCGGGGGTACTTATGTAAAAGGAGAAGATGAATTGATTAGTGATCTTGGTAAGTGGAATGCAGAGAAAGGGAAATTAACGATTGACGAAGAATTTCCGGTTGAGGAATTTGAAAGAAGTTTGAGGACAATTAAATACAGAAATACAAATTCATTTCATAAGAAAGTTGTTGAGAAAGCAGTAAGATTTAAGGTGTACGATCATGAAACCGGCAGCAATGAATTGATGAGAATTATAAGAGTAAACCCGGAGAATCATTCGCCCGAATTGAAAAATCTGGAGAGTACAGTTTTGAAATATGATTTATTGGGTGGAAGTAAAAATATTACCGATTCGATCGAGATAAACGATTTTGACGATGAAAATATTAACTCTGCCGGGATACAAATATCGGTTAATTATGATTCAAGCAGCGATAGTCTGTTATTTGATGATTTTAGCTGCATAAGAGGAGTTTACTATAAAGAATTGGGAAGGTTGTCACTGCTTGGGAAAGATTCACGTGTGAATTACCGGAATGCACTGAGATCTGTGAGATTTTATGTTAAGAATAAAAAGGTGCCGAAGTCAGTACATAGAACGATACAGTTGATAGTAAGTGATGGGACATCGGCAAGTAAAATATTACAAAGGGAAATTGAAATAATTTTACCTTCGGAAGCTCCTGTGGTCAATGATTTACCGGAAAGCATAAAGCTAACTAACGGTGATATTTATAAGATAAATCTTTGGGAATATGTGGAAGATAAATACACGCCGGATTCACTGCTGATTTTTCAGTTTATCGGAAACAACAATAAGATAAGTTACAATTATAACTACAGCAACGGCGAGCTTGAAATAAAGCCAGTAGATAACTACGTAGGAAATACGGAACTTCAAATAGTTGTTACCAATAAATATGGAAGTTCAATTGCTGTAAAATTTTTAATAGAAATCACAGATGATCCATTATCTGCCGGCGGAATGAAAAACGGGATACCAAAAGAATATGTTTTGTATCAGAATTTTCCAAATCCGTTTAATCCTTTAACAAAAATTGTATTCGGACTGCCGCAAGAAAGCAAGGTAAAGATAATAATATATAATCTGTTGGGAGAAGAAATAAAAATTTTATTGAACGAGGTACGGTCTGCCGGATTTCATTCAATTGATTTTGCTGCTTCAAAATTGTCCTCCGGCGTTTATTTCTACAGAATCGAAGCAAAAGCGTTGTCATTAAGCTCAACAGAAAATTTTACATCGGTTAGAAAAATGCTGGTTGTTAAATAAAGCTGTAATACACAGATAAAAATAGTCATTGAGTCATTTATAGTCATTGAGTCATTTATAGTCATT
>DYLN01000117.1 GCA_020722085.1 Melioribacter roseus
CATAGTCAAGTAAAAAATAAAATCCCTCGCCGATTTTTATAGTAAAAAAAATCAGGACAAATTATTTTTTCTGTTCATTGTCACCAATGCCGAACTAATAACCGTATGCCGACTGCTTTGATTTCTAGTTCTGGCTTTTCCCCGGGAAGCGGAGCTGTACCAAACATCCATCTTGGTTTCCATTCAACTATCAACGGCATCCAGAAATTACTTGTGTTCCCAATTTAGCCCGCCGGTTTGATGGGCTGATCTGCTCCATTCGAGCGAAGCTGGTTAATCAGCATTCTATTAAAATCAGTAGCTGTTCCCAGTTAGTTTTTGGCTGCAGTATGGGGCAGTTCCTCAACAGTAGTTAGTGTATTAAAATATTAGGGGTGCAGACTGTATTTCCAATCCAGCGCTTGTGGCTTCTCTTTGCCGGCTGAGATCCAGTTAGACGTTCGGAATAACTCGCAGTATTTCTATTTCTGCTTCGGCTTTACAGTCCCACCCATTTATTTATTTCATCTCCGTTTGGATAAATCTGTTTTCATCAAAGACCTCTTTATTTTTTAACATGTAGTATATTGCCACTCCAAACTTATGGTTCATTATACTCATTGCTTTCTTCTTGTCTACTCTTTGTATTAATCGTTCGTAAAATGAGTTTATTACCGGGGAGGTTGTGGGTGCATGAATGATGATTTCTCCTATTGCCCATTTCAAATATGGGTTACCGATTTTGGGATTACCTCCCTTGGTTTTCTTGCCTGCCGAGATTCTTTCGCATTTGACTAGACGGCAGTATGAGCTAAATTTTTGAGGTGATTCAAATCGATTGATATCTCCAATTTCATAAAGTATTACTAACGACATCATATCTCCAACTCCCGGAACCGTCAATAGTAAATTATGGGTCGTTCTATCCTGAAGTTTTGCTTTTGCTCTTATCTCTCGTTCTACCAAATTTAACTTCACTTCAAGAAAATCTATTACATCCAAATCCATTGCTATATTACTTTGTATTTGCGGGTTCGCAATTTTTGTTACTAATTCTCCTCTTGTTTCTTTGTCCTTTACTTCCTTGGGTGATATATTCATGCAATGCTGGCGAAATGTGGTTTGGATATGGGCGTATGCTTCGGCTCGTATGATCATAAATCGTGTCCTTCTTCTTAATAAATCTCGCGTCGCTCTAAATTCTTTCGGATAAATATATCCCACAGGCAATAGATTGGACCTCATTAAATCTGCGATCTTTTTTGAATCCAGCTTATCGTTCTTACTTTTGCCCCCGTGAATTATCTTCATGTAGTATGCATGACCTAAATAAATCGGTATCTCTGCTTGACGACAACAATCTGCTAACCAGTAAGCTGTGCATGGTCTCTACTCCCACAGATATATTGTCTTTATATGCTGAGATTAATTGCTTGAACAAGTTAAAATCATTACGCATATTTCCTATGGAGTTTTACGTTTCCTTTTTGATCCATTACACATATGTACATTGATTGAGAATGAAGGTCTACTCCACATACATATTCGGTTTTCATTATTGCATATTCCATGAGGCTCTCCTTGGTTTTGTATATAAATTGTTTGGCGACAGTAATTTACAATTCCCGGGAGAACCTTTTAACTAATATCCAGCGGGTCAACGTTGACCGCGTTTTCATTGCGGCATTTTTTATGTTTTATAGTTTGTTCTTTTTAACGAATTGCTTTTTGAGTGTAGTGCTCAATGTAAATTAGTTGCAGCCGGTGCCTACGAAGAAAGTTACGCACCGTCTGCTAAATTATTGGCGTTGTCTTTCCAATCGGCGTTCTTGTTCGGGGCGGACGGGTGAAAAGCCACACCGTTATACTTACTTTCTGGAATTGTTATAATCAGATTTAATTACTACTATTATTTATCACATTGTTCAAAAAATATGGAGTAAAAATGAGTTGGGTATTTGGAGCAATTAATGCCAACGATTGTTTAACTAAGCTTAACGTATTGACTAAAAATAATACTATCTATTCAATAACTGAACCACCAATTTCTGTTTATGCTGGAGGTAATCCAAACACATGTTTTTTTGATCATAACGTTAGCCCAAAAAAAGGATGGGCGGTAGTTGGAGTAGGTATTACAGAAAATAGTTTTGGATATAAATTACTAGATAAAACTAGCTGGAAACTTATTATTGAAGAAAATTCTTTTAACACAAAAGAGATTTACGGCCATTATGTAATAATACATTGGGATGAAAACAATCTAAATATCTATACTGATAAACTTGGTCTAAGGGACATCTACATATCCAAATTCAATAATAAAATATTGTTTTCAACGCGCTTGGATTGGCTAGCAAAATTTATTGATACTACAATTGATTTTAAAGTATTTGGTAGCCGCTGGATGTTGTTTAACCAAATTTCTTCAAATAGTGTGCTATCAAATACCTTGAGGATAGTTAGCGGTTCATTTCTTAATATTGATGTAAAAAATCTAAAATGGATACAAGGTAAGAACGAATTCATTCCTATACTTCCAAATAAACATCCAAATATTTCCGCTAAAGAATTTACTGATAGATTAAATAACATAATCCAAATTCCTTTTAACAGTAATAATAATCTATCATTGAGTTTATCGGGCGGCATGGATTCAAGAGTCCTTTTATCATTATTAGTCAAGGATAGTAAAAATGGTATATGGGATACACATACTTTCGGCAATAGTAATCATCCCGACTCAATAATTTCAAATAAAATCGCGAGATATCTTTCCATCGCTAATGTAAAAATTGATAGAGAAATTCCCACTGTTGAAGATTGCATTAATGAACTCACTGAATATTGCGGTCAAACTATAGTAAATAATTCAGCATCATCAATCGTCCAATTAAATAACTATCAACTTTTAAAAAATTGGGAAAACAAAACAATCATTGATGGAGGATTTGGTGAAATATGGCGACGAGAGTTTTTTAACAAGTTATTTATTAAAGGAAAAAGTTCACTTTTAAAAAGAGACTATGAAAATGTTCTGACACAATTGAAATTACACCGCGCAGATATATTTACTGATGAAATTATTAATTTGATGCACAAAGGATGCAAAGAGCAACTTGAAAATATAATTGAAGAACTACCACGCATTGAAGAATTAGGTGTCGAAAATTGGCTTGATCTATTTGCTGTTAAAACGAGATTGCCAAATTATTATGGACATGAACAGGCAAGATTAGATTCCATAATTCAATCATATATGCCATTCATTCAGTTACCTTTATTAAGTTATTTATTCATAACACCAATTGAAATTAGAAAAAATGCTAAACTTTTCAGACAATTAATTAGAAACAACTACGAACCATTGTCAAAATATTGGCTTGCAAAAGGGTCTACATCTCATCCTTTCTCACTAACAATGTTACAATCAAGATTATGGAATTCATTGAGTAAAAAGCTAAACGTAAATCAATACCACGATAATACCAGCATTATGTTTTTGAAATACCTTAACGAATTCATAAACGATACCTTGCGCTCGAAAAGTGTACAAGAATCTGGTCTATATAATTACGAAAAGATTAAAATCATTCTTGATAATTTCAACGCTGACTCAAATCTAAAAATTTATGATCTTGATTGGTTGCTCTCATTCGAAATTTTTCGGAAGATAATATTTGATAAATAACATCATTTATCAAACAAAAAATGGAGGTATGAATGATCATTAAACTGGAATTATAAAATTTAAATAACATTTTTTATCGGAGGCACTATGAAAAAGATAGTTTTAATTCTATTGTTCATTGCATTTTCTATAAATATTGATGCACAATTAATAAACACAATTCCTGTTCCAGGCTCAACAAATCCTACGTTATCTCAAGCTTTAAATGAGTTCAATTATTATTACACAAATAAATGTAGGTTAACTTGGACAGCTTCAAGTATTAGTTCTTATTTTAGTTATCCAACAATAAGTTGGCCGCTTCCCATGCTCGCTTGGGCAAAAGATTACAGTGACCCTTATTCGGATCCTGCATGGCCTAAGTGGACTGCTGAAGCAGTTATAGCTTATGCACGAGCATTCCGAATTGAAACGGTGTTACACGAAGAGCAAACTACGAAACAAAAGCTAAAGGCGGTGCAGAATTTCTTCTTTGGTTGATCAGTGCTAGTGGAAATGATGGTGGATTACCAGATTATCTAACATCGTATTTTGTACCTACAACAAATAAAGGAATTTTTACTACTGGCATGGCTGGAAGTGCATTTTACGAATGTTTCCTTTCGTTTGGAGATCAAAAATATAGGGATGCATTAATCTCTACTGCTAACTGGCAGATGAATAATCCAGGTTATCCGTATCAATTCCCAGCTGACAATTTTAAATACTATTCTAACGTAAATCATCTTTCACGCCAACTTAAACATCTGTGTGAAGCATATAAAGTCACCGGCAATCAAACATTTTTAGATCGTGCTATTCAGATTGCAGAAGAAACTATTGCTTGGCAAAATTATATTGATTCTCGGAATCCCTGGCCTTCTGGTTCAATTCCCGATGGGTCCTGGTACTGGTACGACTATAGTGCGACAGCACCGTTGCCTCCAGGTGTTGTTACACCTCCTGGTGGAGGATTTGCGGCGGAAAGAAAAATTGATTATCATACTCTCACAGTTAATGGATTAATATCATTACTAGAATGTACCTCACAACAGATACTACCTGGTACAACAACCATAAGGAATTCTGCTTCATTTACTACGTTTAGAACAAATTTGAGAAATGCAATCATTAATTCGATTAATTATATGATAAACAACTAAGAAACTACCAACGATAATTCTGTCCAGCGATACAGCGGTATGTTTAAATCTTATAAAAATTATACAGCATATGGAGGTGATGCTGTAGCAGACCCACCATTGCGTTATAATAGCGCTCCCCATGGTCTCTCTACTATAATGTATGGCTATTTAGCGCTTTTAAGAACGAATGTACTTTCAAGTCAAGATAGGTCGCGTTTAGAGTCTTTAATCAATGCCGTTTCATCAACATATCTCGGTAAATATAATTTTAATTGGAGTGAGGATGTTCAAAGAGTTGTGTCTATGTCCAATTGGGCGAGTTATATGTATTATAAAAATTTGCCGTCAATTACACCAACATTGTCTTTAGTCAATCCAAGTTTTGAAGATCGGAATACAGTTTGGGAATTATGGAGTTAGAATGGAAGTGGTGTTACAATCTCGAATAGCTATGCAAGAACTGGTAGTAATTCTGTTAGACTGCTCGATAATGATCCTAATGCTTCTATGTTTGCAGAACAGATGACAACTGCATCACCGGGTACTACTTACAAAGCTGAAGCATATGCTAGAATTATTACAAGTAGGCAATCTTTGTATCTATTGTTCTATGATCAAAACTATAACTTGCTAGATTTTAATCATACAGAAGTTTGGGCTAATTCTAGTTGGCAGCAAATAACAGTTCAAATGACTGCACCAACTAGCACAGCATATGCCGTCGTGAAAGCTCATGCTGATTGGTATTGGACTAGTGATGGTTATTGGGATGACTTTTCATTATCTACAGTTTTACCAAAACAGTCTGTTGAAAATCAAATCCCTATTTCGTATTCTTTACAAAATTACCCTAACCCATTCAATCCAACAACTAAAATCAGTTTTGCAATTCCGCATGATGGTTATGTTTCGTTGAAGGTGTTTGACATACTTGGTCGAGAAGTTGCAGTGTTGGCAAATCGAGTATTTGCATCTGGCAAATACGAATTGGACTTTAATGCAAGTAATCTTCCAAGCGGCACTTATATCTTTAGTTTGAGAACGGATAATAAAACCATAACCAAAAAGATGTTGCTCATAAAATAATCAATCAAATAGCTTTGTATGAAGGCAGAATTAATTTTATTTCTGCCTTCTGTTTTTAAGGGCGTAAGTATAACCTACTTGCAACAATGCAAGTAAAAAATTGAGTATTATAAAATATTTTTAAGATCATGTTCTTTCAAATAGTGATTAAAAAGAGTAAAAAGGCAAACAGCGCTCTGTATCAATGGATATACTTCACCCTTTGCTTTTTGATATTCAGTAACCGGACGAACGTCCCGGTATTGTTTGTTCTCTTTAACCTTTCCTTACTTACGTCAATACAATTACGGCTTTGTATTTATACTAATTTTCCGATGCGATTCAAAGAGAACCGGAACAACTCCCGCAAAAAAGCTGCGGGACAAGCTATCTTATCCGTTAGTCATGGCGTTTTAATTAACCCATTATGCAACTAAGCGTATGGTCATCCCGGTTACTAAAAGTAGAGCGTTGGTTTACTCATTGAGTAGTAAAGCTTTATTAAAAAATATTTCTGTCAAAGAACAGACTGTGGAGTTCTCTTTGCCAGAGTTACCATTTGATCGAGCACAAGTTTTGATTGTTCTTTTAATAATGAAAGTTGGTTAAGCCAACAAAGCATTGTAAGCTTTTCAGCAAGAAGAAGTTCACCGGTTAATTTTATTCCAATACTTTGATGAGCTGCTTCTTTAATGCGTTTAAGAGTCTCAAATCCATGTTGTTTTTGAGATACTTTTTCACATTCCGGGGCTTCGAGGAAAATGTTCATGTGGCGGAACTCTTCGGGTGAAAGATATTTACGTAATAAAAGTCTAACGGTGTCTGTATCGATTTCTATTGTTTCAAGAAGTTCAGGAAAGATAAGTTCGACTTGTGAACGGATGCGCTGCTTAGTCTGAGCAACATGTTCTTTGAGTTTATCATAAGTGATTGATAAACGATGCATTGCATCCATATCGGTGCAGTAGTTCTTATAAAAATTAAAGTACCCTTGTCGTGCACAGTTGGCTACAGCTAGTGCATCTTTTGGATCAGTTCTTGAAAAGTTGTTGTTGATTTTTGGTCTTTCGTGCCAGGTAAAAAGCGGACTTACCATCAGTACGGTAAATCCTTTAGCGGCAAGAAATACGCAAAGTTTTTGCCAGAGATTAATTGAAATCTCTACCGCAAAGACTACATTGTTAGGACTAAGGTCATTGATATGTGTTTTGATTATCTTCCACATATCATCATGGAAGCCTTGAAAGTTGTTTGAAAACTTGAAAGAGTTACAGACCGGTATACCGGCAGTATCGAGGATAACAGCTTGATGTTTTTTCTTAGCCGGGTCGATACCTATAATAATTTTGTCTTTAATGAAGTGCCTTTTTACTTCAAGAGATTCAGAGTTCATTGTAATCTCCATTTTTAGTTTGTGTGGTAATAAATAAATTAAGGCGCGAAGTGGAAAAGTTTACCCCGACAAAGGCGGGGGCACAATTTTATAAGCCTATGGCTTAATTTATAAACTACTCTTTCCTGATGGAAAGATAGAAATCGTTAGGCTCTTCAATATGAAACTTTTTGCGGCATTACGCGAAGATACCCAACAGGGCTGGGTTTGGTTGCAAGATGCAAGCCTTCCGGCACGTTCCATCGTAAAAATCACGAACCTCGCCAATGGCAAGTCCGTTTATTGCGAGGCACTGCAAATCGAAAAAAACTTTCTCAGTGCGTACAACCAATCTCCTCGAATCAGTATCACCAACCCACAGGCTGCGCTTGTAATTAGTGGTTGGTATCGCGCTGCGCTTAGCGACCTATCTACCCAAGCAGAGGTTTCGCTAAAAATAAAGCCATCCAATTCTTGGTGGGGAAAATTCAAGGCCTGCACTGATCATCCACAAATCATTATTCGGGTGGCCGCGTGGCTTGGTGCTATTGGGCTATTTCTCGGTGTCGTTGGTCTTGTACTCGGAGTGTTGAGTTTATGCCCCAGAGCCTAACACTGCATTCGAGAGGGACGCACCAAAAGCGGCGCGCCCCTCAATTTGAACGTTAGACAACAAAGGAGGTTCAAAACCATGCCTCGAGATAAAAGTCTTTTTCATTACGGCGGCTTTTACCACAAGGTCATTGACAGTAAGCAGGAGGAGGCCAGACAAATTATTCTCGACCTCATCCCCGAAAAATCGTCTGTGCTGGATATTACCTGTGGTACGGGTGCCCTTTGCTATGAATTGTGTAAGGAAAAACAATGTAGGGTTGTTGGTTTGGACTTGTCACTAAAGATGATCAAGTTCGCTCAGACGCAATTTGCACATCCAAACGCTACCTATGTTCATGGCGATGCCACAGACCTGTCGGATTACGGAGATCATTCTTTCGATTACGCCATTATGATGCTGTTCATTCACGAACTTGAAGAAGACCAGCAGCAAAGGGCGATTGAGGAAGCATTACGGGTCGGCAAGAAACTAATTATCTGCGATTCGGCTTCTCCGCTATCCAGAAACAAGAACGCTTTCCTTACCTGGTTTGCAGAGACCGTTTTCGGTTACGAACACAAACGTCACTTCAAACGTTTCTTGGCCGAAGGAGGCATAGAGGGCCTTCTTGCCAAGACAGGACTGTCTGTTAAGATTGAATATTCGTCGCTTTTCTGGAACAATTGTCGCCAAGTTCTCATGATTTCGAAGCAGTAAAAAAAACGACGGCTGTGATCAGTTGCCTAACAAGCGCTTGCACTTGACGCCGCTCCGCTGCGCTTAGCGGCGCAGGTGAAGCGCAGGCTTACTAGCTGCAATACAAGAGAAAAAAGATTGACCTTATGATTATTGTTCTTTGAAAAATTGAAATAAAGTAAACAATTTGGTTAAAAAAAACGTACCTTCCCGTAAGTTTAGGCATAGTTATCGTTATACCGCAGTGAAGGATGGAAAGAAAATATCATCAATCTCTTGACATACATCTCATAATGAGATATATTTATCTATGCATATTATTACTCGAAAAAGATTACTGGAGTTCAGTAAAAAACATCCAGATTCTATTGAATCATTAGATAGATGGTATCGCATAGTAAAACAAAGTAACTATAATTCATTCGCTGAGTTAAGGAAAACTTTTCCCAAAGCTGATCAAGTTGGGAAAATTACTGTATTTGATATTGGAGGTAATAAATATCGATTAATTGCATACATAGTTTATCCAGCGAAACGAATTTATATTCGTCATATTTTAACACATCCGGAATATGATAAAGGAAAATGGAAGGAATAAAAATGATAAAAGAAAAAAATGAAATAAAAAGAGCTGTAAAAGTATGGTCGACAGTATCAAAAGTTGTTTCTACAATTTATACAGAAAGACAATATAATCGAGCAGTAAAAATGCTTGATCAATTGATAGATGAAGTCAATGAGAAAAGTGATCCGGTTAAGGAATCATTAATTGATACACTTGGTACATTAATCAAAGATTATGAAGATAGAAATATTGAAGAACCGAAAGGCGATCCAATTGGTGTATTAAAATATTTATTAGAGGAACATGGATTGACACAAAATGATTTGAAGGAGATTGGTAGTCAAGGTGTAGTCTCGGAAATATTAAACAAAAAAAGACAATTGAATTTAAGACAAGTAGTTGCTTTAAGTAAAAGATTTTCGGTTTCACCATCAGTTTTCATTGAAAGTGTATAAGCTTGTAAAAAGTCAGCGGTATAACAAGCCCATACTAATGAACCATAATTATAGGGATAGCAAAAAGAATAATATTTCTGCAGTT
>DYLN01000282.1 GCA_020722085.1 Melioribacter roseus
ATGTTGCCGCGAACGAACGCCAACCCGCAAGTTATGTGCAGTGCCTGGCGGTCTTTGTCTTTTCTTTTCCGGGCGGGTGGGCTCTTCTCTTATTTCTTCATGCATCTGGATTTATTATCAAGATAATGTTCTGTGTCACTTGCTGTAATGTTTTATCGTCCACTTTTCCGATATATTTTATTTTTCGAGCCGTCCAATCGAGATTTTTTATATGATCAGACAATACAACTCCATGAATTTTGCCGCTTTTTATTTTTACCTCGAATGCATAATTTTTTGTTCTGCTTGTTATTGGACAGAACAATCCCATCCCTGTACGGGAATTATATATTTGGGGAGATAATACCAATGCTGGACGGTGACCAGATTGTTCATGTCCGGTTTGAGGATTGAAACTGATCCAAATGATATCGCCCCTTTCTGGGATGTAGTTACCAGATTTCATTTCCTTCCTTCTTCCCCCATTCAGTTTCCGAATGTACTTTCGTTCTATCAGTGTTTTGGAGTAGGATTTCTAGTTTTTGCCTGTTTGTTGGTTTTTTTGTCGGGGTAATTGTAATGATGTTTTTATCTCGCTTTAATTCCACAGGGGAACCTTGATGTAGATGAACTTCTTTTATGTATTCCCTGGGAATACGTATAGCTAGGCTATTGCCCCATTTTTGAACCATCGTTTGCATAATTCACCTCGAAAAATTGTATATCCATCGTATATCCATAGTATAGTCAAAATTGAATCGAATGTCAAGTTTTACTGCTAATATTTTGTTGATTGATCTTTCTTGCCCGCCCGTCTTTCTCTTTTCTTCCGCTAGGCATTGCACATAACGTTCAGCGCTTCACGAAGCCCGGCGGTTCATTGGCGCGCTTTTTGCTATAATACAACTGGCTTCATAATAAGGCAACTTTCAGCAAAAAGCGTGACAAAGCCGGGTTTTGGAGAGCGAGTAATCGAGCGAACCGTGAAGCGCTTGTTAGGTGCCAGTGCCTAGCCGATTTCTTCTCTTGTGCGCGCTCTTATTTTTCTAGTATTTGATAAAATTCTTTAGCAGTTAGAATTGGAATAGAAAAAGAACTTTTTAAAATTAAAAGATCCGAATCTCCAGAGACTATATATTGAACATTAGCAGCTATGGCGCATTCTAAAAACATATTATCATTTGGATCGCGACAAATTTTGATTTCTTCATTAGATTGAACGATATGTGCGTTTTTTGAAAGTAAATATAACCATTTTTTTACTGAATCATCATATTCACCATCAGAAATAGAGTATAAAACTCTTTCATATTCATTTAGTATTTTTTCTGAAACAAATATCTGAAACTTATTAAGTTTCCAATTATTTAAAATTTTTTCAGGAATACCATGCCAAAAGACACCAGATACTAGTACATTTGTATCAAGAACTATGTGCATTGCGTACAGCTTTAATTATTTTAGGAAGGTCAGATT
>DYLN01000118.1 GCA_020722085.1 Melioribacter roseus
CTATTTATTTGTAATGATTTATAATACCATATAAATTTCTAATGACAATTTTGGGGTAAAAATATTTTTTCCGCAGCAAGAGATAAATTAAAATATACACGTCAATTAATTCTATTGGAAAAATTTCTGCTGGAATTCTGTATTGCAGTTCTACAACATTTAAGTCAGAAGATGTTTTACCGGAAAATTTTCCTTATCTAATAAGTACCATTTTTTTAGCTATACTGGTTTGATTCACCAGCATGCGGTAAATATAGACACCACTTGCAAGTTTAGAGGCATCAAATTTTACTTCGTAGTTTCCCGCAGATTTATTTTCATTAACCAAAGTCGCAACTTCTCTTCCCAGCAAATCATAAACCTTAAGCTTCACCCTCACCTGTTCTTCGGGCACCCTCTCCCCGTGGGAGAGGGACGGGGTGAGGGCACGGATAGAATATTTTATAGTAGTAATAGGATTAAACGGATTTGGATAATTTTGCTCCAATAAGAAATGTTCCGGAACAGCTTCTTTAGAATCCTTCACATCATTGGGATTTTCAACATTAAAGACCTCAATTTCATACAAAGAATATCCCCACTGTGTTGCTCTTTTCATTCCGTAAATCCTTAAATAGCGACCGCTTGCTTTAACATCATATACTTCTATTCCGCCTTTTCCATCTGTTTGATGGATCAAGGTCAATGCTGAATCCCAGTTCGAATTATCGTTCGAAATTTGAATTAAGTACTCTTTAGCATAAGCAGTTTCCCAGTTTAATTTGATCTGATTTAAATCTGTTGTTTGTCCAAAATCAATTACAATCCACTGCGGATCGGCAAACTGCGAGGACCATCTTGTTGAATAATTGCCGTCAACTGCATTTTCACCTTCAAGTCCTGTTCTTTCTATCGAAGAAACATCTACCTTTTTGTTCAATGCCAAATTTATTGGAGGTACGGGGTAGACTCTCAGCTCGCGGGAATAATAATTGTTTGTGTCAATTGTCTCGGAAATTAATGAGTTATAATTTACTTCAGCTTCCACTAAATAATTCCCTTCGACCCCAGCAATCCAGTAGTTAGAAGAGTTATCAATTCCGGTATTCCCTTCAACCAATGCCATGCCTCCGGCAGGAATTGAACCGTTAAATTCGTTTGACTTGCACACCGGCTTACCGTTAATCTTAAATATTACTTCATGAATTTGATTTTCGGGACTGGCACCGGTACCATAATTAATAATTGATGCAAGAAATTTTACCGTATCGCCTTCCAGAGGATAGGGCGGAACCATTCTGATGTTGGCAATTCTTAAATCGGGTTTTAGCGGTGCTGCGGTAATTTCAAAATTACCTGAAAGAAATAAATTATCAGATGAATTGCCAACTCTTACCATGTAATTACCCGACTTAACTTCATAACAGGAAGCCGATTGATTATAATAGTACAACTCATTCGGCGTAATTTGAAAAGTGACTTTTTTAGTTTCGCCGGGATTAAGATTAACGCGTTTGAATCCTTTTAATTGTTTAAGTGAAATTTCTTCTTCGTTTCTTTCATCGGTTAAATAAAGCTGAACTACCTCGTCCCCGTTTAGACTGCCTGTATTGGTAACATCTACGCTTACATCAATTAATTGTCCAGCAGAAACATTTTGAGGTGAGATAGTAAGATTACTAAAAGAAAAAGTCGTATAACTCATCCCAAAGCCAAAAGCAAATTGTGGTTTATAACCTTTCTTGTCGAACCATCTATATCCACCACCGTAGTCATCGTCGAAATTAAAATTTTGCGGTGGAAGTTGTGAATCGTTAATTGGCATTGTAACAGGAAGTTTACCACTGGGGTTATAATCACCAAACAAGATTTGTGCAATTGCATTACCACCCTCTTGACCGGGATAAAATGCATACAACAAAGCTTTAATATCATTTATAAAGTAATTAGCACCGCAAATTCCTCCACTTATAAGAACAACAATTAAATTCTTATTAACTGATGATAAATATTTAATTAAATCCTTTTGCTTGCCAGGCAATTCAATTGAGCCGTTTGCGCGGTCAAAGCCCTCACCTTCTTGTGTACCATCTAATCCGCCAAAGTAAATTACCACATCAGCTTGTTTTGCATAATTAATTGCATCTGAAATATCGCTTGCAAAGTTATTAGCAATGTCACATCCTTTAGCATACAATACACCACTTTCACCCATATAATTTTTAATTCCTTCAAGCGGCGAAACTTTATACAATGGTTCAACCCAGCTACTACCTGAGCCATCGGTTATCATTACATTTGCAGAGGGACCGATTACTGCAATTTTATTTATTGAGTTCTTATTTAACGGTAAAATATTATCCTGGTTCTTTAGCAAAACTACACTTTCTTTACCTGCTTGAAGACATATCTCTCTATGTTCAGCACTATTAACATCGGACGGATCGCCCGGAGGATAATAATCTAATAATCCAGCTATAATTTTTGTTCTTAATACCCTTCGAACAGCTTCATCGATTGTGCCCTTAGAAATTGCTCCACTTCTGTAAAGATTAAGAAGATTATTTTGATACAAGTCTGAACCCATTTCAATATCGCAGCCGGCATTTATTGCTTTCTGTGCATCCCATAAAGAGCCCCAATCAGATACAACATAAAATGGAAAGCCCCACTTCTTTTTCAATATGTTTGTAAGAAGATTATAATTTTCACCGCACTTTTCACCGTTTATTAAATTGTACGCGTTCATTACACTCATTGCACCGCCAATTTGGACAGCACTTTTAAACTGCAAGCCGTAGTGTTCCATCATCATTTTATCCGAAATAGAATAATTGTTTTCAGTTCTCCTTTCCTGTTTGTACTCGGTAAAAAAATGTTTAACTGTTGCAATTGTCGGTGTAGACTGAATTCCCGAAACCAATGCCGTATTGATCATTGCACTTAAATACGGGTCTTCACCGCTGCTTTCGGGAGTTCTGCCGTTGCGCGGATCCAATGTAAGATCAAGGCAGGGCCCTAATGCTTGATGAATTCCCTTACCTCTGAATTCTTCTCCCATCGCGATTCCGACTCGTTTTACAATATCAACATCCCATGTTGCTGCGAGTGCAATCCCAACCGGAAATGAAGTAGCATAACCGCTGCGCACACCGTGAGGTCCGTCAGACATAATGAACCCGGGTATTTTTAACCTTGTATTATCGGCTGTATTGAATCCTCCTTCTTTATGAAGCTGCTCTATTTCCTCTTCAATTGTCATTTTAGAAATTATCGTGCTAATCCGGTCTTCAATTGTCTGCGCAGACAAATAAGAATGATTAATCAGAAGCGATGTAAGAAAAATGATTTTTATTGTTACACTGCTAATTTTCTTCTTGTTCATTCGCATCTTAATTTTATAATTGAACGAAATCCTTAAAGGTAAGGGAGCAATTTACAAATCAATCTCGGCTTCCAAAGGCAAATCTCTTGAAGAAGATCCGACTAAAATTTTATATTTGCCCGCTTCAATTTTCCATGAGTCTGATTGTTCATCGAAATATGAAAATGAATTTTTATCGATAATTAATTCGACTGTTTTTGATTCACCAGGCTCAAGCAAAATTTTCTTGAACGCTTTTAACTCTTTAACCGGACGGTCTATTTTCGAATTCACCGCTGAAACGTAAAGCTGGGCAGTTTCTTCGCCTTTTACGCTGCCGGTATTTTTTAATTTAAAAGTCACGGTATAATTATCTCCGTCCTGATTTACTTTAATATTACTATAGGAAAATGTTGTATACGAAAGACCAAATCCAAATGGGAATAAAGGCTCAATATTATATTTATCAAAATGTCGGTATCCTACATAAATGTCGTCAGCATAATATGTTCTCGCTTCGTATTTTTTATATGAATCGAATGCGGAACAATCCTTCCATTTTTTAGGAAAAGTGACAGGCAGTTTACCGGAAGGATTATAATTACCGATCAGCACATCGGCAATTGCATTGCCGCCTTCGGTGCCGGGGAACCATGTTTCAACAACGCCTTTAACATTATCAATCCACTTATCCATTTCAACAGGTGAGCCTGTCTGCAAAACTACCACAACATTCTTATTGACCTCGGCTACTTTTTGAATAAGCAAATTCTGTTCATTTGGCAAAACTAAATCATCCCTATCTTTTCCTTCAGTTTCCACATTCGGTGAATCGCCTGCGAACAAGAGAACGTAATCCGCATTTTTTGCGGTTTGAACCGCTTGATCAAGTAAATTTTCACCCGGCAGACGCCAGCCTAAAATAATACCAGCATCACCGCCGTTTTCATAAAACTCAATTTTGACGGGATAAACTTTCCCTTCCTCAAGCGTTATCTTAAAACTTCTGCTTTCCATGGAATGATCTGTCCAGTTTTCAAGCATCAATTTGTTATCCAAGTAAATTCTCGAACCGTCGTCGCTTGTTATACTAATTGTGTATTCTCCCGTCTTCGGTGCTTTCAAATATCCTGTCCATCGAGCTGAAAATTTATCATTATCAATTTTAGGGTCGGGACTTCCGCCGTGCCATTTAAAGTTTATTTCCCTATCAATCCTTTTTATTCTGGGAGTCCCCTCAAAATTCATGTTATTGAAATACTCTGCATTCAAACCGTTTTTCTCCATATAATTATCTGCAAACAAATATTTACCAGCAATTCTTTCCTCATCGCCATCCATAATAACACCCTGTGCGTACTCAATTCTAATATTCTTATTTAGTTTGTTTTTCAATCCTTCCAGCGGACTAACAGGGTCAATCGGAGAAACCAGAGCACTGCCTCCGCCTCCGGTTCTTGCAACATTAGCGTTAGGACCGATAACGGCGAGTGTTTTTATTTCATTTTGTTTCATCGGAAGAATGCCCCCGTTGTTTTTTAGGAGGACAATACTTTCCAGTGATGTTTTATACGCAATTCCCCTGTTCTCTTTGCTATTAACCAAAGTATCATCTTCTTTAATTTCTTTATCGAACAGACCGAGTTTAAAAATTACAGTCAAAATTCTTCTTACTTTATCGTCAATTTTACTTTCGGGCAGTTCTCCTTTTTTTACGGCATCCATCAAAGTTGATGTATTCATATAAGCACCGGTCGGCATTTCGAGATCGAGACTGCCTTTTGCGGTAGGCAGCGATGAATGAACCGCGCCCCAATCTGACATAACCAACCCTTTAAAGCCCCATTCTTTTTTTAGTTTTTGATTCAGCAGATAATCATTTTCAGCAGCAAACGTTCCGTTAATTTTATTGTACGCACACATCACACAAAGAACATCGGCTTCAGTAACCGCTGCTTTGAATGCCGGCAGATAAATTTCATTCAATGCGCGTTTGCTCACCCAGGTATCGACATACATTCTTTCGTATTCCTGATTATTGGCTGCAAAGTGTTTTACGGTAGCAGCGGCTCCGTTTTTCTGTACTCCTTCAATATAGGCTACAGTCATTCTTGAGGTTAAATACGGATCTTCGCCAAAGCTTTCAAAGTTTCTGCCGCCCTGAGGAATTCTTGCAATATTAACACACGGACCAAGGATAACATTTCTTCCCTTGCCGAGTAACTCACGTGCAATTGCACCGGCCACAGTATTTACTGCTTCAGGATTCCAGGTAGCCGCCATCGCAATTGATACCGGAAAAGCTGTTGCATTGTCCCAGCGCACCCCGACCGGTCCATCGGACATTTGCAGTTCCGGAATGCCGAGTCTTAAATTTGGTTTAGTTGCAAAACCCGTACCGCCGAGTAGATCAATTTTTTCTTCGAGAGTCATTCTGCTTAACAGGTCATTAACTCTTTTATCGATAGGCGCTGTCTTGTCTTTATACGAAAAACTTTGAGCAGCTAATATCTCCGCAATTAAAAAAAATGTTGTGAGCAAAAAAAGAAAATTCAGTTTCTTCATAACCACCTCCGCTATTGTTAAAAATGTTCTGGAATTTCACATCCAAGGGCTTTTAAGTAGCCGTTATTAATTTTACACTTAGCCAATTTTATATTTTCGAGTAAATCATCAAAAGCTTTTTTAATTACTTCATTTGATGGACGATTTTTTCTTACGGCTTCAAAATTATTCCGTAAAGAATTCGCGTACTTTATTATCTCATCCCATTCATTGGTTTTTTCGAAAGAAACCATCGACCTTTCCGAATCCATTTTTTTATAAGGCCAGAAACACCAGCCTATATTATTTTTCTCTAACAATTCTCTGAATGAATTAATCCATTCGTCGGTATTTTCTCCCGATTCTCCAAGCCACACAGGTACGTTATACTTCTCTTTAAAATCAACATATTCCTGAATTTCTTGTTGTTTGACAGGCATCCAGTATTTATGAAATGTGTAAGCTAACTTTTTATCGAAAGGTTTCCCAAAAACTTTAAAATTTGTATCCCACCGCGCACCACCCAAAAAAACTATATGGTTTGTATCAACTTGTCGGATTGCATTAACTATTTTTTTATAAAGTGGTTCAAGTTTAGGATTAAAATAATCTTGATCGAAGAAATGAGGGATTGGTTCGTTAAGGAGATCATAGCCGATAACTGTCACTTCATTTTTATACCTTTCAGCAATTTTTTTCCAGAGTTCAACGGTTATTTTCTGCATTTCTTCGCTTTCGTATAAAAACGGATATCCCCAGCTATCATCTATGTTATCGCCGGTTTGTCCGCCAGGTGCCGCATGCATATCTAAAATAACATAAAGACCAATTTCTTTACTCCATGCAATAACGCTATCCAGGTAATTAAATCCATCTTCTTTATACTCAGGAGGATATTCTTCGTTACAAAATAATCGAAAGTTGAAAGGAACTCTTATAGAGTTTAATCCGGTTTGCTTTACGAACTTAATATCATCGTTTGTTATGTAATTTTGACGAAACTGTTTCCAAAATTTTGATGTTTTCTCAGGTCCTAACAGTTCGGTGAAAACATTGTTAATTAATCTTGCGGAGCTCGCATCCTTAAAGTGGAACATATAGCCTTCAGGATTAAGCCAGTTGCCGAGATTAACTCCTCTCAGCAGTAAAACTTCGCCGTCCGATCCGATAAAATTTTTCCCTTCCACTTTTACGAATTGATTCCGCTGTGCATTAACACACGAAAGCAAAAACAAAAAATGTAAAAGCAAAAATGAAATGGTTTTGTTAAAATGATTCATATATTTATACTATAAAATTTATTTTACTATCTTTTTTTGTGATTGACTTGATTCAACATCCAATCGTATAATTCTGGATTGTTATATGTTTCTGTCCATGCGTCGTGTCCGGCATCAGGATAAATTGTAAACCGAACGTTGCCGCCGCAGCCTTTTAAAGAATCTACCATTTTCTTTTCAGCTTCAACAGGTACAACTTTATCTTTCGCGCCGTGAAAAACCCACATCGGTACATTTTTCAGCTTACATATCTCAAAATTGTCACCCCAGCCGCAAATTGGAACAACTGCCGCAAAACGATCGGGATACGCTGTTGCAAGCTGCCATGTACCGTAGCCGCCCATGCTTAATCCAGTTAAATACTCTCTGCTCAAATCAACGTTGTAATCTTTCTCAATTTCATCCAATAAACTTATAAGGACATCAACAGACCATCTTTGATTGAGCGGGCACTGTGGAGAAACAACAATGAACGGAAAATTTTTCCCTTCTGCTATAAGCTTCGGCGGTCCGTGTTTCTTAACCAAGTTAATATCACTGCCGCGTTCACCCGCCCCATGCAAAAACAAAAGAAGAGGCCATTTTTTATCGCTCTTGCCGTAATTTTCAGGCAAATAAATAAGATAGTTCGTCTCAACTTTTTTTGTTATTGTTTTTTGAAATGATTTTGAAATTTGTTCGCCGGGTGATTTGCTGATTTCACTCATCGTTGAACACCCCTCGATAAAGATTATAAATAAAGCTGTTAATAAAGTGAACGAATATTTCTTCATGAGAAAATCCTTTCATTTACTGCCATAGTTGTTGTAATGTATAAAAAACTTTTCTCGGTCTCCAATCATCCATGCCGTCGTTATTGGCATCGGGTGTTACTGCAATTAATCCCCACCATTCTTCGTTTGAGTAGCCGTCAGGGTGGGAGCCTGTAGCATAACCGCCGTAGTCGTGACTTAAATTATCTCCAGCTTTCCACCATTCATCTGTAAATTCAAACACAGCTCCTCCCGCGCATACATCGCTGTTTGATATTATCTGAGTCCAGTTTGTACTGTCAAATTGAGCCTGAACATCTTCATATTCTTCTTTAATTCTGTTATCGAGTGCATCAATGCCCCATTCGGTTAAAACAATCGGTTTGCTGGATTTTGTTCTGTACACATTTATTTCTGAGGTCAAGTCCCATTGATACATATTGGAAGCCCAAAGGTCAATGTAGGTTAATGAAGCATCGTCAGCTGCAAAAGCGGCATTACCAATATTATGAATACTGCCGTTATTTACACAGACGGGATGATATTTTTCGCCTTCAATTTTATAAGCCTCAACAGCCATTTCCTGTGTCAAAGTGTACCAGTACGGATTGCTTCCGTTAGTATAATTTTGTTCGTTGCCGATATTCCACAACAAAACAGAGGGTGAATCTTTTAGTTCAATTACAAGTCTGCCGAAATCATCTTTAAGTTTTTCTCTAATTGAAGAATCGGAAAAATCATAATTTGTATCAACATAGAAGCCGACTATAATCATAATTTCGTTTTGTTCTGCAAGCCGCAATGATTTTTTATCTATACCAGAATATGTTCTGATGGTATTAACGTTCAATAATTTAAGATACTGGAATGATCTTTGAGCAAATTGATCTGTAAAATAATCCCAGCCGTTTATCGGGGTGGCAGAATAAGCTACCCCTTTTACTTTAAATGTTTCATAAGTGCCGTTTCCACTATAATCAATTTCGAGTTTTTTACCGTTAATTCGGACTCTTCCTTTACTAATTGGTTTAACAGCAGGCACATTATAAGTTTCTTTTTGCAATCTAAAATTCACCGTTGAAACTCCGTTAACAGCGGATGGAACATCTTTCTCTTCAGTTTTATAACCAGCACGAATCGCTCTTAATCTATGTTCACCCGCAGGCACATTATCAAACCTATAAAAGCCTGACTGATCGGTCCATGCCGGATCCAATTGAGGAGCGGTCAGGATAAAAACTCCAGCATTATAAAGACCGATTCCTTTCTGGTCGGTTATTCTTCCTGAAATAACAGCCGGCTGTTTATATTCATTTGGCTCGGTGCCGCAGGCAGTTAAAAAAAACGCTGGGATTATCAGTAAACCAAGTCTTGAAGCAATCCTTCCACACATAATTTTACCCAATCAATTATTTCCAAAACCATCTCCCGGCATTATCTTTATATTCAACCTAAATTAATAACTCACCTTACGCAATGGTAGTTATTTAATAGCGCCGACATTTATGTCGGGAACCAAATTAAGACAAAATTTCGGGCTTTAGCACCATTTTTCGTAATTAATGTGGCTAAAGCCGTCTTTTGGGTGTTCATTAATCCACGAGCTAAAGCTCGTGGCAATTCCAATTAACATTTTGTCGAGTAGAGGACTGAATAAATAGTTTTAGGTTT
>DYLN01000119.1 GCA_020722085.1 Melioribacter roseus
CGGACTCCCGACAGGGTCCGTCGAGGTCTGACGACTGGCGAGGAGACCTTGACCCAAGAAGTTGAAAGGGTCGAGACAACCTATACGCCAATCTGTCCGGCGAAGCTTCAGCGAAGCCGGAATTTATATTTTTTCAAAGCGGATGTTCCGACCCACTAAAAATTATTTCACAATATCAAGCAGCTCAACTTCAAAAATAAGAACTTCGTTTGGACCAATTATGCCTCCAGCACCATTTTCTCCGTAAGCAAGTTCGGAAGGAATATATAATTCCCATTTATCGCCAACGTGCATCAGTTTAAGTGCTTCGGTCCATCCTTTAATTACCCTATTAAGCTGGAATTCTGCAGGTTCTCCCCTTTTGTACGAGCTGTCAAATTCAGTTCCGTCAATCAAAGTGCCTTTATAATTTACCTTAACAACACTTGAATCGTTAGGCTGTGCACCGTTCCCTTTAACCAAAATTTTATACTGGAGCCCGTCGGGTAAAGCAACAACACCCTCTTTCTTTTTGTTTTCTGCTAAAAAGCTTTCGCCGGCTTTTTTATTCTTTTCTTTTAACAAATTAGCAGCAGCCTGTTTTTTGCTCATCATTTCTTGATTAAAAGCTGTTAAAGACCGCTTAATTTCATCATCAGTCATCAAACTTTCATTACCGTTTACCGCATCTTTCAATCCTTCAATCAATACTTCAAGGTTCACTGTGATATCAGGATCGCTCAGACTTTTGCCAATATTATGACCGATACTATAACTAATTTTATCAACATCATTCTTCAAAGTAATTTTTTCTCCTTTCTTTTCTTGAGCAGTAATTATTGCAAAAGAAACAATTAACATTACCAGCACAAAACGAATTCGCATGTTATCTCCTATTTTCTTAAAATTCAGTAGTTGAAAATACCCTCATTAATTATGATTAGCAAACTAAATTCAAAAAATATATATAGGGACAAATCATGAAAAAATTTTTCACTGCTGCATTTTTATTTCTCGGCATATTAACTAATGTTTCTTCTGCACAGGAATTTTTCAGTCAACCTTTTGCACACACATTTTCAATTGTTGCGCGCGATGCCGCCACTGGCGAGATCGGTGCGGCAGTGCAATCTCACTGGTTTTCTGTGGGAACAATTGTAATTTGGGGCGAAGCCGGAGTAGGTGTTGTTGCCACTCAATCTTTTGTAAATGCCTCTTTCGGTCCGCGTGGACTCGAATTGTTAAAAAAAGGATTGAGTCCTCAAGAAGCTGTTGATTCATTAATTGCATCAGATGAAGGAAGAGATTTCAGGCAGCTTGCAATTTTAGATGCAAAAGGAAAAGCAGCAGCGTACACAGGAAAGAAATGTATTCAGCCTGCCGGACACATAATTGGCGACGGCTATTCTGTCCAGGCAAATTTGATGTCTACAGATAAAGTCTGGCCGGCGATGTCAAAGGCATTTGAAGATTCAAAAGGAGAACCTCTTGCCGAAAGAATGGTTGCCGCATTGGAAGCTGCTCAAAAAGCCGGCGGTGATATCAGAGGAAAACAATCTGCAGCACTGCTGGTCTTTAAAGGTACGTCAACCGGCAAACCGTGGGAAGATAAATTGATTGATTTGAGAGTTGATGATAGTCCCGAGCCAATTAAAGAATTAAAAAGACTGCTGAAAGTTCACCGCGCTTACGACCATATGAATGCTGGTGATCTTGCGGTAGAAAAAAACAGTATGGATAAAGCAATGTCGGAATACTACGCAGCGATGAAAATGTTTCCCGGAAATCTTGAGATGAAATATTGGACGGCAGTAACGCTGGCAAACAGCGGACAGTTAAATAAAGCATTACCAATGTTCAAAGAGATTTTTTCTAAAGATAAAAACTGGAAGGATTTGACACCGAGATTAATACCAAACGGGTTATTAACAGTTGACAAAGCAGAGTTAAAAAAAATTCTTGAGCAGTGAAAGTGAGAGCCTCATATTTTATTGTTCCATGATCCGGCACGGTAATGTGATGTTCTTCCTGATCTGAGTTAAAGTCTTATTACTCTCGGGCTGTTGTCGACTTTAAAGTGACATTTAACGTCCTCACTGACAGGAATCATTTCTTCTGAGAAATCCGCTCTTTTTGCACATAATGCTGTCAGATTTTCTTTTATCATAAAGATTTAGTAAGTAATCTTAGTCTTATTCATCCGCTTGTACCAGTATTTATTTTGCTTATAAACGTTTTTAAACTCTTCAAATAAATTATCATATAGCTTTCTGTTCCACGGATTCGGCAAAAAAGTTTTATCAATTTTAATATAATTTTTTATATCAGTGAATGAACCGATGTACCCCAAGGTCATACTTGCCAGTAATGCAATTCCTCTGGCGCCGGCTTGCTGCGGTTCGGAAACACGGTTTATCTTTCGATTCAAAATATCGGCAAAAATCTGGCACCAAATATCGCTCTTTGCACCCCCGCCAATAATATTTAAGTGGTCGACTTCAGAGTAAAGGTTTTCGAGAGTTTCCATTGCCCAGCGTGTATTAAATGCAATTCCTTCAAATACTGCCCGTACGAGGTGTTCTCTTGTGTGGTCGAGACTAAGATTGTAAAGTCCCGACCGAACATAATCATCGTCTAGAGGACTCCGTTCGCCAAACATCCACGGAGTAAAAATTAATCTCTGAGCACCCGGACCAGCTTTAACAGCAAGTTCATCCAATATTTCGTAAATGTTTTCGCGCTGCCATTCCTCTTTTAATTTTTCTTCGTGATAAAGAATTTTGTTTTTCAGCCATTCAAGACAAATGCCGGCAGTTTCCTGATGAGCCATTCCCAGATAATATTTTTCAGGATATGTACTTCCAATACATCCTGTGTAATGCGCCAGATCAATTTTACGTTTTACAAAATGTCCTGCTACCCAACTGCTTGTACCAAGGCTAATATGCATTTCTCCTTCTTCAATTGCTCCCGAGCCTAAAGCTGCCGAAGCCAAATCACCGGCACCGTTAACAATTGGAGTCCCGGGCAGCAATCCGGTTGCATCAGCAGCTTCTTTGGTCACATAACCCGCAATTGAAGCACTCGGTTTTACTTCACTTAATTTCTGTGGAGTGATATTAGCATATTTACAAAGGTTTTCATCCCATTGGTTTTTATTATTTCTTGTATTTAGAAGCCACCATACCACTGCAATATCGACAGAAGTAACCATATTGCCGGTTAATTTATAAATGAGAAAATCTTTTGCATCTAAAAACTTATAAACACGGGCAAAAAGTTCGGGCTCGTGTTTTTGCATCCAGAGAATTTTACCAATTTGTTCCTTGCCTGTATGTCCGGGTGCACCGCCCGTTTTCCACAAAAACTTAGGAAGGCGAAAAATATTGTATCCCATTATCCTCGGTGCGTTCCATAATTTTTCACGTATTATGTCCGCACTTCGTCCATCCAGCCAGCTAAATGCTTTCCTTACCGGATTACCGTTGTCATCAACCGGTACAAGGCATTGGGTTTGAGTTGAAAACGTCATGCCCACAACGTTTTTCGGATCAATGCCGGTTTTTGCAAGAACAGAGCGGGTAGTTTCACATACTGCGTTCCACCAGTCAGACGGCTCCTGTTCAGCATACCCCGGTTCGGGATTATAGAGAGGATATTGTTTTTTTGCAAAATCAATTATCCGACCCGTAACAGAAACGATTACGGCTTTATCGGCACTTGTTCCCATATCATGGGCAATTACAAATTTATCCGGCAATTAAAAAGCCCTCATAATTAATTTGCAGCGAATGAAAAATGAATATTTTTTTTCAAAAAAGCATTGAAGATTTTTTAAAAAGGACTCACGTTGACCGCCAAATAAAAATTCTTTGAAATGAGCCGCTAATTACGCAAACACAATCCATCTTAAAAATATAAAAATTTAATAAGCGAAAATTGACGAAATTCTGCCGAAGGCATCCCTTAGGAAGCGGCTAAATTATGTCTTTAAAATAAGAGGTCAACTTCAGTAAAAAGAAAATACTTTTCACAAAGCAATCGATTTCAATAATACAGTATATTATTTAAAGACTACTTATCAGATTTACAATTAGAGAGCTAAATATGCCGGAACAATATTCCAAATTTGAAACCGAAATTTTAGTCCGTCCGGAAGATATTGATATGAACAATCATGTGCATTATTCAAAGTATTTGGATTATCTTTCTTTTGCAAGGTACGAAAAGAACACTCATTAACGAATATAGATCTAAAATGACTGAGTGTATTCATCATTCAATAATTCATCCTTTATTCATTCAATCTTTTTTTGTTTCATGCTATGTTCATCAATGCTATTGCAAATACTATCCGGCGTATCTCTATAATAAACGTAAGTAGGGTAATCCACTTTTATAATTTTATATTTTTTCTGTTGAAGTCTTTCAAAGAATTCGGAATCTTCACTATAAGACAAATCCTTAAAACCTTCCATTTCAACAAATAATTGTTTTGAGGCAAAAAACGTTCCGCCGACAACACATTCGGAGATATGTATTTCTTTTGTAAGGTCGTTTTTATCCTTTACATAAGGATAACCAATTATTTCTACACCGCCGTGCACAAAATCTACATCATTGTTCTTAAACACATTCAACCGCAGTTCAAGATGATTACTTTTGTATTCATCATCGCTGCCGAGGAATGTAACGAACTTTCCTGAAGCCGCCAGTATGCCAGCATTAAAAGACAAAGAAAGTTTCCTGTTAGAATGCTTTAAGTATCTGATGTTCTCATAATTTTCCAAAAATTTATTTACTATATCGAAAGTGTTGTCTGAGCTCCCGTCGTCTACAATAATTAATTCCCAATCTTTAATTGTCTGATTTATTACAGAGTTAATCGCCCTTTCGATTAATGCTGCTCTGTTGTACGCCGGAAGTACAATTGACACTGCGGGAACGATTTTTTTGTGTGTTCTCATTTATCTTACTAAAGCAAATAATCTTTTATAATATTGAGTTTTTTAATTAATTTGTTTTGGTAAATATAATACGTGAGAAATAAAAATGAGCTTCAGAGATCAAAAAAAATATTTTGAAATTCTTAAGAGATACGAAAGAAAATTCGATAAGCGAGAAGCTGAAGATTATAAAATGCTGCTGATGCGCCACAAAGATGAGGAGGAACTCGACAAACTTTCTCTTGGAAGACTCGAAAGTCTTTATGTTAAATATCATGTCAACAGAGAAAAGAAAAATTTTGACGTGTTCTTTAAGAAACCTGAAGATGATCAGACTTCCGGCTGAGAAAAACAGGTTTCAAGAAAAAATTACTTAATGGGAAAAATCATTCAAGGATAGTTACCGCCAAATGAAAATACTGATAAACGCACTAAGCGGAATCGGCGATGCTTTAATGTTTACTCCTGCACTTGTTAAACTGAAAGAAGAATTACCAAACTCAAAAATAGACGCTATAGTTATGTTCCATGGAGTAAAAGATATTTACGAAAGACTGGATGAAGTAGATAATGTTTATTATCACGATTTTATAAATTCTTCTAAAATTTCTTCTTTAAAATTCGTTCTCAACCTGCGGGGCAAATACGATGCTTCAATAAATGTTTATCCGTCCAACAGGAAAGAATATAATTTAATCAACTTTTTAATAGGCAGTAAGAAAAGAGTAGGAGTCAGATATCTCCGCAAAGATTTCGTTAATCTTGGATTTTTAAACAATGTAACGATCCGTGAAAACGACCTGCTTCATAACGTTGAAGAGAATGTAAAACTGATATCAAAACTTCTGAACAAAGAATTAAGGAATATTCCGCCATATACATTGAATTTGGATAAAAAAGAACTAGAGTTTGCAGAAAATTTTTTGAACTCGCTTGGAATTAGAGAGCAATCCATATTAATTGGATTTCACGCTGGATGCTCCCCTCTCAAAAATCACACAAAAAGAAGATGGGAACCGGAGAAATTTGCAGAACTCGGAACGGAGTTGATCCGAAAGTATAAGGGGTATATTCTTGTTTTTGGCGGAGCAGAAGAGAATGACCTAAAGCAAAAAATTGTTGATGCCATCAATTCAAAAAATGCCGTAAACGTTAAAGCAAAAAATTTACTTGAAACAGCAGCGCTGATGAAAAGATGCAGCGTGTTTGTCTCCAACGATTCGAGCCTTATGCATATTGCAGCTGCGTTAAAATTAAAAACCGCCGCTATTATTGGCCCTACAAATATAAATTACATTTATCCGTGGCAAACGGAACACAAAATAATTTCATTGCAACTTGACTGCTCGCCATGTTTTTACTATTCACCCAAACCATTAACATGCACACGGAAAGACGTAAAATTTAAGTGCATAAAAGAATTGGGCGTTGATTTAGTTTTAGAAGCAGTAGTTTCTCTAATTGAGAAATGAACAAAGCGGTTTTTACTTTAATGAATTAATTATATAGTCAGCACATTCATCGATATTTTCAAAAGATTTTATTAACCCGGTCTGCCTTTGTTCGAAAGCAATTTGTCTTTCCATGATTGCAGTTATTTCTTTCCACATACTGCTGTGGCATGCAAAAGGTTTATGCTCAATAATATTCTTATTCATAAATTCCCAAACCAACGCCAGTTCGAGCAGAGTGCCGGTTCCACCTTGCAAAACTATGTATGCATCTCCAAGTTCCAATAGGTTTTTAAGTCTCTCAAACAAAGAATTTGTTTTTATCTCTTCGGTTAGATACATGCTTGGTACAGCGTTATAAATATTTAAGGTCACACCGATTACTTTTACGTTTGTTTCGGAAGCACCTTTAGAAACCGCATCCATAATTCCCTGAAAACCTCCCGAACAAACATTTAACCCGGCACGACCTAATTTTTTGCCCAAAGAGTAAGCTGTGTTGTACTCATGCTCTCCGGGTCTTGGTCTTGAACTTCCGAAAACTGTAACTGTTTTTGCCATTATAAATTTGTCAGATTGGGTTTACCGGCTTTTTCCCAGGCTTGATAAATAAAAGAAGCTAACGTACGTGCTGCATTATTAAACTGCTGAATAGTAATATAACCCGTTCTATCCCATAAAATTTTATAATAGTTTTCCCCAAATTTTGCATTCCCGTTTTTAAATGCCATTTTATCCGCTGAAAGGATTAAATCAACAAGTGTATTTGAATCGTTTATGTAACCAAAAATAAAATTGCGAACGTTCGGTATTGGTCTGATATTCAGTATATCCAAATGTGACTTAATAGAATCAAGATTATCATCGACCATGTGAATTTCATATCTAGCATGAACACCTTTTTGACCGGTCAATTGTCCGTCGTAATTCATTGTGGTATGAAGCGGCTGGTAAGCATCTTCAACATAATGAGCAAGATCTGCAGCGTAAAGAACAATTTTATTTTTATCACGGCTTTTAAAAGCATCGATTAATTTATTATATGAATCTTCGGTTGCCCACGGCAAAACGCCTTGTTTTTCAACAAGGCTGTCACCATAAGCCTTAATCAATTCAGCTTTGTCTTCGATCATTCTTCCCGACATAAATTCCTGGTAGTAATCAATATCAATAAAATGTTTGGGACCTTCTGTCGGATCATCTTTTTTCCTGTAATCGGGATCAACACAATGATCAACAACCAGATTTTTTATAGATTGCGGAAGATTCATTTCAAGCGGCAAAAGCTTCATTGCCTGCTGTGTAATTGTCTTATGACCTTTATCGCCCCAACCGAAAGTGACAAGATAGGGCAGAAAAACAAAAACAAACAGAACTTTAAATTTTTTCATCTATTATTGACCGGTAAATTGAACAACAATATTTCTTTTTCTTGCTCTGTTATCAAAATCTACAAGTATAATTTGCTGCCATGTGCCAAGCATTAATTCGCTATTGCTAAACGGAACTGTGAACGAAGCCCCTTGAAGTGAGGCTCTTACATGCGCATATCCGTTTGCATCATGCCATGTATCATCATGATGATAACGATTTTTTGAAGGGATTATTTTCTCAAAAAACTCAGGATAATCTTTTAACAAGCCGGGTTCATATTCAATTGTTGTAACACCAGCTGTTGAGCCCGAAACAAAAACAAGAGCACTTCCCTCTTTTAATCCCGATTTTTTTAGTTCTTGCTGCACTTTAGCAGTAATATCAATCATATCGGTAGAACCTTTCGTGTCAACGCCGAATGACGAAGTAACAACTTTCATTTTCCCTCAAAATTATTTATCAAAACTTATCAAAAGAAAAAAGTAATAACAAGATTAGCATTAAGATCGACGCATTGTTCGGATGTGAGGTGTAATTTTAATAAATTTGCAGTCAAAAATTTTTCCAATAAAAAGGAATTTTATGCTGGCTAAAGAATACATCGAACTGGAAGAAAAATACGGGGCACACAATTATCATCCGCTTGATGTTGTAATAGATCGGGCGGAAGGTGTTTGGGTTTACGACGTAGAAGGCAATAAATATTTAGATTGCCTAGCGGCTTACTCTGCAGTTAATCAAGGGCATTGCCATCCCAGAATTGTAAAGGCTTTAAAGGAACAGGCTGATAAAGTAACATTAACATCGCGGGCATTTCGCAACAGTCAATTGCCGTTACTCTATAAAGAATTAAGCGAGCTAACAGGTTACGAACTTTCTTTGCCTATGAATTCCGGCGCCGAAGCTGTAGAAACAGCATTGAAAGCAGCTAGAAAATGGGGCTATAAAGTAAAGGGAGTCCCTGAGCAAAAAGCCGAAATCATTACATGCACAAATAATTTCGCTGGAAGAACTATCTCCATTATAAGTTTTTCGACTGAAGAACAGTACAGAGATGGATTTGGTCCGTTCACACCCGGATTTAAGATTGTTGAATACGGAAATGCAAAAGCTCTTGAAAATGCTGTAACTTCAAACACTGTTGCATTTCTAGTAGAACCTATTCAAGGGGAAGGAGGAGTTGTTGTTCCGCCGGAGGGCTATTTAAAATCATGCGCCGATATATGCAGGAAAAATAATGTACTTTTAATTACCGATGAAATTCAGTGTGGACTTGGAAGAAGCGGAAAATTATTTGCTTTTGAATATGAAAACATACGACCGGATGTTGTGATAATCGGTAAAGCGCTTTCTGGCGGATGTTATCCAGTCTCAGCAGTCCTATCCAACAAGGAAATTCTTGGTGTATTCAAACCGGGGGATCACGGCTCCACATTCGGAGGTAATCCGCTTGGTGCCGCAGTTGCAAGGGAATCATTAAAAGTACTGATTGATGAAAAGCTGATCGAAAAATCATTTGAGCTTGGCAATTACTTCATTAGCGAATTAAAAAAAATTCAGTCACCGCATGTAAAAGAAGTAAGAGGTAAAGGATTATTCATTGGCGTTGAACTAAAGAAGAGTGCCGGCGGTGCAAGAAGGTTTTGTGAGGCATTGGCACAGCGAGGTATATTATGCAAAGAAACACACGAAAATGTTATTCGTTTCGCCCCGCCTCTTGTTATAAAAAAAGAAGAAATTGATTGGGCACTAGGAATCATAAAAGAAGTGCTGATTAAATATTGAGAATTTTTTCAGCAGCAATTAAACG
>DYLN01000283.1 GCA_020722085.1 Melioribacter roseus
AAGCCCTCAATTACCCCTCTTTGCAGCCTCCTATTGACCGGATGATGCGTTCTGGGTGCTCAAGCCGCGTGAATACGTCGATGAAAGGATCAATGCATGCTTCGAGTTATTATGCAAATCGCACGGAAATTACAATAATCGAAAACTTACAGTTCAATAAACAAAAATAGAGCTGGAAAGCAGACATATAACAAAATTGTTTATGGATAGATTCTCTGAAGGTGTGAATGCGAATTATTAAAGTGTTTTAATTTTATATAAAATTAAAGAAATGAGATATGGAACTACTCTAAATATAAACAGAAAGTTTATAATATTTACTCTGTCTGTTGTAAAAATACCACATTTAATATCAAAATTCCAACATGTTTTATGTAAATTGAAAATGGTGGTGATAATTTATGCTCAAATTAATAATTTTGAATATTATATATGGTTTTTTGTTTGACTTAAGGTTATATTCACGTTTTGTATGTTAACAAATCCAGAAAATCAGCTAACCGATAGGAACATTTACAAAAATTATATGATTTTTTATCGTAAAACATGTTCGTAGTACATGCGAAAAAGATAATTGGCATGGTATTTGCTTATTATCCTCCCATATCGGTTATTGAATGAAAAGTACCCGAACTTATAGGAGGTCATACATGAAAACGTGTAAAGATTGCATCAACAAGGAAATTTGCGGCAGGAACAATGCGGTGAATTGCGAGCATTACGACATTCCGCTCACCCGCAGTGAAATTCTGACAATGCTGGGAACTGCCAGGAATGAGAACCCTGAGGTTGTATCTTCATTGCTCAATGCAGTGAAAAGAACCTATCACATAAACCTGGCGTATTGAGGTTTTCTCTCTAACAAATTCACACAGGCGATCTAATTTATCGAAATATTAAGGAACGGTGTAGGCCGTTCCTTTTTGCTTTCTACTTAAGTATAAATTAGTTTTATTTGTTTATTAGGATCACCTCAAAATACTTTATCATATTAATAATATTAGAACACCACAAAAACATTCGATTTTTTTCCATGCATTATGCCCAGAAGTGAACACCTTTGTAATAATGCTTTTACGATTGCACATGCCAATTTAAACAAGTATCGATTTTTCTAAAAAATTTTTATCTTCTAACTGATTTCATCGTATTAATGAGTAGAAGGATATTTTTTTTAGAGGAGGATACGATGAATATCAAGACCACCTATGTGATGTGCGATGAAGTGATTGCGCTTCTCGCAGAAGCGGAGGAGAAGACGAAGCACCAGAAGGAAGAGCTCCTGATAAAAGCGATGCGGAAGATGATGCAAAACTATGAGAGGTACGAGCGCGACGAGGGGAGAATTGAGTACCAGAAGCGGTATGATAAAGAAACCGGTGAGCGGATTATCAAACACCGGGTGAAGATGAAAATTAATGAGCGGGAGTATAATTATTTTCAGG
>DYLN01000284.1 GCA_020722085.1 Melioribacter roseus
TTTACTTTCAGTTTGCCGTACGCCTTTTGCCAACATTTGCCTTGTAACCTGATCTAGTCTTTCGACTAGAATAGACATCTTTTCATCTTCCTCAAGCCCATGCTTGAGGGCTTGATTGGGAATCAAGACATCTATACCCATTTTGTTAAGGTGCTTGTCCCTCCGAAGCTCGTTAGAGCGAAGGGGGACGACGGACTTCATTGTCTTTGCAAACGGACAATTATTTCCGTCCCTTTGTCCTCGCTCCCAATTGGGGCGGGGACTAGTCTATATTGTCCCGCCCTTCGGCGGGAAGCTAGTCCCCGCCTGGGACGAAACTTTTTTGGGCAAAAAAATGCCCAAAGATTAGGAGGCCGCTAAGCGGTCCCCAGACCCTTGGGTATTTAAAATGCGCAACAGTCTTGTTTCCGATATGCTCCGTCCATTAAACATAACCTATAGTATAGCATACGATAAACAAAAAATCAACTATAGTTATCATTATTACAATTTATAATTATTTATCCACAAAGAGTGAACATTGGCCGAAAAAGAGAAGCTATAAGATTAAACAGTTAAACGGTTAAACTGTTAAAACCTAAAAAAACTTATTAAACATTAAACTATTAAACAAATACGTTTAATTCTTAACAGTTTAGTAGTTTTTTTAACTGTTTAAGTTTTAAGGTTTAACTGTTTAGGAGATTAAAATTTTTTCTTAATATAGAGACCGGCGCCTGCGCCTAAGATATTCCCAGCCAGCAAAAGCAGGCCAAATTCTGGTCCGGCAGAAGGAACTTTGCTAACACCAACGACTTCTTTTTCAATACAAAACTGAGCCGTATCCTCATCGTAAGTATTTTCATTACGGGCATCGGTTTTGTTTACCAGACAAAACAATCCTTTATCTGATGGCAGATTGGCAGTAGAGTAAACCCGCATTTTTAAAAAATAAACTTTTTCTTCATCAACAACAAAATCACCGGCGTTCCAGCTGATAACTCTGGTATTGCTGTCCCAAGTACCCGGACCTTCTAAGGGTTCTAAGTATGAAGGGACATAGTCGTGTACTTCGACATTGGTCAAATCTTGGTTGGAAGTATTTTTTACTTTAATCTGAAACCAGATATCTTGATTGGGAGCAAAACGCGGATCAGAGACCGAAAGATTATCCACATATTGATCAGTATCCGGTTTGGTAACCATTTTATCAATTAAGATTTGATAGGAGACAGATGGTTGACCGTATTGGCCGTACTGGCCGGTGTCGGCTTTTACTGAGGAAACAAGAAACAAGAAACAAGAAACAAGCAAAGCGAAACCCAAAAATTTTTTCATGCCTGTATTATACTACAGGATAAGTTAGATGTCAACTATAGGCTAACAGTTTTTATTTTTCAGTTTTTCCCGCCAAGCGGGATCCCGCTCTGCGGGACATTTTTCATTG
>DYLN01000014.1 GCA_020722085.1 Melioribacter roseus
TTGGTCACCCTTGATATTTGAAATGAATTATTTTCTACAATAATATGACCTCTACGAGGTCGGTAGAAAAAACTTCGTAGAAGTTTTATTATAGTAGTATAAGTTTAACACCACAAACCAAACATCCTTGTAGAGGATGAATTATAACAATTCTAAATTGTGTTAATCCCAAATAATTACAACAGTTATACGTACTGGGCAGCAATTGAACCTTAGTAAGACTGCATTACCTTCCTAAAACCCGACCTTATTACCTTATGGATAGAAGGACAAATAAAGCCAAAAATAGAACTAATTAATTTTGTTATTAATGCTATATTATGATTTACGCACTTATCCCGATGTGTGTCCCGATGTTTTTAATCGGGGCTTTTTATCGGGGTTAGAAAGGTAAGAATCTGATTTCTGTTTTTCTTTTATAAGGACACAGTTACTTTCCCCCGACAAGATGTCGGGGACGAGTTTCGAATCCTATTGCATAATTTGGGATTAAAAACAAATAAACAAACTACACTTTTTGTAATTGCTAACGACGTAGTTGTTGAATTTTAGGGAATGAATGGATAAGTTATACAAGAATAAAATAGGTACAACGATGGAACAACAATGTCACTCGATCAAGTGCTGGACAATGCGTCAAAGTTGCCGCTCGATGAGCAATTAATGCTTGCCGAAATAATTAAAAAGAGAGTAATTGAACAGAGGAGAAGAGAAATTGCAAGCTCTGTAAAAGAAAGAGTGGAAAAATATAAAAGCGGCAAAGCTAAGACCGGTTCAATCAATGATCTTATAAGAGAACTAGAAGACGAATAATGAATATTTACTGGACTTCTTCTTTTAAGAGAGGCTACAAAAAAGTTATCAATAAATATACGCAGCATAAAAAGGATGTTTTAAAGACTCTTCGAGAATTAAGGGGAAATCCATTTTCACCGAATCTTAAAACCCACAAACTGAAAGGTGTATTAGAAGGCAGCTATGCTTGTTCGGTTGAATATAATTTGAGGATTGTTTTTAACCTGGCACAAAATCCAAATTCATATTCTACTACAAACTCAAAAATTTCTGTTGTTTGATATCGTTATATTTTTGACGATTTTTTGATAAATTAAAATTGCACTTTGAAAACTATCGGATGAAATTTCTTTTTAAGCCGAATATAACGCCTAAAATTCTCACCGGAATAATCGTGCTTTATTTTATTCCTTTAATTTTATTTGCACAGCAACAAAGCGAAGTAGAAAGTTTTAAAAGAATTGCACTCCAGCATATACAGGCAGGGCGCTACGGAGAAGCCATTGATCAGCTTAATAAATATATTTCTGCAAGACCCCGGGAAGCCGAAGGGTATAATTTAAGAGCTCGATGTTATGAAAAACGTTCCCAGTACGAAAACGCTGTAGTAGATTACAGAAGAGCAATTGCACTTGAATCTGAAGCAGGCAGAAAAGCTGAGTACGAAAACAATCTTAGACGCGTTCAAGAAGTATGGTATGCACTCCTTCAAAAAAAAATTGAAGGGCATCTCCGCGAAATTGCAATCAATCCTAACAACCCCGTTAATTATTTGGAAATAGGAAAATCATACAGAAATATGGAAATATGGGATAAGGCGGAGGAATGGTATGATAAATACTTAGAAAAAGATAACAATGCATCTCCCGACGAAATTATTCGTTACACGGAAATTTTAGCCAAGACAGGTCACATACAAAAAGGAGAAAAAATATTAAAGACTTACGTCGAAAAATATCCTGAGGACTGGCGGCTCTGGAGTCGTTACGGGTATTTTACTCTCTGGCTTGCTAAATATCAAATCGCAAAAAAAGCATTTGAAACAGCACTTAGTTTTAAACCGTTTTTTCAGGAAGCGCAAGATGGACTGGATATTGTAAACAAAGAAGCTTATGTAACACTTCAAAACCCGCGTGCTTTTGAAAAAGTTTACCCCATCGACCGCTATTACAATATCTTAAAAAGAAAACCCGATGATATAAATACAAGATACAAGTTAATAGATGAACTACTTAAAAGTGGAAGATATCAGGAAGCATATCAGCAAATTAATTTAATTGGAATTACGAACAGCGGCGACCCGAAATATCAGGAGACTTATGATAAAGTAACAAAGCTGCGCGACCAGTTTATTCAAGAGAAAATTGAAGAGTACAAAAAAATTCTTGAGAAAAATCCCGATGATAAAAAAGCTCTTGACCAGATTGCGGTTTATTATGATGAACTTCAGCAGTACGAAGATGCTCTCGATTATTTGAATAAATATTTTGAAAAATATCCCGATGAAAAAGATCCGCAGCTTCTGTACCGTTATGCAAAAGTTCTAGCTTGGAACCGCAATTTTGATCAGTCCCTTCGTGTAGCCGATAAACTTTTGCAGGATTATCCGACAAATGCCGACTACCAGCTTCTTCGAGCGCAGGTTTCTGTATGGACGGGTCAGGATATTGATCTTGCGAATAAATTATTGGCTGAGATAATTAAGAAACAGCCAAACAATCTCGACGCTTTGATTGCTATGGGTTCATTAAAATTAATTCAAAGAGATTTTGCAGCAGCCCAGGATTATGCAAATAAAGCAAAAACATTGGCACCCGGAAATCCCGATGCTGCTAAGCTGCAATCTAATATCGATTGGCAGAAATTGCGTGCAGAAGAAGAAAAGCTTTATTCTATTCTGGAAGACGGCAGAAGAAAAGTTTTGGATCACGACTGTGAGGCAGCACTTCCTTATTACGAAGAATACATGTCAAAAGCCGAACCGAATGTTTTGATTCAAAAAGAATACGGCGATGTTCTCTTCTGTGCAAAACACTATCAAAAAGCTCTGGATGTATACAACAATGTTCTTTCCCACGGCTACAATTTTGATGCTGCTATGCAGCGCGCCAAATTGTATTATGCTATGGGTGATTCTTTAGCAGCCGTGCGCGAATTCAAAGACTTGGTGAAAGAAGATTCTTCCAGCTTTGACGCAAATCTTTATCTTGCCGATTCATACGCTAAAGCCGGCGAATATGATTCAGCCCGAACAATTTACAATACAATGCTTCGTACGTGGGATCTCGATTCAACGGAAACGAAAATGATTACGGATCGTAAAGGGTGGCTGCCCGTTACCGGACTTGCAGCAATTTTTGAAACATTTCCTAATTATGTCGGTCTGGCCCCTATCTCGCAGTATTATGCTGATAATGAAAGTTTGAGATTGACAAATTTCGGCAGCAGACTGGAATTGGGGCTGACCAATTTTATCACCTTGGGGGTTTCTTATGTTAAGACATTTGTTAAAGCAAATCCCGTCGTTCTGGATCAAAACGTAATTAATTCAATTTATTATACAGGTAGTAGAAGATTCACCACTTTCAAAGGGCATGTATTTTTTAAATTTTCTCCTTATATAACAGCCGGTGCTGGTTTCGGATCTGCAAATTCAGAAGGTTATTTTATACGCGATGATAAAGACGCATTTTTTAGATATGAAAGAAAGGATACTGCATCACTAACATTTAATTATCAAAACTCGGACGCGGCAATAATTCTTTATTCACCCTACTTAACCGACATTCGTTACTATGCAAGTTTGTACAGAGCAGGTGGCTACTTTATTCATCGTGAAGGACTTAAACTGGAAGGTTCGTTTCAGTATGTTTCTGTGACGGATAATAACGAAGGAAATGATCTTTATTTGAGAATCGGTTATTATTTTTATAAAAATCTGATAGTTGGATATGAATACTATTACACAAATTATAAATTCAAGTCGTCTTTTTATTATTCACCGAAAAATTTTGAATCACATAGTATCTTTGTCGATAATGAACTCGAAAAGAAAAAAGATTTAAGGGTAACACTTGGCGGCAAGCTGGGATTTATTCCACAAAACAGTTTTGTCGCACTTGAAGGGCATGTGGAAGTATATTATCAGCCGATTAGAAATTTTACATTCAGCGGAAGAATTGGGGCGGGAAGCACTTCAAGATACGATTCGAGCTACAGATATTTTTCGGGTCAATTGACCGCGTACTGGACAATCTTTTAACAATTTTACAAACAAACAATGTTGCTGTCATGAAATCAAAAATTTCATTCCTATTTATTTTGTTTTTTTTGTGTCTTTCTTTCCACGAGGTGAGTTCTCATATATATCCGCAAGAAATTAAGTTGATCGGCAAAGCTGAACCCGGCGGAGTTTTGATTGGCGAAGCAAAAAATATTAAGTCTGTTCTGTTAGATGGCGACGAAATCGGTTTTGACGAGCGCGGTTATTTCTTAGTCGGATTTGACAGAGACGCAAAAGGTACACATACAATTAGAGTAATTTTTAATGATGGGGAATCAGAAATAAAAAAAATAACTCTTGCAAAACGAAAGTATGTTATTCAAAGATTAAAAATTGCAGAGAAGTATGTAACGCCGCCTTCTTCTGAACTTCCGAGAATTGAAGAAGAAGCCGAAAGAATGAAAGAGGCGAGAAAGAAAATTGGAATTATTGATACTGCATTTTATGCAAGCGGCTTTGTGCGTCCCGTTGAAGGGGGAAGAATTACAAGTATTTTTGGGAGTCAAAGAATATTGAATGGTGTACCGAAAAGCCCGCATAACGGAATTGACTTTGCAGTTGACGAAGGTACGCCTGTGCTTGCTGCTGCTGACGGCATTGTGACAATTGCCGGCAATAATTTTTATTACAATGGGAATTTTGTTTTGCTTGATCACGGACAAGGATTGAATACAGTATATTTACATATGAGTAAGCTGAATGTGCAAACCGGAACTAAAGTAAAAAAAGGAGAGATAATCGGCTGGGTCGGCTCGACCGGCAGGGCGACCGGTTCACATTTGCACTGGGGCGCACAATGGTTTACAAAAAGAATCGACCCGATGGTTTTGTTGAATCTGAAATTTTAAAGATAAGCCGCGAATGCGCGAATTTTATTTTGTTAGTTTTATAGATATGCTCGAGAAAATTTATTGCAGTGAGCGCTAATAGGGTAGAAGAGTTGTCTATTCTAATAATGAGATAATTCAAAAGTATTCAGCGTTTGAATAATGGTCTTTTCCGAATAAGGCTGCGCAAATTTTTCAGCTAATGGTATTTGACTTTTTTAATTGATATCAACTATTCAGAGGTTTCAACTCATAATTTAGAATAAATTTAAAAACTTACATTACGCAGAATGTTAATTGGAATTGCCACGAGCTTTAGCTCGTGGATTAATGAACACCCAAAAGACGGCTTTAGCCACATTAATTACGAAAAATGGTGCTAAAGCACGAAATTTTGTCTTAATTTGGTTCCCGACATAAATGTCGGCGCTATTAAATAACTACCATTGCGTAAGGTGAGTTAAAAAAATATTTCTCAAATTTTATCAGAAGTTGTGATTACTGCACCAGCTTTTTCCATTTCTAAAAATGCATTTTCAACGTCATTCTTGTGTTGATAAATTCCCTCGACAGCATCTTTAATAACAAAAGTTTTAAATCCATTTTTAATTGCATCAAGTACAGTCTGCTTAACGCAATATTCAGCTGTCAATCCTGTTATATAGAGCATATCAACACTATTCAGTCTTAAATATTCTGAAAGGTTTTCATTTGTGGCTTCGAATGCTGAGTAGCCATCATCTTTATTTCCAGTTCCCTTTAGAAAAACTTTGTTAATCTTCTCTGAATTTAGCTCTTTCGGGAATTCAGCTCCATTAGTTCCTTGTACGCAATGTACTGGCCATTTTTCAAAGTGAACTGTTTTTTCAGGGTGCCAATCTTTTGATGCTAACACAAAATCGAATTTATCCATAATTTTATTTAATATCGGTATAATGATATTGCCTTTCGGAGTCGGTAATGCTCCCTGAGGCAGGAAATCGTTTTGTAAATCTACTATGAATAATGCTTTCATTTTATATCTCCTTTCATTTGTTCATAACTAATTCGTCTCTTAAGTTCATTAGTTTTTTACTTATTCCGACCTTGTAAATATGTGGAAACTCAAATCTTTTGTGTTCATCTGGAAGCTGAGAAAATCGAAATTGTAAGTAATCAGAAATTTCCTTAATTGATTTTTGTTTAAATTTTACTCTGCCATCTTCAAAAACTTCTGAAATGATTTTTTCTTTCTTAAAACTTGCTACCGAGCATTTTTTATTGGGATTGTGTGGATGAAAAATTATATTAATCTCATCATCAACTTCATCTTCAAGAGCAATAGCGTCGGCATAAAATTTATCTTCTCCATTAAAGTATCTTATAATTTTTTTCTTTCCGGGAAGTGTAACTTTAGCTAAATCTTCGGATAATTTAATTGTTGGTTTATTATCGATAGAAGTAATTTTATAAACGCCGTCAAGTGCAGCGTCTTTTTGCCCGGTAATCAAATTTGTTCCAACGCCGAAAGCATCGATTGGAGCTCCTTGTTCAATAAGACTTTTTATTAAATACTCATCAAGTTGATTTGAGGCGATAATTTTCACATAGTTCAGTCCGGCATCGTCGAGCATTTTTCTTGCTTTTTTAGAAAGATAAGCTAAGTCGCCGCTGTCTAATCTAATTGCCGATAATTTATAACCTTTTCGTTCCATTTCTTTTGCAACGGTTATTGCATTTGGAACACCACTTTTTAATGTGTCGTACGTATCAACTAGCAAAACACAATTATTTGGATACAGTTCAGCAAATTTTCTAAAAGCGGTAAGTTCACTTTCAAAACTTTGTATCCATGAGTGAGCCTGTGTACCCGTTGGAATTAAATTGTATAAAAAAGCGCTGTATACGTTTGAAGTATTATCCATTCCTCCAATAACGGCAGCTCTACTTGCATAGATTGCTGCTAGTCCTTGAGCCCTTCTTAAACCAAAATCGGCTAATTTTTTTTCTTTAGCTGAATATCTTAATCTCCGAGCTTTTGTTGCAATAAGTGATTCAAAATTAATTACATTCAATAAAATGGATTCGAGCAGTTGAGTTTCAATTAGATTTCCCTCGACTCGCATAACTGGTTCGTAAGGGAAAACACATTCACCTTCATTAACTGAATAAATGTTTCCAGAGAACTCAAAATTTTTTAAATAATCAAGAAATTCGGATTTGAATCCAAGCTTTTTTAGATAATCAATTGATTGTTCACTGAATTTAAAGTTGCTTATTAATTCAAGAAGGTCTTGCAATCCAGCAAAAACAGTATACCCAGAATCAAACGGATTTTTTCTGAAAAAATAATCGAAGTTAGCAAAAACATTATTTCTTCCGCTCAAAAAATAGCCTTGAGCCATTATTAGTTCGTAATAATCGAGATATAGTCCAAGATTTTCATTTACTTTGATCATAGAGAATTTTTTTTATTAAACTTATAAAATTTTATGATTTTTGTACTACACTATTGATAATTTAGAAACTTGCTTCATATAAGCAAATGGTCTTTTCCAAAGTATGCTTTGCACAATTTTGTTTCTAACTACTGTGAGCAGTAACCTTCGGAAAAACTTCTTCTGTCAGCTATTTCCTCTTCTATCAGCTTTTTTTAAGGGTTAGCCTCTTGGATTGGGCTTAACTTTTCAAATAGCAGTTCCGTAAATATAAAATCCGGTGAATTGGGAACTTCAAAAGTCATTCTTTTTACTTTGCCGGAAAAATCGAGGCCAAACTTTACGTAGCCGCGGGTTAAAAATTCGTCTTCCCAATCGATGTAAAATGTATCGTACTGGTAATGATGCAGCACGCCTCCGAATGTTGGTGTATGTACAAATTGTAGATATAAACTGTCGTTTTTTATTGAAACTTCAGCATTGCCATACATTTTATCTCGGTAAGTTCCAGTATAATCTTTCAGCGGAAGAGACGGTTTGCTTTCTTTGTTTCTAATTTTATCTCTTCTTTTAATTTCATCTGCATATCTTTGCAGACGTTTATTCCAGAGCTCGTGATAAATTTGATTCCAATCTTTTTGATCGCCGCCTAAAAATAAATCGAGTATTTTATTTTTTATTGCAGAAACCATTCCGGTTTCCAAATTGCTGAAGATTACAAAGCCGAGTTTTTCTTCCGGTACTAAAGTTACATTTGAAATGTATCCTGGCATTCCGCCTCCGTGATCTAAAATTTTTTTGCCTTTGTAATAATTTATGAACCAACCCAAACCGTAATTTGAATTTCCAAAGGCGAATTGGTTTGCCCACATATCGTTTGAACGATCGGTGCTGAAAACCTGTACGCCGTTATATTTGCCTTTATTAAGCTGCAGCCGTATCCAGTGTGTCATATCGTTAATGCATGAATTAATTCCGAGTGCGCCTTGAGCATTGTCGCCTTGAATTTCGGCGTAAATTTTGATTTGTCCGTTTTTTAAATAATGACCTCGTGAGCGGTCATCAGTTTTATAAAACTGTTCGTATCTTGTGTTGGTATGTGTCATTCCGATTTTGTTTAGAATGTGAGCTTGAATAAAATCCCCCCAGGATGTATCGGTAACCGCCTTAATTATTTCTGCTGCAGTGATGTACATTAAATTTTGGTAGCCGTATTTTGTTCTGAAACTTGAAACCGGCTTCAGATAGCGGATTCTTTTTATGATATCTTTTCTTGAATAGGTAGAATTAATCCAAAGGAAGTCCCCACTAAATGTGGCAAGTCCGCTTCTGTGAGTGAGTAAATCCCGGATATTAATTTCTTTCGTTACCCACGGATCGTACATCTGAAAATCCGGCAGGTATTTCGTTACAGGGTCGTCCCAGTTAATTTTTCCTTCATCAACCAAAATTGAGAGAGCAGTAGTTGTAAAGGCTTTGCTGCATGAAGCAATTACAAATAAGGTGTTCTCGTCCACGGGTTCGGTTTTTTCGATTTCGCGTACACCGTAAGCTTTGGAAAAAACAACCGAATCATTTTTTACAATCGCAACTGCAAAACCCGGCATTTGCCAATCTTTCATGGCATTTTCAATGTATGTATCGAGAGTTTTTAAATTCGGGTTCTGTGCATAGGAAATAAAACCGAAAAGAAGAACACATAAAAAAGTGTAAACAGGTAAAAAGAATTTTTTCATGAGGCACCTTTTTGTTATTCTTTGTGTCTAGCGATCAGACCTCGAACGAACCCTGTCGGGAGTCTCTCGACCCAGGCGAGTAGACCCAGCCCTTACAACCTATCCTTTTATATTTCCAGAGTTAAACGTACAAGGTGGTCGTGTTCCTTATCTTGATCTTTTATATGTACCCATCAATTCTGTTTTCTCAATAATATGATTTTTCATTGCATCCAACAACATTTTTTTTGTTGCAGATGAATTGAGAGCCAAAACTGTATCGAGAGCATATAGTTTAAAGAAGTAACGATGGGTACCTGAAGGCGGACACGGACCGCCGTAGCCAACGGAGCGGAAATCAGTTGTGCCCTGTTTAATTCCATCTGCCGGCTCCTTGCTTTTTAGAATTCCCTCTTTCAATTGTGTTGCATTCGGGGGAATGAAATAAACAACCCAATGTACCCAATCGCCGGCAGGTGCGTCGGGGTCATCGCAGATTAAAGCTAATGATTTTGTTCCTTCAGGAACTCCTTCCCATTTTAGTGGCGGAGAAATGTTTATTCCGTCGCACGTATATTTGGAAGGAATTGGTTCGCCGTGCTTAAAAGCAGAGCTGGTAATTTGAAATTTCATTTTTGTCCCTTTTGTTTTTTTCTGTGCAAAAAAATTTTCTCCAAAGGGGAAAGTTCCGATTGACATTAAAATTATTATTAAGAGAAATTTTATTAGATACTTTCTCCGCTCCAAGTGAGTCGATTCGGAAAAGAATAAATTTCTATTATTCATCTTTTCGCCCCGGTTATTTGTTAATTGTTTGGAAAGAATTAGCCTTAAAAAATTGTGGAAATCTTTTTATTATACAATGCCCTATCATCTCGGCGATTTCGGCAGAAGTAAGCATGTTTGTATTAATTACTGCGTGATACAGAAGAGGATCATCAATATCTTTGTGGAAATAAGTTTTAATAAATTTTTTTCTTGCAGTATCTTCTTTTTTTATAAATTCTTCTGCGCTTTTTCTGTTTAAATTGTAAAGTTTCATGGCGGTTTCTATTCTGTAATTTAATGGTGCTATTAACCTAAGGTGAAAAGTATTTTTTAATTTTGCAGTAATAATATTTGCACCCCTTCCTACGATTATTACATTTCCCATTTCGGCAAGACTCATAATTGTTTTCGAAATTCTTCTTATCAAAGAAAGTTTTGACGGACTTAAACCGAGTAGTTCCGAAAACCACGAATCCATTTTCATCGGTTTATCTTCGTCAATCATATCGCGGAAATGTGGAGGGAGTCTGCGATCTTCCATAATTTTTTCTATTAATTCCCGATCGAAGTAAATCCAATCGGAGTACTCTTCGTCAGCATAACTGTTAAGATACTCAACTAAATTTTCGCAGATACTTGCCGCACCTACTCCCGTTTCTCTTGAAAGTGTAATTACTGCTCTGCCTTTTCTTTTTTTTACCGAAGCTGGTTCTTGGGAATGCTGCTCAATGTAAATGCGGGCTTTTTCGTAAGAGCCAAGAACTTTCATCTTAACCTCCGCGGCATATTAAGAATTGACAAAAGAGGAAAGAACTTAATCCAAAACTACACTAACACTTTCTGATTATCAAGAGTGTGTTTAAAGAGCGTGTTCTTTGTGGAAATCCTTTTTATGCATGTAATTTTTACGACTTAGCGATACATCTAATAGAAAGTTAGGTTGGGACAGGCATGTCTGCTGAAGTATCTTCATGAAAGCGAATGTCCCAACCTACTAAATTATGCAACAGTAACTTCCTTGCTCAAATAAACATCCTGAATTGCATTGAGAAGTTTTATCCCTTCTGTCATTGGTCTCTGGAAGGCTTTGCGTCCGGAAATCAATCCCATTCCTCCGGCACGTTTATTTATAACTGCTGTTTTTGTCGCCTCGGCGAAATCATTTTCTCCCGAAGCACCGCCGCTGTTTATTAAGCCTGCCCTGCCCAAATAATTGTTAATTACCTGATAGCGGCACAAATCAATTGGATGATCAGAAGTCAATTCGCTGTAAACTCTTTTGTCGATTTTGCCGTAGGATGAGTTACCCATGTTCAAAGCAGTGTAGCCGCCGTTGTTTTCAGGAAGTTTTTGTTTAATTATATCCGCTTCAATAGTTACGCCGAGGTGATTTGCCTGACCGGTTAAATCGGCTGAAACATGATAATCTTTGTCTTTTTTGAAAGCAGAATTTCTTAAGTAACACCAAAGTATTGTCGCCATTCCGAGTTCATGTGCATACTGAAATGCTTCGCTGATTTCGATAATCTGGCGTGAACTCTCTTCAGAGCCGAAATAAATTGTGGCACCTACTGCTGCAGCACCCATATCCCAGGCTTGTTCTACTCCTGCAAATAAAATTTGGTCGAACTTGTTTGGGTATGTTAAAAGTTCGTTGTGGTTTATTTTAAGAATAAATGGAATTTTATGTGAATATTTTCTTGATACCGAGCCGAGAACGCCAAGTGTTGAAGCAACAGCATTGCATCCTCCTTCAATTGCAAGCTTTATAATGTTTTCTGGATCAAAATAATCCGGGTTCTTTGCGAATGATGCACCCGCAGAATGTTCAATACCCTGATCAACAGGAAGTATTGATAAATATCCGGTTCCAGCTAACCTGCCTGTGTTAAACATCCATTGCAGATTTCTAAGAACGTACTGATTTCTATCCGAGTGGTAAAAGATCCTATCAACAAAATCCGGACCCGGCAGATGAAGTTTTTCTTTTGGAAATTTTGCTTTGTAAGTCAAAAGATTATCGGCATCCTTTCCAAGATACTCTTTTATTTTGTCAATCATGATTTAAGCACCTTTCTTTTATTTGTTGTGATCAATTTTCATTTATTTTCTTTTTGCAAAATTAACAAAACAGTTTTTGAATTTTAAAAAATGAGGCTGAGCAGAAAGTAATTTTTTTATAGAACAATAACCGCGAATTGCGCCAATGCTTCGTAAACTCAGCACAGGTTTTACGAATTATTTTATTGATTCTTACTTTCTTGTCACTCTCATTTAGAGGAGGCTTGTGATTTTTTTTATGCTTTATTAGCACTTCCCAGCACGTTAATAATTTTATGTTTATATAACTCCTTTAATGCTTCTCGTGCAGGACCTAAATATTTTCTCGGGTCGAACTCTGCTGGATTTTCAACAAATACTTTACGTACTGCAGCGGTCATTGCTAGTCTTCCATCCGAATCGATATTAATTTTGCAGACGGCGGAAGCAGCAGCGCGGCGCAGTTGATCTTCGGGAATTCCAACAGCGTCTTTTAATTTACCGCCGTTCGAGTTAATAATTTTCACAAGCTCAGCCGGCACCGATGAAGCGCCGTGAAGTACAATTGGAAAGCCAGGAATTCTTTTTTCGCACTCTTCAAGGATGTCAAATCTAAGCGGCGGAGGAATCAGTATTCCATCGTCTGTCCTTTTGCATTGTGCAGGAGTAAATTTATTTGCACCGTGTGAAGTTCCAATTGAAATTGCCAGCGAATCGACGCCGGTTTTCTTTACAAAATCCTCCACTTCTTCAGGTTTTGTGTAGTGAGTAACCTCACTTGATACTTCATCTTCAATACCTGCTAAAACTCCCAGTTCACCTTCAACACTGACATCATATTTGTGAGCATATTTCACAACCTGTGCAGTCAGTTCAACATTTTTTTCATAAGGATGATGCGATCCATCAATCATCACTGAAGAAAATCCCGATTCAATACAGGATTTGCAAAGCTCGAAAGTATCGCCGTGATCGAGATGTAAAACTATAGGTATAGCGTAACCAAGTTCCTTAGCATATTCGACAGCACCTTTTGCGAGGTGTGTTAATAAAGTTTGGTTAGCATATTTACGCGCACCGCTGGAGACCTGTAGAATAACAGGAGATTTTGTTTCTACACATGCACCTATAATTGCCTGAAGCTGTTCAAGATTGTTGAAATTGAAAGCCGGAATTGCATAGCCGCCTTTTACTGCTTTCTGAAAAAGTTCTTTTGAATTTACTAATCCAAGTTCTTTGTAGCTTATCATTTTGTTTATCCTGTTTATGAAAAAGTAAGTAATCTAATCATGAGTTAAAATTTCGGATGCAAATATACGAAAAAGTGAGTTGTAAAAGGCGGAGCGGTTTATTCAATTGAAGTTAACATTTTTAAGATAGGCTCTTAAAAGCAGTTGTTCGAATTTTTTAAATGATATTTCTTTCGCACCGAACATCTTAAGATGGGGTGTTTGATACTGCACGTCAAGCAAAACAAATCCTTTTTGGTTCAGCCGTTCAATTAATTTTACGAGCGCTGTTTTTGAAGCTTGACTTACCTTTGAAAACATAGACTCTCCAAAGAAAGCACCTTTGTAAGTAACGCCATATAATCCGCCCACCAGTTTTTCACCGCTGTATACTTCTACAGAATGCACGTGGTTGAGTGCAATCAAATTTTTGTACGCCTCAATCAATTCATTTGAAATCCATGTTCTTTCTCTATCGGCACAGCTCTTAATTACTTCGAGAGTTTTTTTGTCGTACTTATATTCAAAGCCGGATTTTTCCATGAACTTCCTTAACGAGCGGGGGATATTGAAATTTTCCAGTGGAATAATTGTTCTTATTTCAGGCATGTACCAATCTATTTTACCCGTATCATCAGCCATTGGAAATGCACCTCGCGCATAAAGCAGAATCATATTTTCCGGTTTTAATAGGTCTTTTTGTAATAGGTATTTATTCTCACTCATCGGCTTTAACTTCGTAAGTAATTATTTCATAGCCTTTATAAGTTTCCATTCCAGCAAACACTACACCAAATAAAACGAAAACCATTCCCAAAAGAAATGAAGAAAGAATTAGTATATTTAAATTGGCAGAGGTAAAGAAAGAAAACCCCAACAGAAAGGAGGTAATTACGAATAAGGCAACGGCGGTTGTATACGACAAAACAGAGCTTCGGACGAGGTAAACTCTGTAAACTAATTTTTGCAGTTGAATTGCTATGCTTTCGAGCCTAATATTATCTTGAGGCGAAAGAGGATTTTCTCCCGCTCGCAAAAACAATCTTCTCTTTTCTTCGTTTAGTAGTCTAATTCTATTAACAACAAGAGAGTATTTATTGTTGGTTCCGAGCAGCAGAAGTCCGCACGCACTTATCATTACTGCGGGTGCAAGCATTAATTGAATTATTTGAACAGCAGTAATATGAGCATCAACTGGTATGTTCATTATCAGACCTCATCCACACTTAGAGTTATCTCGATTAGAAAATTTTTTTTGTTCATCGAAAATTTGCTAATCAATTTATTATTGTCAATCTTAGGTTAAAAAGAAGGTTTGTCCGATTTAGTGAAGCCCAATTTTTGTGCCGTAGTCTGGAGCAGATTTTAACGGCCGGTTGACAGCCTCATCAAAAGGTTCTACCCCAAGCTTAAAAGTTTTTGTGTGGATAGGAATAAAATGCCTTGCTTTTATTTTGTCTGCCATTTGAAGAGTTTCTTCGGAATTGCAGTGATTTCTTCTCCATGGATTATATGCTCCAATCGGCATAATTGCAATTTTAACACCGCTGTTTTTTAACGGATTTAATTTATCTGTTAAAGCGGTATCCCCGCCAAAAAGAATTTTATTGTTGTTCTACTCAATTAGGTAGGCGTAGTAACTGTGTCAGTCTTTCATATAACCGCGTGAACGGTCGCGTTCCCACGGAAATCTCCAGCCGAAATGTTTTACTACGTAAGTGGTAGATTTGACATCCGAAAAAATTTATTAATATTGTTGAATGACCAATCCATGCAAGCGAAATTGCGGTGTTTTTCCATTTCTCGGGTTCAGGCTTGTAGTTTAGTTTAAATGGAGGTTCAGCTTTAATTTCTGTACGTAGGAATGACGGAATAAAAAAAATGCTCCAGCTGAAAACAAAGATTTTTTATGAATTTTCTTCTTGATGTCATGGTTAAATAAATTTTGTTATGTGGCAAAAATGGGAGCAGCTAAATTTCTACTTTATTGCTAAGCTCGTTTGTATCGTCCGGTTTTAAGGGGAAATGCATGCCCAATATGTTTCCAACCTGTTCAATGCCGTTTACCAATCCTTCTGTAAAATTTCCATTTCTAAATCTATGTTCAATATCATCGCGGATTTTCTCCCACGTGTTTTTTTGAACTTTTGCGTTTATGCCTTCATCAGCAAGTATGTAAAATTGCCTTTCTCTTAAAAGTAAATAAAGAAGTATTCCGGTCTTATCGCGGGTTGCGTGCATGTTTAAACGAACGAATTCTTTTTCAGCTAACCCTCTTACAGACTTTCGTTTTTGTAATGCCGGTTTTCTTTCTTTTATGCTGACTTTAATTTCTCCAGATGAAAGTTTTTCCATCTCTTTTATTTTATTGGAGATGTGAAGGAAGTCATCGTCGGTGAAGAAATGATATATTAATTCGCTGTGCATTTTATCTTATAATTTAGGCTCAAAATAAAAATTATATTGTGAAAATCAAAAAGGAACCTGTACTGTTAGGTAGTTAAATAATGCAGAAGAAAGATCGTAATAATAGAGAGATAAGGAGATTGACATAATTACAATTATTTTGCGAGTTATTGTTGTATTTCTGTATAGAAAATTTCTAATGTTGTATATCAAAGGAATGGTGGTAATGATTAAAAAAATATTTTTAACAGCAGCGGCAAGTATTTTACCAATACTTGGTTCTTGCAACAGCAACCCGATTGTTCCGCCGGAAGATAAACCCGGAAGAAGGGATTATACGTGGACAGTAGACACACTTAATATGCCGATGAACTGGGTAACTTCTGTTTGGGGTTCGTCCCCGCAAAATTTATGGGCCGTTGGTGGCGGGGGAACAGGATACGACCGGTTACAGCATTATGACGGCATTAAATGGTCAGCCTATACCAAAGAATGGATTAATATTGGTGGAGAAACACTGTATGGATTTAGTGAAAATGATATATGGATGGGTGGCAGCGGGGGCTGGGGTGATGGGTCTGCTGCTGCCATTTGGCATTATAATGGCAGTAAGTGGTCTAAAAATTTTATCTATAAAGTAGAAGGAGCCCGGAGTAGTGCAGATGTAGTCGATATTTGGGGAGATCGTCCAGACGATATTTACGCCTGCGGAACCATAGGTTATTTAATAGATGGAAAAGATATATGGCGGGGATTTGTCCTTTATTATGATGGTTCGGACTGGAAAGAAGTTATCAAAGCGGATTTTAATTCCCAATTTGTGGGAATTAGAAAAGACATATATAACATTAATTTTTTTCCTAATAACGCTTATGTCTTTTCATATGAACCAAGTTATGTTAGCAGTGATAGTGATAGATTTGCATTCTATCAGGTAAGTGATAGGCAACTAAGTCAAATATATGCGAATATTGAAAAAAATATAACTTGGGCAAGTTTTAATGTTATTAAAGGCGACCTATATTTCTTAATAGATAAGGATGCATACCTATATAGGAACAAAACTTTTGTGAAACAATTTTCAGTCGATAAACCTAACTTATGGTATCTTATCACAGGAAGGAATTCCAAAGATATTTTTTTATCTATGAGTGATGGTTTGGTTCATTATGATGGAACTGATTTCCAGTATTTATACTACTTTCATGTGCCATATATACATATACTTAGTTCAATATTATTTGAGAAAGACGTTTTTTTCGGTATGATTTATGGAGATAAAAACCTAATTCTACACGGTAAACTAAAAGAGTAAGAGGGAAAGCCAAAGAAAAGGACAGCGTTCCTACCACTCCCCTCTTGTAACAAAGAATAGCTCGATTTGGTTGGCTTTCTAATAAACAGTTTTACTGTTACAGCATTCTTTTAAAAAGAACATTTTTTAAACAAAAGGAGAATAGTTATGAAAAAATTAATCGTACTCTTTTCTTTATTTACTTTTTTATCGGGTGATATTTTTGCCCAGTTATGGGTATACCGTTCTACAAATTTATCCACCGCAGGTGAGCAAATCGAAAAAGTTGACAATAATAATTTTAGCTATGGTTTTTATGCAATAGGAAAAGGTACCGATACTACACATCAGGTAAATGTTTACAGAACATATTTTGAACTTAGCCTTAATTCAATTCCCACAAATGCAACTATTGATACTGTTGTTGTAAATTATTTTAATGGCGGAAGCGGTTATACTCTTAAACTCACACAAGTTGCAACCGTCAGCCCGTCAGACCTTGCAGCAAATTGGGCGGCAATTGGTAATGGAAATTCACTCCTACAGGCTTAGCTTATAATGGTCTTAGTTTTCAGTCTAATCCAATTAAAACTGCTATTCAAAATTCACGCGCCGGTAGAAAAATTATAATTGGTGCTTTGTCTGAAAGTGAGGGTACAAGAGGTTCTCAATCAAGCATGACTTTAAACCTTGATGTTTATTACAAATACCCTGCTGCACAGCTAAGTATTATAGTGCGCAATGACTTACACGGTAAAGACGGCGGGAATGTAGGTGTTGGTATTTATCCTGCTGCTGCGACTTCACACCCAAGTCCTTACACAGTACCAAATGTTTATGAAACTCAACGGCTTAATCTTGCTGCTTATGACAACCAAACTGTTAACGGTAAGGTTTGGTTTTTTAATGATACTGAGTATCCTGATCCGAATAGACAAAGTAAGTGGCAGAGAGTTAAACTTGATTTGCATACTTTCCTTAGTGAAAACGCGTTATTTACAACAAACTCGCTAACTACCGATGATAACGGAGCTTCTTTTACGGCTTACTTAGAAACAACATCATTTACAACAAGCGGCACACTTTCAGAAAATGAAACCTGGTAGGTGGATGTTACCTTAACCGGCAATGTTACAGTACCTTCCGGTATTACTTTAACAGTAACGCCGGGCGTTAATATTAATTTCAATGGTTACGGTATCTTGCTTGACGGCGGCACTGTAAACTTTGAAGGCGGTGACCCAAACTGTGTTTACCTAAAACGAAGCGGTACGTTAAACGGCTACTTCGGTGCTATTCAACCGGCAATTAATTATGCTGGCTCCGGTCAAACAGTGGAACTACAGGCAAGAACTTACAATGAAAGTCCAAGCTTTAGCAGCAAGTCTAATGTCACTCTTTTAGGTCAAGGAGAAGGAAGTACTACGTTAAATGGAGGAATCTCTGTCATAAATTCGAGTTACATAACGGTTTCAAACCTAACAATGAGTGGGGCATTGAGTCTGAACAACAATGATCATACATGGTTCTCTAATGCAACTGTGACTGGCAGTACACTTGCCAACGATTATGGCGGTACGGTGAACGAGCTATACCGTGTTACCGCAAGCAACATAGGTGCATCTTTTGGTCTTAATGCTTACGGTGGTACAGGAGATTTGATTGAATCTTCTATCTCCAATGGTGACTGTGCAGTTTATCTTTCAAATGATGCATCTTACAATATAGGTACAAACAACACTTTTTGTAGTAATGGGGCAGATATCGATGCAGAGAATGGCGCTTACGCTTATGCAATAAGCAACACTTACAGCCGTTCTCCATATCCAGTTTATGGCAATGTGTTTTAACCGGAGTCAATGATGTCTGTGGAATGGGAAAGTTATCAATAACCGAAAGAACAGTAGAATCAAACCCAATCGATTCAAAACCTCTCAAAGACGCAGATGAAAAATATCTTGCTCTGCTCAGAAAAATTAGTGAAGATACTAAAACCGCTAAATATGATAAGAATAAATATGCGAATGATTTTGCGGATTTAATTGAAGATTATAAAAACATAGTCAACACGGAAAAGGAAAAGCAGATTGTTAAAGCAGCATTATCCAAACTGAATCATTTGTATAAGGGAAAAGAAGACAAAAATTCGTTCGATGATTACTTAACACAATTATCAAATAGAAAAGAGTATGAAGAAATTCTTCCATACGTACACCGCTACTTCATCTGGGATTATGTAGATAAAAAAGACTATGAAAATTCAATAGCAATAGCCGATGATATTATTAAAGCAGCCACCAATGATGAAGACTTAACATGTGAAATGCTTTACGAAAAAGGATTGATTTACAAATATTATTTAGACAATAAAAACAAAGCGGAAGAAAACTTTACAGAAATAATTACAAAACATTCGCAGAGTATATTAGCTGAATTGGCAGCAAAAGAAATGGGAGTAGAATTACAAAAATCAGAAAAGTATACCACAGCAATTGACAAACAAGAAGAAGGCTACGGCCTTTATAATTACCCTAATCTCGACAGAGTTCGCCGAAGTCTGGCGACCGTTTAACCCCACAACTCAAATTAAGTTTACAATTCCAGAGGCTGCATTTGTCATATTAAAGGTTTACAACACACTTGGACAGGAAGTAGCAGTACTTGTTAATGAAAAGAAGGAAGCGGGAACTTACCAAGTTAGTTTCGATGCTTCTCACCTGGCAAGCGGAATATATTTGTATACTCTTACTTCTGGTAAAGTGACTATTTCGAAAAAAATGTTACTTGTTAAATAAGGACATTTGAAGCAGCAAAAATCTGTAAACAAATAATAAGGGATGCTATCTTTTTTGAAAGATGGCATCTCTTTTATTTTCAAGGGAATTATGAGTAAACCAGTTTACCGTTTGATCTGATCGAAAGCATACTGTTCTGTTTCTCACTTTTCGAGTTATCCTCAGAACAGGTTTAAATTTACTAATGAATTTCTGCAAATAGGCAGTCATGCTTCTTAAATTTTTAGAAGCTTTTGCAATTTGCTGAATACCGGAAGTCGATTCCAGAATAATGTTAGAAATCCAGTCTATACTTTTGCGTATCTGTTTGGAAGCGGAAGATTGTTCAATAGTTATTGCTATGATTAGTCCAACCCTCTATGAAATTGATAATTTCATTATAAAAGGACTTCGTGTCTAAGATGGGCTTGTATATAAAGGATTTTCTTATATTTGCAGAAATTTTTTAACAATCTACGGTGAGATAAAATGCATAAAGTAGTTTTATTGAGACACGGAGAAAGCGAATGGAATAAGTTGAATTTATTTACGGGTTGGACAGACGTTGACCTTTCGGAAAAGGGGATCCAAGAGGCTCATCAAGCCGGTAAAACTCTGTTTTCGGAAAAATTTAAGTTCGATATCGCATTTACATCTGTTCTTAAAAGAGCAATTAGGACACTTGATATAGTTTTGAGTGAAATGGATTTGATGTGGATTCCTGTTGTCAAATCATGGCGGTTAAATGAAAGAATGTATGGAGCGCTGCAAGGTTTAAATAAAGCCGAGACCGCAGAAAAATACGGGAAGGAAAAAGTATTATTGTGGAGAAGAAGTTATGATGTTCCGCCGCCGGCTCTTGATGAAAATGATGAAAGATATCCCGGTAACGATCCCCGCTACGCTAAATTGGATAAAAAAGAAATACCTCTAACGGAAAGTTTGAAACTGACTGTGGATAGATTCTTACCTTACTGGCATGATACTATTGCGCCGGCAATCAAAGAAGGGGAAAAAGTAATTATAGTAGCTCACGGTAATAGTCTAAGAGCCTTGGTAAAATATCTCGATAATGTTTCCGACCAGGAAATTGTGGAGCTAAATATTCCAACGGGAATACCGCTGGTTTATGAACTTGATGATAATTTAAAGCCGTTAAAACATTATTATCTGGGAGATCAAGCCGCTATCGAAGCAGCGATTAATTCGGTAGCAAAACAGACAGAAAAGAAATAGAAACCTTCCCAATATTTATTATTAAAATTTCATTGCATAGAAAGACAAGAAGAATTATTATTGTATTAAGAATAGGAGAAAGAATATAGTATTTGATACTACAACCAAACCAAAGGAATTTTTGTTATGAAAAAGTTATGCATGTCAGTATTCTTTCTTCTTTTATCTTTTGCCACACTTCGTTCTCAAACAGTAATTGGAAAATATGCGGGAGAATTTTTAGCAATTGGTGTCGGCGGAAGAGCTTTGGGAATGGGAAGTGCACAGACCGCCCTTGTTAATGACGTCACAGCAGGTTACTGGAATCCCGCCGGATTGGCTAGAATTAATTACCCTCAAATCTCTTTGATGCACGAAGAACATTTCGGAAGCCTTGTAAATTACAATTACGGAGCTGTCGCAATTCCCTATGGAGCGGATATGAGTTTCGGAGTCAGCCTGATGCGGTTAAGCATTGACGGAATTCCCGATACTAGGAATGCTCTTTATGATGCAAACGGTGACGGCATCCTTGATATTCATAACGACATGCTTGACTATTCAAAAATAACCGAATTCAGCAATACAGACTGGGCGCTTTATTTTACTTTTGCAAAACGTGCTTCAGAAAATATTTACTGGGGCGCAAATGTAAAGTTAATTAAAAGAGAACTTGCCGAATATAGTGCTACCGGAATCGGTTTTGATGTTGGCGCAGTTTACAATCTCGGGGATAATTTAATGCTCGGCGCAAATGTTCAGGATATTACCACTACCTTGGTTGCGTGGAACACAGGAAGAAATGAACTGATTTCACCAACCGCAAAATTAGGTGCCGCTTATGTTGTTGAAATCTTAGGCGGAAAAGTAACTCCCGCGCTTGATGTAGATATGCGTTTTGAAAACAGACAGTTTGCATCCACTTTTAATTTGGGTCCGGTCAGCTTTGATGTTCACGGCGGCTTTGAATATAATTTTAAAAATGTATTAGCCGTGCGTGCCGGTTATAATGACGTAAAAGAATTCACAATTGGTGCCGGGTTATATTTGCCGAAAATCACTATTGACTATTCATTCGCAAGGTTCAGTCAATCCGAAGCTGACAGGCTGCCGGATTCTCACAGAATTTCTTTGATGCTTACTCTCGATGAGCCAAAATTTTTGAGAAGCAGTCAATAAAATTTTCTTTCAATCTGGTTCTTACATCTTTTAATGTTTTGGAAATTGAATAAATTTAAAAAGGAGGGTAACCAGAAAGTAACTTTCACCACTACCCCTCGTTCCGAAACCCTGTTTGGAAGCGAAACTGGTTGTTTTTTTGTTAGCCTCGTTGGGATGGGCATTTTTTTAATTCTTCTTTCCGCATGTGCTTCATCAACTTCAACTTCTATCTATAATTTTGATTACCCGCTCACAAACCAAACAGTACAATCGCAATACATGGATTTATCTGTAAACGTTCCTCTGAATTGGTTTGCAGTTGAAGATAATGAATGTGACTGTATTGATCTTCTGCTTATTAATAAAGAGCGAAACACATCTATAAAATTCATCCCAATCAATATAGATTCTACGGCAGCCGGAATGAATGAAAAATTAACTTTGAAAGATGTGCTGGGAATAAGCAAAAAATTTAGGCAAGCTGCACTTGGAAATAAGTTTCATCTAATAGGCGATGATGAATTTTTTGAAGTCAATTCTTTTAGTGCCGCCTCTTACAAGTACGCAGATGAAAATGGAATAATAAAAAGAATTGTGGTATTCCTTTGCAGCGGAAAATATTTTGAATCAATTGCAGGTTATTTGACTAAAGAATCCAATTCATCCGAAGAAGCTCTTAAAGAACTTTTCAGAATACAAAACTCTGTATTGAATTCCGTAAAATAAATTTTCACTGCGGCAACTTTTAGGCTGTTAAATCATCTTTATAATTAAAGTCTGGATAACATAAAAAATAAGAACAGTATTCAATTTTTACTTTTTAAGTCAGTGCGCAATGAAATTTACGGCTATTTTAGAGCAAGAAATATTAGAATGGATCGGTTTAATATGGAAGATGCCGATGAACTGGAAATTCCTTCAACAGTTGTATTTCACGAAGAAATCGAAAACATAGAAAAAATATTACCCACGAAGTAATAAGTTGTTAGTTGAATTCCGAAAAAAGATTGCATTTTTGCACTCTTTTCAATACCCCGTAAGACTGTATTTAATTCCAGCGGTGATCCATCTGCCTGGCAAAACCACTCTGGGAAAATCTTTATGTAATTTATTAAAAAGATTTGTTGCACGTAAAAAAAGAGCAAAGTCTTTAAGGTGAGTGCTGATTTGTGTGTCAACCGTAAACTGTGATTCAAAATTCACTCTACTTCTTAGAATAAATGACCAGTTTTGTTTTAATCCGAAAGGTAACTTGTTGTCAACGTTGAGGATTAGCTGATGGCGTAAATTATCGAGAAGGTATTTGGATTCGTAGACGCCAGTGCTTCTTTCAACAGAAAGGTAAGTGTAATTTATTTTAAGTTTTGTAAAAGGAAGCAAGTAAAGAAGTTCTTGCGGAAAAAGTGTTAAACTGAATTCCGAGCCGATGGTTTTGACATTTGTTACATTTTCAACCCTCCATGGTTCAGAAGCAGAAGCACGAGCCCAATCGATAATATTTTTTCCGTCTTTGTAGAAAATACTTATATTGCTTTCAAAGAATGTCCTGCTGATGTTGAAACCGGTTTCATAATTGGTTGTTGTTTCATAAGTAAGATTAGGATTTCCAAGATTAGCCGGACCAACGTAATATAAGTCCGTATAAGTCGGAATTCGAAATGCTTTTCCGTAAGAAACAAAAATTTTCGTATCCTTTGAAATTTTGTAAGCAGCGTCAAAACCGGGCCAAAATTTCCATCCTGTATTGGAATAATTATAGGCAAAGAAGCCGAGTGAAACTGAGAGAAAGTCTATCGGTTCAAAAAATTGTTCCCCGAATATGCCGCTTTTTAACCGCGAATGACTGCCCAAGTTTCTACTATTTATTTCTTCCTTATTTATTTCACCTCCCAAAGTTGTAGTACCGAAATTTGTTTTTATTGACGATTGTAGTTCACCGCCGTACGAGTATGTTTTATGAATGTTGTGATAAAAATCAGGGCGTGAGTAATCAAGAATATAATTGTCGTCGTTCCTTCGCCAGAAAATTTTGGGCGATACAATGAATTTATCTTTTCCGAATCCGGCTGCAACATTTAACATTTTTGTTGTTGTGTGTTCCCATTGGTTGGGAAAAAGGTCGGAATAGTAATTATTAGCGCCGAATTTTTTGTCGATATAACCGAAAAAAATATTGACAGTATGTTCGGTTAATGAAACGTTCTGGCTCAATGAAAAGGTAGTGATATCAAAATTTGTGTTATGCCTGTATCCATCCGATTTCTTTTTCGAAAAAGAAAAATTATTGCCGAAGATTCCCACGGGATACGAAGAGGTAAAAGCGAGATTGTACAAATTATGTTCTCCTGCTAATAAAGATAATTGAAGAGAAGATCCCTTCTCTTTTCTTGTAATTATATTTACAGCTCCGCCGAAAGCATTGGGTCCAAACACCCTTGAGCCTTGCCCTTTCAAAATTTCTATTCGTTCAATATTATCCGGTATTAGTGGTAGATTTAAATTGTGGTGCCCCGTCTGCGGGTCGCTGATTTTAACCCCGTCGATCATTATTAAAGTTTCTTCGAATGTTCCTCCTCGTATTCCGGCATCAGCCTGAACGCCTTCGGTGCCGCGTGTTTTCAAATCCAGTGCATTAACGTACTTCAATAAATCCTGAATATTATCTGCAGGGAGCGACTGAATATCTGTTGAATCTAAAACAGTTACAGTTCGTGCGAGATCGGAAAACAAAACAGGTATTCTTTCTGCGGTAACAACAATTTCGTTAAGTTTATATTCTTTCTCTTGAGCATAAATTGGAAGAATAGATAAACAAAATAATAGAAAAAGATATACTGATTTACTCATGGCTAATTTCCTTGCTTTTTGATAAAGGTTAAAGGAGTAAGTGCCGGCTCATTTACTCTGAGATGAATTATAGACTGATAATATCACTATAAATTATAAATGCCATCAGTAAAAGAAGAATTACAAAACCGGTATTTTGAATTGCAATTTTAACTCTAACGGGAAGTTCCTTTCTAAAAATTCCTTCTAAAAATATAATTACGAAATGCCCTCCGTCTAAAACCGGGAAAGGCAGGATATTTATTATGGCTAAGCTTAAACTCAGCATAGCCAGAAAGTAAAGAAAAGAAATTGCACCGGTATCTGCGGAGCGTGCAGCATACTGAGCAATTTTAACCGGACCGCCGAAAGCCTGGTTAAATGCAATCTTTCCGGTAATCACGTTTTTCAGCATGCTTAGCGTTAGATAAGTGTATTGCCCTATGTTTTTTACAGCCTGAACCAATGAGCCTGCAGCCCCGTAAGTTTTGTATTCATAGTCGCCAGTGTAAGTGTTTGTTATTATTATACCGATTTTACCATCTGCACCAGGTCTAACAAATGTTTTTAACGTATCTTGACCGCGTAAATAGATTAAGGAAATATTTTCCCCTTTATGCGTAGAAATAACATCAACGACCTGCTGCTGGTCATTGACAGGGGTTCCGTTTATGAAAAGGAAAATATCACCCGATTTAATGCCTGCCGAATCCGCCGGTGAATTCTTTAAGACATCCTGAATTATAGGCTGCGTTGGATAAGGAAAAAGCAAGATCCCTTCGTGAGAGGATTCTGTAAGCAGCGATCTCGGTATATTTAATTCAACATTTTTTCCGTTCCTTTCAACAATTACGGAAGCGTTTTTTGAAACGTTACTGACAAAAAGGTAGTTGAAAATGTCGTCCCAATTTTTGATTGGATTGTTATTTATCGAAAGAATTTTATCGTAAGATTGGAAGCCCGCTTTATCGGCAAAGCTATTATTAACGATTCTGCTTATTGTAGTTGATTTAAAAATTTGTTTCCCCTTGAAGAAATTTATACCCCAGAATACGCCAAGGGTAAGAGTCAAATTCATCATTACACCGGCAGTAATTACAAACAATTTTTGAAAAGTTGGTTTCGATCTAAATTCATAAGGCTGAGGTTCTTTGTCGGCAAACTGTGTGTCGAAGCTTTCATCGACCATGCCGGCGATTTTTACATAGCCGCCTAAGGGGAGCAGACTTAATCTGTAATCTGTGTTTCCCTGAGTGTCAAAATCTTTAGGCAAATCGCCGAAAGTAAAGCCGGTTAATTTATTCCATCCGAATAATCTTTTACCGAAGCCGATTGCAAACACATCAACTCTCATCTTCGAGATTTTTGCGGCTGCAAAATGTCCGAATTCATGTACAAATACTAAAACACCAATTGTAATTATAAAATAGATAATATATTCCATTAAGAATTTCCTGTTAGTTGTATTTATTTAATAAATATTTTCTTGTTTTAATATCGCTTTCAAAAATTGTTTCAATGTCGGTCGATTTTTTACTCTCAATTTTCTCTAGTGCATCCTTAATCAATAATGGAATTTGTAAAAATTTAATTTTGCCCAAAAGGAAGTTATTTACCGCAATTTCATTAGCTGCATTCATGATGCAAGGTTTTGTTCCTCCCTCATCAATTGCATCATAGGCTAATTTTAGGCACTCAAATTTATTAAAATCCGGTTCGAAAAACGTCAGTTCCTTAATTTTTTTAAAATCTGTATTAATTTGATTAAAAACAAACCTTTCCGGGTAACTAAAAGCATATAAAATTGGAAGTTTCATGTCCGGTTTACTTAGCTGGGCTTTTATTGAGCCGTCAATAAACTCAACCATTGAATGAATTATTGACTGGGGGTGAATAAGCACCTCAATATTTTTTCGGTGTAAATTAAAGAGCCAATGAGCCTCAATAACTTCGAGACCTTTGTTCATCATTGTTGCCGAATCAATCGTAATTTTGTTTCCCATTTTCCAGTTGGGATGTTTAAGTGCTTCTTCAACAGTGACCGAAATTAATTCGTTTATTTTTTTATTTAGGAATGGTCCACCGGAAGCCGTAAGGATTAATTTCTTTACATAATTTTCTTTTTCTCCGCTCAGACACTGAAAAACTGCACTGTGCTCGGAATCTACTGGTATTAATTGTGAATTATATTTTTTGCAAAGGTCGATTATCAGCTCACCGGCGGCAACTAATGTTTCTTTGTTTGCAAGTGCAATTCTTTTCCCTTTTTTAATTGCTTCAATTGTTGGAGCTAAACCGGCAAAACCGACAAGCGATGAAAGGAAAATATCATAGTCCGCCGATGCACTTAATTCTAATAGTCCCGACTCGCCCTCGAGAATTTTACATTTATTTCCGATTCTTTTTCTCAGTTCTTTAGCTTTTGCCTCATCTTTAACGCAGACTGCTTCCGGCTTAAATTCATCAATTTGTTTTTCGATCAGGTCGATATTTTTGTTTACGGAAAGAGCAGCCACTTTGAACTTATCCTTAAACTCACGAATCACTTCAAGAGCATTTCTTCCGATAGAGCCTGACGAGCCGAGTATTAAAATTTTTTTCATAAAATATTTTGTGAATTATTCCATACAAAAATTCGAACATAATTAATTAACTAAAGTAGTAATGTGTAATTGCCAGAACAAAATTTATAATTACAAGAATGTTTAACGTCATAGCTGTCTTGTAAAGTGCAGAAAGATTCTTGTAACCTTCTTCGGAAATCGGGTCTGACGTCTCAAGATCCGTTCCAATGTTAATTCTTAGTTTTTTAGCCTGAGGAATTATTTTGACAAAAATTATCAGCAAAATAATAACCATAATTATTTGTTTAGCAGTAAGCCAGTGGTTAGCTGTCATTTGGAAAAACGAAAAACCGGGATTTACCAGAACCATAAATATACCGGTAACCAGAATTCCTACTGAACCGATCATGCCTATCATATTTAAAATTCCGATGTAAAGTATAATTAACTTTTTTTCGCCTTCTTTTCCTTTGTTTGCAGAAATTAAATTTTGGAAATAGCTGTCCATTATAAAATTTACCAGCCAGATGCCCGCAAAAATTATATGCAGTGTTTTTATTGTAGGATAAAATTCCATAAGTAAGACCTTTCTTTTAATTTTGACTTAAAAATAAAGAAAACAAGGATAACATTTATTCATGGCTATTAAATTTTCAGTTATCTATATTTTAGTGAAAAGTTTGTTAGTACGTTAATAAATGAGCCTGGTTTAATAACTACATCGTTAGATTCGGCTCATAAATATAAAAAGAAGCTGTGAGTTAAGTAAACTTCAATAAAAAATAGGGGAACGTTATGAAATACACTAATCTGATTTATCTTCTTATAACTCTTTTGGGAGTTAATGAAATTTATTCTCTGCCGAGATATGCATTAAGACAAAAAGACAATAGATGTATAAGCTGCCATTATAATCCCACAGGCGGATTAATAAGAAATGAAGACGGCTTTTTCTTTGGCAAAAATGTTGTCAGTATGATGTCGCCGCGCAAACAGGATTTTACTCTTAATCCGAAGATCACAGAAAATATACAAATCGGATTAGATTACAGGACACAATTGCTTTATGCTCAAGCTTTAAACAGAGCCGATTTCCAGGATATGAGCGGAAGTTTGTATTTGAATGTAGGGCTATCGGACAAAATAAATGTAACATCGCGCTACGATTTTGTCCAGCAGATATGGGAGGCATTTGTAACGGGGTCAATTCTTCCTAATAACAGTTACATAAAAGCCGGAACATTTGTGCCGGATTACGGTATCCGCATTGATGACCACACTGCATACACACGCGGAGGCGACTTTGCTTTAATAACACCCGGCAGAGCTCCCAATGGATTAATTTTTTCACCATACTTTACTGAAATCGGCATCGAAGCGGGTGCAAATTTTTCGGATGCTGTAACTTTAACTGCAAGTGTGGGAAGGAATAAACTAAATGCAATGTTCTTAAACGATCCGATGGTTGCTGCCAAACTTCAAATTACGCCGGCAATTGAGAGCAAACTTGGAATTATGTTTGGCGGTTCTGCAGCTTCTTTTACTACGCGTCTTGGAGGAACTAAATTGCGAACAACAATGTTCGGTGGATTTGGCGGAATCGGGTACGATAGATTTTCACTGCTCGGCGAGTTTGATGTTGCGAATGATTATCAAGGCACCGATATAACAACTAATGCTTTGATGATAGAAGCAGCCTACAAAATAATGGTAGGTCTTGAAGCTGTTGTTCGTTACGATCGATTTGACCCGAACACAAATTTTCCCGATAACGAGTTTTCACACGTAATTTTAGGCTTCGATTTTTATCCTTACAGTTTTATTGAAGTAATTCCGCAGTACAGAATTTATACTGAAAATCCGGCTGCGGATAATAATTCGCTTGTTTTGCAGTTGCATTTGTGGTATTGAAAATCTATGAGCTGATCAACTAGAATCGACTATTCACTAATCCTAACCGCTACTGTGTAGAGGGTGTATTCTGATTGGTCAGCTTAAAAAATGCCGAGCCACTACTTGATTAGTAGTATGTGCATTCGTTCAATGCATTACAATTTAAACTCCGATTTATCATATCACTTCCTTTATTCAGTTTATCAGACTTAACGGTTTTCAAATTTTCTGCTGCTGTATAGCCGGCTTCGTTAACAAACTCACTTCCGTTTTTTGCTGCAATTATCATTCTGCCGTCGTTTGAACCGTCAGCACTATTAGATTTTTGCAAATAGTTGAATGAATAGCTTACTTGAATCAGAGGGTAAAATTGAGAGACATTATTGTTGAAAATTGCAGCTTTAATTCCATCAAAATTGTATCCGTTGCTTATTAGGTTTATTCAAAACGTAAGAGTTATTCCCACTTTAAAAATTTCGTAAGTGAAAGGGGTTTCGGTGTTAAACGGCCAATTCATTTTATCTTTTTTCAATAAATGCCAGCCGTATGAATAAGCATTTTTCAGAACGAAATTTACTACCGGGGCAGCCGCCGGCGTTGAATCGAGTATTTCATTAATAAAATAATCGAGAGAAGAACTGCCAATGCTTTCAAGAATAAAACTGCCGGATTGTTTCCAGAATAAATGACGCGGAAAAATTACTGCTGATTCGTAAGCAGCATTAAACGAAACGAAGGATGAAATATCCAATCTAACTCCTGCTTCGGCTAAAGTTCCGAAGCGGGTTTGTTTGTTATATCTGTCGAGTATTTGCGAGTCGTTTAAAACTTCGGGCGGAAAATAGCTGCTTTCAGGAGGTATTAAACGATCCGGATAATTACTTCTGTCAATGTCGAATTGCGACCATACAAAACCGGTTTCATGATAAGGCAAAATAGAAACTCTGCCGAGGTCATAACCATAGCCGTTACGCTTTGCAAATCCTATTCTGAATAAATTGGTTTTTACTTCCTTCGTATCGTTGTTTGTTGAATAGATATCTGACGAAATCCGTGATCCAAAAATAAAACGTTCATTAATTTCAAGAATGTTTTCACCGTGAATTTTGTCGGTAGAATTAAATCCGAGTTTTATTTCGGCGATGCCGGTTTTAGCAAAAGATGAATAAAATTCTTTTTGTTCGGGTTCTCCAAAGCCGTAATTCAACTCGATAAACGGATTTTCATCTTCCCAGTTCCAACTCCATTTCCATTTGAACCACTCGTGATTATTACATTTGTCTTCTGTTGTGTCTTGCTGATGTGTCTGAGCGTTAAGGTAATTCCCGCCGACAAGTAAGAGAATAAAAAGCACTATTGTGATTTTTTTTAACATAGTTATGTCCATTAAGTGTTTAAAGTTGTTTGCTCTTTAGACGAAGCGGTTTTGAAAATAGTTACAGGGAAGAAGTTGAACTTAATTTATTTTTATACCGCTTTTTCTTTCAAGAGTAGAAATTAGTGCTTCCATCAATACTTCGTTAGGTGCAGGTTTGGTAAGAAAAACATCGACTCCGGCTTTGTAGGCATTGTCCTTGTCCTGCTGAAATGCATGTGCAGATAAACCAACTACGGGTATGTTTTTAAATAGCGGGTCATTTCTTATTTCTTTTGTTAATTGCAGTCCGTCCTTTTTGCCACGAAGGGAGATATCCATCAAAATAATATCGAATTTTTCCTTATCCATTTTTTGGTAAAAACTTTCCTCGGAATCGCAAACTTCCAGGTCGAATTTTCTTTTTAAGAAGATTTCGAGGAATCTCTGATTTTCATAATCGTCTTCAACAATTAATAATTTAGGTTTCTTTTTTTCTTCTACGGCTGTCATCTTTCCAGTTATAAAATTCTTGTACGAAAAATAAGAATTGGTTATTTAAATAGGAAATTTTGTTTTATTAAAATCTGTGGTCATATTCGTTCCAGCTTTTGATTTTAAGTTCTTCCAATTTTTTATTTGTAAGCGCCTCTGCCAGTCTCATAGCAAGCTGCCTGTTTGTTATCAGCGGTACTTTGTAGTCTACTGCTGTTCTTCTAATAAGGTAATCGTTTGTGAGTTCCTTTTCCTGTAAATTTTTAGGTATATTAATTACAAGGTCAATTTTGCCCTGTTTAATGTAATCTGTTGCTGAAGGACTTCCGCTCTCAAGCGGCCAGAATAAAGGTTCGACTGGAATGTTATTCGATTTCATAAATTTGGCAGTGCCGTGTGTTGCATAAAATTTAATTCCGAGTCTTAAAAAAAGTCTGCACGTTTCAAGCAGTTCGGCTTTGGATTCGATACTTCCGGATGAGATTAAAATTGACTTTAAAGGAAATCTATAGCCGACAGAAATTAATGCTTTTAAGAATGCCTCGTCAAAATCATCTCCTAAACATGCAACTTCGCCGGTTGACGCCATTTCTACTCCGGTTGTAGGGTCGGCTCCTTCCAATCTTGTAAACGAAAATTCCGGTGCTTTTACACCCACATAGTCGTAATCAAAATTAATTCCGTTGCTTATTTGAACTTTCTTTCCCATTATAACGTTTGTAGCAATTTCAATAAAATTTCGTTTTAAGGTTTTTGATACAAACGGAAAGCTTCTTGAAGCACGCAGGTTGCATTCAATAACTTTCACTTTATTGTCTTTTGCTATGTATTGGATGTTAAATGGTCCGTTGATGTTTAATGATTTTGCGATATTCGAAGAAATTGCTCTTATCTGCCGCATTGTTTCAAGATAAGTTCTTTGCGGCGGAAGAACAAGAGTGGCATCTCCTGAGTGAACGCCGGCGTTTTCAATATGTTCCGAGATGGCAGAGCAAACGATATTGCCGTTTTGTGCAACTGCATCGAATTCCAGTTCTTTAGCGTTGACTAAAAATTTACTGATAACGACAGGGTGTTCGGGCGAAACGTCGACTGCCTTGTGCAGGAATTTACTCAACTCCTCATCGTTGCCTGCAATAGCCATTGCAGCACCGCTTAATACATACGAAGGACGAACGAGTACGGGATAACCAACTTTATTGGCAAACTCAACAGCTTCGGCAATAGTACTCATCTGACTCCATTCAGGCTGTTCTACGCCTAGCTCATCCAGCAGTGCTGAAAATTTACTTCTGTTTTCTGCGTTATCAATTGATTGAGGAGCGGTGCCTAAGATTTTGACTCCAACATTATTAAGCTTCATGGCAATGTTGTTTGGAGTTTGTCCTCCCATCGATACTATAACACCGATCGGTTTTATTGCCCGGTAGATTTCATAAATAGTTTCTATAGTTAACTCTTCGAAGAAAAGAGCGTCGGATTCATCATAGTCTGTGCTGACTGTTTCCGGGTTGCAGTTGATCATAACTGTTTTGTAACCAAGTTCACGCAAGGTCTTGCCGGTAACAACACAACACCAGTCAAATTCAACAGAGCTGCCAATTCTATAAGGGCCCGAACCGAGAACGACAGCCGATTTTTTCAAGTCAAGTTCGGAGTCGTTTTGCGAAGCGTTGTAAGTAAGATACAGATAATTTGTTTTTGCGGGGTATTCGGCAGCAAGTGTATCAATATGTTCTATAAATGGTTTTATTTTGTATCTGTTTCTGAGAAGGAAAATGTCGTGTGCATCCACATTTATAATGTTTGCAATTTGCCTGTCTGAAAATCCTGCTTGTTTTGCTTTGAGAAGAAGTTCCTTCGGGAATTTTTTTATTGATGTGTTTGAAATTTCTTTTTCGATATTGATAATATTTTGGATTTTATACAAAAACCATTTGTTAATATTTGTTAGACTGTGGATTTGTTCAACAGAGTATCCGGATTTGAATGCATGTACAACTGCGAAGATTCTTTCTTCGGTCGGTTCTTTTAAAGCCGTTTCAAGATTATCAAATTCGATTTTCGTTCTGCTGGCAGTAATCCCGTCCATGCTGATATCGAGCATTCTCATTGCTTTTTGAAATGCTTCTTCAAACTTTCTGCCGATTGCCATTACTTCGCCCACCGACTTCATGGACGAGCCAATTTTTCTTTTTACAAGACGGAATTTTTTTAGGTCCCATCGTGGAACTTTTATAACAATATAATCCAGCGCAGGCTCAAAAAAAGCCGTTGTTGTTTTTGTTATTGAATTCTGAATTTCGTGCAGTCCGTATCCAAGAGCCAACTTGGCAGCAACAAAAGCAAGCGGATAGCCTGTGGCTTTGGAAGCAAGAGCAGAACTGCGGGAGAGTCTTGCGTTTACTTCAATCACCCGGTAATCTTCAGAATTAGGATCGAGGGCATATTGAATATTGCACTCACCAACAATTCCAAGATGACGAATTGTTTTGATTGCAAGCTGCCGCAGTTTATGATATTCGTTATTTGTTAATGTTTGACTTGGTGCAACAACAATACTTTCACCCGTATGAATTCCCATCGGGTCCACGTTTTCCATATTGCATACGGTAATGCAGTTATCGTATTTGTCTCTTACAACTTCGTACTCAATTTCTTTCCAGCCTTCAAGGTATTCTTCAACTAAAATTTGTGACGAATATGAAAGAGCTTTTGAAGCAAGTTTTTTTAATTCGCGGGAATTCCGGCATATCCCTGATCCTAATCCTCCGAGTGCAAAAGCTATTCTTACAATAACAGGATAGCCGATTTTAGCCGCATATTCAACGGCATCTTCTACCTTGTTGACCGCTTTGCTTTTTGGAAATTTTACATCGATCTCACTCAATTTTTCACAGAACTTTTGTCTGTCTTCTGTGTTTTCAATTGCGTCTATCTGTGTTCCGAGAACCTGAATGTTGTATTTCTCAAGAATTCCTTCCCGTTGAAGTGCAAGTCCGCAGTTTAGTGCGGTTTGACCGCCGAATCCCAACAAAATTCCGTCTGGCTTTTCTTTTTGAATTATTTTTTCGACGAAATGCGTTGTGATTGGCAGAAGATAAACTTTATCGGCTAAGTAGTCAGAAGTTTGGATTGTAGCGATGTTGGGATTAATTAATATTGTGTAGATACCTTCTTCTTTTAATGCCTTTATTGCCTGCGAGCCGGAGTAATCGAATTCGCCGGCTTCACCAATTTTTAGTGCAGAGCTTCCAATAATTAAAGCTTTTTTAATTTTTTTATTCACTTGACATCCTTCAAAAACTCATCAAATATAAACGAAGTATCGACTGGACCGGGTGCAGCTTCAGGGTGAAACTGAACGCTTTTGAATGGCAGTTTTTTGTGACGGAGTCCTTCGTTTGTGCCGTCATTTAAATTTTGGAACCAGACGTCCCAGCCGCCGGGTAATTTTTTAGAATTGACTGCAAAGCTGTGATTTTGAGAAGTAACATAACATTTACTACTGCTTGTTTCTTTAACGGGCTGGTTTTGTCCCCGATGACCATATTTTAATTTGAATGTTTTTGCACCGGCAGCAAGTGCAAGTATTTGATGCCCCATGCAAATGCCGAGTACCGGAACTTGTTTTTGAAGCAGAGTTTTGGTCGATTTCACAAGCTTCTTATAGACGGCAGGATTGCCTGGACCGTTTGATAGTACGACGCCGTCATAATCTTCTTTTTCAAAATCATAATCATAAGGTACACGCGCTACCCGGACATCTCTTTGAAGCAAATTTGATATGATACTTCTTTTGCATCCGCAGTCGACAAGCATTATTTTTCTTTTCCCGGTACCGTATGTTTCCGGCTGGGGGATAGTAACTTTTGCAATAAGATTGTCAATATCGGGATTGTAAAACTCTACAAATTCATTTTCAATCTGAATTTTTCCCAGCATTGTACCGCGCTCACGCAAAAGCTTAGTTAGTCTTCGTGTATCAACCCTGCTTAAACCCGGAACCTTAAATTTGTTTAACCAGTTTGAAAGACTCTCAAAAGCATTCCAATGGCTGAACACGAGAGAATTTTCTGAAACAACCAAAGCCTCGATCTGGATTTTTTCTGATTCAAAATTTTCGGGAAGATCATCCGTTTCGTTGAAAGGGGGAATGCCGTAATTTCCGATAAGGGGGTAAGTTAAAACGAGAATCTGTCCTTTGTACGACGGGTCAGTTAGTGTTTCCGGATAACCAACCATTCCCGTATTAAAAACGACTTCGCCGGCAACAGATTTATGGTAACCGAACAACTCACCTTCAAAAATATTTTTATCTTCGAGTATTAGTTTTGCTTTGTAAGCAGGTCCGCTGTTTTTCCTCTTCAATTTATTCCTTTCCGTTGTAATATGGAGGGCATGCGAGGTATAGTTTCAAAAATGCCCGTACAAGCTAAAAATTTTTTCTAACTAATAAAAATTTTTAATGAAAAAACATGCACACGGCGGGATTATTTATGAAATAAAAATTAAAAGAGGGAATATTTTTTGCACAGACGGCAGGTAAAATTGCAATAACGGGCAGTACTGCATATAAGGTCGAAAATTTTTATTTTTTGCAGCAGCTTTTATAGAGTACCCTGGCTGGTGGTAATCTATAAATAAAAGGGAGCAACTGTAAGCTCCCTTTTGTATTTTGTAATATACTTTCTTCTGTTAGTTGAAATTTTAGTGTTCTTTATTTTGAAGAAGATTGAATTGCCGAATAACTGTATGAAAGAAAACTTTACATTTTTTATCAACCATTTCCCATTCTCCAAAGGTTGGAAGCTAAGCTACACTAAGTTTAAGTATATCTTAGCACTCTGTTTTATATCCATTTTTATTTATTCGTGTGTACCCGCACCGAAATTTACCGCACGCAGCGGAGAAGCCCACGAAAATGAAAACAAAGAAAGCAAAGATGAAAATTATCGCAATCCGCCTAATCTTATAAGCGTAACCGGCATTGCATCTTATTATGCAGATGAATTTAACGGACGCGTAACATACAGCGGCGAAGTTTATAATATGTATGGTTTGTCGGCTGCCCATCCCGAATATCCAATGGGTACAAAATTAAGAGTAACAAATTTGTCAAACCTTAAAAGCATTGATTTGATTGTAAACGATAGGATGCCGTACAATCCTAACAGAATAATTGATCTTTCTTACGGCGCAGCAGTGAAATTAGGAATGGTAAAAGACGGACTTGCAGAAGTTAAAATTGAAGTTTTAAAGTGGGGAACAGGTAAAAGATAAAAACACATTCATAACAGCCAACCTTGAATTGAGAAAAAGCCCTCAAAGTACATACTTAGAGGGCTCAAGAATCGTTACCTAACAAACTTCCACCAATAGAAATATTTGTTTTCAAGGTCGGTTTCCGAAGGCATTGGGAAGAATTTCAGTTCATCGCCGGCTGCGAACCAAAAACCGTGGCGCAGAAATTTGTAGGAAATATCCCTCAACAAACTGCCGAGACTAATTGTTTTGGTCAATTTTTCAGGATGCTTTTTCAAGATCATAATACAGTCATAAAACCTGTAAGGATTAACTGCAGGGAGTTCGATGTTAAATATCTCTTTGTTTTTGTTTGATTCAAGAAATTTTTCGATGTCAAACTCAATTTGCGTAAAGCAGATTTTCGGCGCTCCTTTTGCTTTTTGACTTGTAATAAATTTTCCGAATTCACGCTGGTCTTTTGTTGATGCAACGAGTGTTTCAAGTGGTGAAACTTCCTGATAAATTCTAATTAAACCGGGCTGATTATATGCAGTATATTCTGCCGGTTCGATCGGCAAAACTTTACCGTTAGTTGTAACGAGAAAAAGTTTTTCGATTGCCTTCAAGTCAACATGTTCCAGTACATTATAAGAACAGATAAATTTTGTCTTTTTGGGTAGACCATCTTCGTGGGGGACTGTCAGTTTTAAATACTCGTCAATTTCAAAATATGGATTTCTAAAATTGATATTTAATTCCGCAAAAATCACCTTTCCGCTGAAATGTTTTGCACTGCCGAGGGTATAATGTTCACCGAATTTTTCAGGATCTAACTGTGAAGCAACAAGCGCATTAATCGGGAATACAATCATATAAAGATGTTTTTCATATTCAGGCATTTTTTCTCCGAAATAGTTAAATTTTCTTCATTCAAACCTATCAAAAGAGACATTGAAGAGCAAGAAACTCATGAATCTTTATTGTAAAAAGAACATCAAACATAACAAGAATTAATAAATTTGAGGCAGAAATGTTTATTGACGAACAGTTGAAAAGCGAACTCAGCAAAATACTTTCGGTGCTTAAGAAAAATGTCAAGCTGATATTTTTTCATCAGGAATTGGAATGCCAATATTGTAAAGAAACAAAGCAAATCTTAAGTGAATTAGTTGAAATTTCTGACAAACTTTCTTTAGAAGTTAAAAACTTTGTGATAGATAAAACAGAAGCGGAAAAATATGGGATTGATAAAATACCGGCGACAGTTATTTTAGATGAAAACGATACCGATTACGGAATAAAATTTTACGGTATTCCCAGCGGTTATGAGTTTTCTTCTTTGCTTGAAGATATTAAAATGCTCGGCACCGGAAATTCCGGCTTGCCAAAAGCTGTAGAAGATGAAGTAAAAAAAATTGATTCCGAAGTGCACATGCAGGTATTTGTTACGCCTACATGTCCGTATTGTCCCACAGCAGTTTTGGCAGCACATAAATTTGCATTTGTTAACAGCAAAATAAAAAGTGATATGGTAGAAGCGACCGAATTTCCTTATCTGTCACAAAAATATAACGTGCGCGGCGTGCCGAGAACAGTTATAAACGAAACAACTTATCTTGAAGGAGCAGCGCCGGAACAAATGTTTCTTCAAAAAGTTAAAGAGGCAATTACTCAGGAAATTAAAACCGTATGAAATTAGATAAAATTTTTTTTGCAAAAAGAATTTTGCCGGTTGCAGCCGGAGCTGCAATAGGTTATGCGTATTATTATTTTATAGGATGTTATAACGGTCAATGCCCGATCTCCGGCAACCCATACATAGCCACTTTATATGGTGCAGTTGTCGGTGCGGTTTTAGCATTCCCAGGCTTTAATAAAAAATCAAAAAAAGTTGAAGATGAAAAAAGTAATAACAAAGGAAATTGAGATCGAAGATTTGGTTGCACAACTTCCGTCTTCTGTAACTTATTTAATGGAAAAGGGAATTAGATGTTTAGTATGCGGCGAGCCTATTTGGGGCACACTTGAAAATGCTGCCAAAGAAAAGAATTTTTCGGAGGCGGAAATAAATACCTTTGTCGAAGAATTAAATAAATTATATATTGAAAGCGAAAAAAGTTAACTGATTATCTCAATAAGAAAGCAGGAATAAAAATGGCTCAAAAAAATAATAGGAATAATGCAGGTAAAATAGAGCAGAAAACTGGTTTGACAAAAAAACAGAGAGGTTATATCTATACTGGCATTTTCATCGGGCTGGTTGTGCTTCTCTTTATTTTTAATAATACAAATTCCGAACCTCAGCAAGGTCCTTATCCGCCGAATTATGTCCCCGCTGATGTACAGCAAAAAACTGTTTTAGCGCCGGACTTTATGCTGCCGACTACCGACGGTAAAACTCTTAAACTTTCCGACTTAAAAGGAAAAGTTGTAATAATAGATTTCTGGGCTACCTGGTGCCCGCCGTGCCGGAAAGGAATTCCCGATTTGGTTGACTTAAAGAAAAAGTTCGGCAAAAAGGGGTTAGAAATTGTCGGCGTTTCTGTTGATCAGGATACTAAAGATCAGGTCGTTCCTTTTATGAAAGAATATGGAATAAATTATCCAATTGTTTACGGCAATACAAATGTTTACCGCGCTTACGGCGGTATTGAGGCAATTCCCACTACCTTTATTGTAGACAAAACAGGCAAGATAGTTGCGGGTTATCAAGGCTTGACTTCAAAATCGGTCTATGAAGCTCACATTAATAAGTTATTGTGAAAGAAAAGCTGTGTAATTTGCATATAGGTAAACCGCAAGAACGCGAAGAGAAATAAAAAATTAGTAATTCACATTACGCAGAATGTTAATTGGAATTGCCACGAGCTTTAGCTCGTGGATTAATGAACACCCAAAAGACGGCTTTAGCCACATTAATTACGAAAAATGGTGCTAAAGCCCGAAATTTTGTCTTAATTTGGTTCCCGACATAAATGTCGGCGCTATTAAATAACTACCATTGCGTAAGGTGAGTTAGTAAAAACTTGGCGTGCTTGCGGTAAAAAATAAAAATTTAGTTATGCAGCCTGCTGCCCATAAACTTTTTTAATGATGATGCTCAAAATCCTGATGCAGATTTCCTTTCACATCAAGATATTCGCCTAACCGAAGCAATAGATCCCACGAATAAATTCCATGGTCGTGTCCGTCTTTCCATTTTATCTGTATTGCATAATTTCCGACTTGTTCAATTTTTTCGATTTCGTATTTACCGGCTTTATCAGCGCCGGCTGGCGGGGGATCATAATGTTTCCATAGAATTGTTTCGCCCTTATTGCCTGCGTCGGGAGATTCATCTCTCAAAAACTTTAACGGATATTTATGAATTTTACCGTCATCCCAAAATATTTCGAGATACTCTTGTTTGTGTAATTTTATTTTTTTGGGTAAAGCCATAATTTTTTTCTTGCTGCTGTATTTGATAAAAACCAGTATTCAAAATTATTAATTACCAAGGATAATTGGCAGTCCTTCTTTGCCGGAACCAATCACAATTATTTTGGAATTCTGTGAACTTGCAAGTTTTTCTGTCGCTTCAATTCCTTTCCATTTTAAGAGCTGCTCGCTTATACCTTTAGAAACAATATCCTGAAAATCGGCGATGCCTTTTGCTTCAATTCTTTTGCGGTCTGCTTCCTGAGTTTCTTTTTTCAAAACAAATTCCATTCTTTGACTTTCCTGTTCTGCTTTCAATTTTTCTTCGATTGAAGCAGTTAAACCTTCGGGCAGAATAATCTGGCGCAGCGGTGCAGATTCAATTAAAATTCCTCTTGGTCCTACGAGTTTTTCCAATTCGTCTTTCATTTCATGTGCAAGCTGCTCACGCGAAGCAGTATATAGGGCTTTCGCTTCATATCTTGCTGTTATTCCCCTTACGACAGAACGGAACTGTGGGGTCAATATTATTTCACCATAATTTTCTCCCACCGTTTTATAAATCTTTGAAGCATTTTCCGGATCGAGGCTGTAGAGCAGACTTATCTCAAGTTGTATACTCAAACCTTCTTTTGACGGCACCGTCATTACTTCCTTAATTTCCTGTGTTTTGATGCTAAATTTAACAACATTTGCCATAGGGTTTACAAAATTAACGCCCGACTTCAAGGTGTTATCACTCACCATTCCCAGAAAATCTACTACACCTACATTTCCTGCTGGAATCACAGTAAAAAACTGGATAAGCGCAACAACTCCGCCAGCCACGATGCCGATTAATGAAAATCTGGCTTCAGGGAATCTTCCTTTTCTTCTGGAATCCCTGTAAACAAAAAAAGAAACAAGCACAATAATTAATGCAATGATAAATAACATATTTCCTCCACCTATTTAATCGTAATAAAATTTACCTAAAAGATATAAAAGAAGATAACGCAATTCTAAACATATCAGAACTGTTCAACTTGTGTTTTAGATATTGTTCGTTTTAAAATAGAACCGATGGCAGTGAGTATTAAAATTTCACCAAGAGAAAAAAGATACCAATTAAAAAATTCCGGTTTATAATTTGAAATAATTTTCAAAAAACGCTCGTTCTTTGCAAGCGAAAAGAAGTTTGGTAAGAATCCTCCGTCAATAATAATAACCATAAAATCCCAGATGTAAGTACAAAAAATTATAAAAGCACCGCCGATAAACATTATCCAATCATATTTTTTTATTTTTATTTGATAACTGCTTTCCTGAAAATAGACTAAGATAACAGCAAAAAGAATCATTGTTATTGAATTAATTACAGGTGCAAGAACTGGTCCAAGCCATGTAACGGGGATCAGGAATAAAACATCCCACGTAAGAAATGATGGGGGCCAGTTTAAAAAAAGTTTTAGTCCTGTATAATAAAAAATATCCCACACGCCGAAGCAGAAAAGAAAATAGGCAAATCTTTGGAGAGAATTTTTGCCGGCAATAATACCAATCGAAATGAGCATGACAATTGTAGAAGCCTCTCTTATCAATTCAATTGAGAACAAGTTTTCGGGAAACATAGCCAGAGGAAAATGAAAACCGTCAGGATAGTAAAGTGCTCTTATGTACACAACAACAATTGCTTCTAATAGTCCCATTGCAATTGAGAAAATTACTGTCCAGAAAAAAAGGTGATATGATTTTGTTATAAAACGATTCATGTACCAAACAGTTTTTTGCTGTGAATTTTTTCCAAGAGACCTTTCTTGTGAAATAATATACTCAAGTTGTTATGTAAAAAAGTCAAGAGCTTGAGTAAATCGAAGTAAAAGGAAGTCATACTACCATCTTAACCGCTTTAATTAATTTTGGTTTTTCGGGCTTAGCTGCAGATAATTTAACCGCATGAGTAATGCGTTTTTTAACTTCTTCGAGCTTTCCTTTTTTGTCGGTAAATATTTCGGCAATTTTATCGCCTTTATTTAATTTGTCGCCGATCTTCGGATAAAAAATTATTCCCGCTTTCGGATCTATCTTATCTGTTTTTGTAAAACGTCCCGCACCCAATTCAACAGAAGCAATTCCAATTTCATAATTGTTTACTTCGAATAAATAGCCGTTTCTTTCAGCAGTAATAACTTCGCTGTATTTCGGTTTAGGATATTTATCAGGCTTTTTAAGAAAAGAAACATTGCTGCCCTGCAGTTTTGCAATCTGCAAAAACTTATCAAATGCTTTTCCGCTTTTAATCATTTCTTCTGAGATTTCAATTCCTTCTTTGAGCGAGCCGGCTTTGTTGCCGAGAAAAATCATTGCTCCGGATAAATTGAGAGTTAATTCGAGAAGGTCTTCTACTTTTTCGCCCTGCAATACTTTTATCGATTCATACACCTCGAGCCAGTTGCCGATGTAGTTCCCGAGAGGTTGACTCATATCGGTAATAAATGCAATTACTTTTTTGTTGAATGAAACGGCAGTGTTAATTAGCGAGCCTGCTAATTCCTTTGCGTCGGAAAATTTTTTCATGAATGCACCTGAGCCGGTTTTTACATCAAGCACCAAAGCGTCAATTCCTTCAGCGAGTTTTTTGCTCATTATGCTTGCAGTAATTAACGGAATTGATTCTACAGTTGCAGTTACATCCCGCAAAGCGTAGATTAATTTGTCTGCCGGTGCGATATCTTTTGTCTGTCCGATTAAGACCGCACCGCATTTTTTAAGAACCGATTTGTATTCGCGCAGGTTAAGATTAGTTCTGAATCCCGGAACAGCTTCAAGCTTATCTAAAGTTCCGCCGGTGTGACCCAATCCACGACCGCTTATCATCGGCACTTTTACTCCTGCTGCAGCAGCAATCGGAGCTAAGATCAAAGATGTTTTATCGCCTACACCCCCTGTAGAATGCTTGTCAACTTTTAATCCTGGAATTTCCGAAAGACTTAAAACCTTTCCGCTGTAGAGCATCGCTTTTGTTAAAGCAGAGGTTTCCTGTTTATCCAATCCGTTAATAAAAGCTGCCATTAAAAAGGCGGAGAATTGATAATCGGGAATTTTTCCTTTGGTATAGCCCGAGACTAGAAAATCAATTTCTTCGTATGAGAGTTTTTCGGCTTCTCTTTTTTTGCGGATAAGTTCAACAGTGTTCATATACTTTAGTCTTGTGAGTGATTATTTTTTTGCAAAATAAAATTAAAGAATATTTATCAGACTGTAGAAATGAATTAATTGAATTTAAGAACCTATTTCCATATTATTCTTAAGAAGATTATACATTCACTTAATTAAACGAGGGAATTATGTTTGATTCCAATTACAGATTTACTTGTGTAGACCGTTTCCTAAAATATGTTAAATATCATACAACATCTCTTGAGGATTCACCAACTTTCCCCAGCGACCCAAAGCAGCTTGAGCTTTCTAGAGTATTAACCGAAGAATTAAAGGAAATTGGTTTGAAAGATGCCGAAATGGATCAATATGGTTATGTTATGGCAACACTTCCTTCAAACTCAGATAAAAAGAATGTTCCTGTCATCGGATTTATTGCTCATGTTGATACTTCACCGGCAGTAACCGGCGCTGGCGTAAATCCGGTTATTCACAAGAATTATCAGGGCGGGGATATTGTTCTTCCCAGAGACAAATCAAAAGTTATTGATGCTGCGGGCAACCCTGAGCTTAAAGACATGATTGGTTTCGACATTATAACTACGGACGGTACAACTCTTTTAGGAGCTGATGATAAAGCTGGTGTAGCGGAGATTATGGATGCGGTAAATTATTTGATGAAACATCCGGAAGTAAAACACGGCACAATAAGGATTTGTTTTACACCCGATGAAGAAGTCGGCAGAGGAACCGAAAAATTTGACGTGCAGAAGTTTGGTGCAAAATATGCCTACACAATAGATGGTTCATCACTTGGAGAAGTAGAAACGGAGACTTTTAGTGCGGATGCAGTTGTTGTAAAATTTCACGGGAAGAATGTTCATCCGGGTTACGCAAAGGGTAAGATGGTAAATGCAATGAAAATTGCTGCACACTTTATTGAAATGCTTCCTAAAGATAAATTATCTCCCGAAACAACTGAAAAGCGCGAAGGGTATGTTCATCCTGTTTCATTGGAAGGAAATGAAACATTGACAACAGTTAAATTTATTATCAGAGATTTTGAAGCAGAAAAATTAAAAGAGTATGAAAATTTCCTTAAAAATTTGGTTGATAAAGCCGTAAAAGATTACCCGGGCTCTTCATTTGAATTTGAGATAATAGAACAATACAGAAATATGAAATATGTTTTAGATCAGCATCCTCAGGTAGAAGCTTATGCAATTGAAGCTCTGAACAGACTAAATATAAAACCGATTAAATCTTCTATCCGCGGTGGCACTGACGGATCAAGATTAAGTTACATGGGTCTACCTACGCCAAATCTTTTTGCCGGCGGTCATAATTTTCATGCTTATACAGAATATGTAGCAGTTCAGGATATGGAAATGGCTGTTAAAATGATTGTAACACTTGCCCAGGTTTGGGAAGAGAAATCGTAAGCCATTTTAATCAAAATTAACAGCCGCCTTTTTTTTGCGGGCATTATCAAGACTCCAAATGCCGGCTCCGTGTGCTGCCATGAACAAAAACGTAAAACAATAGAAAACGGCAAGTTCTCCTCCGTTATTGATAGGGAAAAATCCGCGTGTTGCATGTTGTGTAAAATAGGCAACAGCCATTTCTCCACTTGAGATAAATGCTGCCCAGTTGGTTTGCCATCCTATAATTATCATCAATCCTGCTATTGTTTCAATTACAGCGGCAAATAGAAGAAGAAAATTATCTGTTGGCATAGCACCTGTGAGCATAGCGTTGGCTTTTTGAATTCCATGACTTATGAACAGAATACCGACAACAATTCTCATAACGGCATAAATTTCATTAATATATTTTGAAAGTGCCTGAAATTTCATAACTGCCACCTTTCTTTTTGATGATACGATAGATTGTCATAAGTACATTTTAAATATAAATTACCCAACGAATTTTAGTAAAGGCAATTAGTTGAACCCATAAGCGAATTTACGCTTATTTCAGCAAGCTCAGTTTCGGATCGTAATCCAAATGAAAATGAAATGAAGGAAATTTACCGGGGAGGTGAGTGATTTGATAAACAAGTACGCCGATTGAAATTCTATCTATCCAAGATGAAAG
>DYLN01000285.1 GCA_020722085.1 Melioribacter roseus
CTTCAGCAGTATCAAGCATTACACCTTCAGGAGTTACGGCAACAGCTTTTGGTTTACCTACTGTTTCAGCTTCCACTACTTGAGCGATTTTTCTTACACCTTTTCCTGCAGCATTCAAAGCCTTGCCTGTCGCAGCGAGCCAGAATTTTGTAGAAGATTTGGTAAGAGCAATCTCAGCCACGACTTCCGCAATAAATTCCACCCGTTCTTCATGGGACATGTTTTGCATCTGTGTGGCAAAATCGCGACCAATCTGTATAAGATCTTGCTAAAGTCCGAAGGGTTGCTTATTGTAAAATCTTAGCCATCTTTAAGGTGATTTTATATTACAAGGAAGCGTAATTTAAAATCATTGGGAAGTCGTTGTTTATTGTGGCTTTATACATTTGAGCAATAATCCAATTAGAGGTGCTACGACAAACATTTGGCAATGCCTCCATTTTTTTATTAGGGTCTAGGTATGTAATGCTTGCATCTGGTTTAGTATAATCAGAGTTATTAGATTTATAATAATGTATTTTTTTGTTTTGTAGATCAATACCTATATAAAACGGATTATTATGTAAGTAATCTATAACCTCATACAGAACAAAAAAATCTTCCTGTAATTTTTTTTTCATTGTTATTGATAATGCCATTATAGTTCCTATTTTAATTTAAAGGATATCTTGCCAGTTATGTATTTTATTTGCTAAATCATGTATTAATCTTGCATTTACTTCCTCGCCTTTCATTATTTCTTTTATTATAGTTATTTCAGTAAATTCGTGTAATAATAATTGTAAATCTGACTGAAAAAAGTCACCGTGAATTAAGCGTTTCCAAGCGCGTGCGATATCTATATCGGGATCAAATTGCATAGTTCCTTGTTCCAATTCATGGCGTATAAAGAATAAGTGTTTTTTAATTTGAGAAATGATAGATTCACTTATTCCTGTATTTTTTGAGATTTTTGATAGATCGGCTGATGTATTTCTAAATTCGTCATATAAAGCTTTTGCCTCTTGTTCGAGTTCAAAATATTCACTGACTGACATTTCAGCGTTTTTCAAAAGCCCTTGTTCCGAGCGTTTTGCATGGTTCATTAACTGAGATACGGTTTCTTCAAGTTCTTTTAAATCCTCAGAATTTTGTAAGGAACTTAATGACATTTCTAGTTCTCTATAAGACCTTGCCGCAACAGCTTCTGCTTCTTCAGCTGCTTGAGCACCTTGAGCGGCAGCTCTGCCTTCTACAGCAGCACCTTCTTGTAATTTGGCAGCTTCGGTAAGAGGGTTAACCTCAGTTTCGACTACTTTAGCAGCATCAAGCATCATGCCTTCTGGAGTTACTGCTACAGCTTTAGGTTTGCCAGCTTCAGCTTCTACTACTTGAGCGATCTTTCTTACACCTTTTCCTGCAGCATTCAAAGCCTT
>DYLN01000120.1 GCA_020722085.1 Melioribacter roseus
TGCAATCCTCAATACCCTTTCGTCTTCCCGCTTATCATCTGCCAGACCGTTGTAAAAATAATTTCGATATCCAGCCAAAGGCTCCAATTCTCGATGTACCAAATATCATATTTAATTCTTTCTACTATTCTTTTCCTATTTTCATTTTCATCAGTCAAATCACCGCGCAGACCGTGAATCTGTGCCCAGCCAGTAAGTCCAGGCTTAACAAGACTGCGTAGTTTTATCGCTTCAAAATATTGAAGGTATTCTTGATTAAAAGCAAGCGGGTGCGGACGCGGACCTACAATCGACATTTCGCCTTTGAGTACATTCCAGAATTGTGGTATTTCATCAAGATTCGTTCTCCGTAAAAATTTCCCGATTTCAGTAACGCGGGAATCATTCTCCTCTGTCGGCGTAAATTCATTACCGGTAAATTTCTGCTCATGATACATTGAGCGAAATTTATAACACCTGAACTTTTCATTTCTTAGACCTATTCGTTCCTGTATAAAAAAGACCGGTCCTTTAGAAGTCAATTTGATTACAATTGCTATCAACGGAATTAACCAGCTCAATACAAATAATGATACTATAACCGAGAAAAAAATATCGAATAATCGTTTTACGAAACGCCATTGAATTTCTGCCAGCGGTTCGTCACGGACGGTTATAATCGGAAAATTCCCAATCGTACTCATAGAAAATTTTTGGGAAAGGAATTGAAAATAATCCGGTATAATATGTATTCGCAGAGCATTCTTATTGCAGATATTGATTATACTGCTAAGTTTATGGGAATCCATATTAGCAACAGCAATAACTGCCTCATCTATTTTTTGATTTTCCAAAAAAGTACCCAGCTCGGTAATTGTACCGACCGTCTTTGCATCGGAGAACTCAGCATCATCGATAAAGCCAATAAAATTGTAACCGAAGTTTGGATTTGTTTCAATCAGCTTTACGAATTCCATGCCGATATTATTTGCACCAACAACTATTAAATTCCTAACATATTTCCCGGACTCGTATAATTTTCTTTGGATTAAATCAAAAAAAGTTATTCTCAGATAAACAAAAAAATCCAGGGACAGAAAATACATCACAATAAAATTTCGGGTGAACAAATCTTCTTTTGTGGCAAAAATGAAGAAAATCGCCGCGATAATTTGAATCAATGTATTCTTGAAAATAAGTCTGGCTTTAAATGAAAATCCTCCATGATTAAAATTATTGTAAAAGTCTGTTGCTTTTGCCGTGAAGTACCACAAAATGTTAAGTCCTAACATAAGTATAAACATGTACGGTCTTTGGTAAAGAATATAGGATGGCTGAGCTAACCATGCCGCAAAAAGAAAAGCCGCATTAAGAAGCACTAAATCAAGCCAGAGTTTAATTAAATAAAGAGATTTTTTGTTTGCTATCATATATAAAAAATTTATTCGGTATAATTTAAATACATTTTTTATTTATTATAGTAAAATCAAATTCACTTTAATAGAGAGACACTAATTGCACTAATTACACGAATAAGTATACACCACGTTTAAGTTTTTAATTGAGTTAGTGAAATTCGTGGAATTCGTGTCTGTAAATTATAAATATGGTTTCAGTAATTATTATTCAACATAACAACAGCCATTTAACAAAAAATGCAATAGAGTCATTCTTAAAATACCACAAAAACAATTTTGAAATAATTCTGGTCGATAATAATTCTACCGAAGTCAATGCTATAGAATTCACAAAAGAATTCCCGGGTTTGATATTAATACACTCCAAAAAAAATTTAGGATTCGGTGCGGCTAATAATTTAGCTGTTCAAAAATCTTCAGGTGACATTTTACTTTTCCTTAATAACGATGTAATAATTACCTCAGAATTTATAGAAAAGATAGAGAAAAAATTCCAGAATGATTCGTCGATCGGAATTATCGGTCCGAAAATTCTCAATACAGATGAAACGCTCCAATTATCATGCGGAAAGCTGCCTTCAATATTCGTAGAGTTGTTCGATAAACTTCTTTATTCGGCGGTTGACAAAAAAAATAAACTTGCAATAAATTATATTACCAAAAGATTCTCGAAAAAAGAAGAAATGCAATGGGTTACCGGTGCCGCTTTGTTTATTCAAAAAGAATTGTTCGAGGAATTAAACGGATTCGACGAATCTTTTTTTATGTATTATGAAGATAAAGACCTCTGTACAAGAGCCATTAGATTGGGAAAGAAGGTTTTATATTTTCCGGAATCTTCTCTTATTCATCTACGCGGGGGGAGTTTTGGCGGACCAAACAGGGAATTTCTTATGCGGAATACCGCGAAAGCCAGCTGTTGTATTACAAAAAACATAAATCGAAATTTCAGCAGATGTTTTTAAAAATGTATTTGAAATTATCGGGAAAATTAAATTGAATCCACCGCCCTATAAAATATTGTTGTTAATTGACGAAGCAAAAATGGGCGGAGGTCAGCAGCATCTTCTCTGGCTTGCGCAAAAATTAGATAAATCGGAATTTGAGGTTGAGGTAGCCTGCGAACCCGAAGGATATCTTGTTGACGAACTGAAAAAGATCAACGTCAAAGTACACCCGATTAAGATTTCAAACCGCCCAAATGTTTTCGCACTAATTAAAACTTACCGGCTTTTGAATAAGGTATCGCCGGATATTTTGCACACTCACGGAGGAACTGCAGGTTTCTACGGACGGCTTGCTTCGATTTTTAATTTCAACGGTGCCGTCATTCATACTTACCACGGAATCCACTATCTCAGCTTTGAAAGACATTTCCCGAAAATAATTTACCGGGCAATCGACAAATTTTTATTAAGATTCACAGACTGCACTATCTGCGTGGCGCAAAATGATTTCGATATGGGAATTAATGCCGGTGTAGTAAGAAAAGAAAAAGCAATTATGATCCACAACGGAATTGATGTTGAAAAGTTTTCTGCTTACAATGAAAATTCCAATTCCGGGATCAAATTAAAGGCTGAAAAAAATTCAATGATTATCGGCTCAATCGGTCGCCTTCATGTTCAGAAAGGTTATGAGTATTTAATTGAAGCTTCTAAATCCGTGTTGAAAAGCTATCCTAACGTAAAATTTGTTTTAATTGGCGATGGAGAACTTCGCAGAAATTTAGAATCGTTGGCAATCAAAGTCGGCGTAAAAAATTCCTTTTCATTTTTGGGAAATCAACCCAATGTTTCAAAATTACTGGCGCAAATTGATATTTTTGTTTTACCGTCGTTATGGGAAGGACTTCCGCTTGTTTTACTAGAGGCGATGGCGGCAAAAAAACCGATAGTTGCGACAAATGTTAACGGAATTACTGAAATTATTGAATCGGAAAAAGAAGGAATACTCGTGGCACCAAAGGACCCTGTTTCTCTTTCTAAAGCAATAATTCGTCTAATAGAAGATGAGGGATTGCGCAAAAGATTTACCGAAAACGGTTATAAAAAGGTAGTGAACAAGTTTAGTCTGAAAACAATGATAAAAAAAACAGAAAGTGTTTACTTAAAATATGCAGGCAAAAAAATAAAATAACTTTTCACGAAGAATATGCTAAAAAAGTTAATTCCAGGTTTAATAGGACTAAGTGCTTTAGCACTGACGGGTCGTCTGCTCGGTTTTGCACGCGAAATTTTAATGGCATCAAAATTCGGTGCAACGGTAATTACAGATGCATATCTTACCACGCTGCTTCTGTTCGATATTGCAATAGCGGCAAACTCGTCAATTCTTTCTGGAACACTTTCTTATTCTACTGATGTTGATCTGAAAACTTTCTCCAAATCTCTTTTTAGTACCGGCATAAAAATATTCGTTATTATTTTCATTGCAGCCATAGCTCTTTATCCTTTGACCGGCTGGTTGATTCCTATTTTATTTTCAAAATCTGCTGAAGCTGCACAAATTGTGCTTGAAACTTCGCGCCTGCTTTTTATTCTGGCAGCGTTTCTTGCAGCAGCCGGTGTCTTCTCCGCCCTCCTCCAGCTTAGAGGTGATATTACTAATCCGGGAAAGCTTGTAATTTTTTTAAACATCAGTTCCATTGTTTTTCTACTCTTCACTTCAAAATATTTCGGTATTATATCTCTTCCGCTGGGATTTTTGATGGGCGGAATTCTGTTTTTTGTCTATCAAATCTACAGGATAAGAAAAGTTATCCCTATTGAAGATGCACTTCGGGGAAACCTTACAAAAGGCAGATTCAATTTATTTAGCTGGGGAACAGTTGTTTTGTTAGTGTTCGGGAATTCACTTATGCCCAGTTTATCCGGTTTAATAGAAAGATATTTCGCGTACACTTTTACTGCGGGAACTTTTTCACATTATCAATATGCGATTAAAATAATTTTACTTCCGCTGACAATTTTCAGTTTTGCAATCAGCACTTCCCTGCTGCCGGTTCAGGCAAAATTCATCAACGCTGGAAATAATGCTGAGTTTATGAATGCAACAAATAAAGGGATTCTCATTTCTGTTGTCACGTCTTTATTTTTTGTTTTGTTGTTTTCCGTTTTGCCGCAGCCCATAATACAACTAATTTACCAGCACGGACACTTTACCATGCACGACAGCATTGAAACATCATCTGCTTTGCAGATAATGTCCGCTGGACTGATTCCATTTTTACTAAATCCTATTTTAGCAAATATTTTTTATTCATTAAAAGCCGTAAAGAATTTAATCGCCATCAATTTATTTTTTATACTCATTCAAACGGCGATCCTTTTTTCTTTTTCAAAGACAATTCCAGGTATCAAGGCTCTAGCTGTAACATGGGTTGTTATTGGGTGGATAAATAACGGTGCGCTTATCTATTATCTTTTTAAGGTTAAAAAAATTCGTTTCAGCAGAACTATTGTTTCAAGACTGCTGATTATCCTTCTAATTACAACTGCTTTAATTATCTTGATTAACTATCTTGTTAGTTCTTATTTCTTTGGTATGAATACTGTTTACAACCTGTGGCAGACACTAATAAAAGTTGTCTTGGGCGGATTAATACTGATGATAATTTTCAGCGCTGCAGTCTATCTTGTTTTTCATGATATGCTGGGCAGACTTTTAAAAACTAGGACTATAAATCACAACAGAAGCTTGAGGAGTAAAGATTGATTGCAGATTTGTATACCAATTTATTTGTATCATAGTATCATATCAGCATATATTGCTGCTTAAAATGAAATAAGAAGCCATACAGTACTGTAAATAATATACTCTTTTTGAAAACTCACTGCCTTTTCTACCGTTTCGATTATACGATGTAGTAAATCAACGGTAAAAAGTAGACTGCTTCAATTCAGCCCGAGCGCTTCATCGTACTTAGATATATGCGGCGGATCAATTTTCTTAAGTGTTTCAAAAATCTTTTTATCAGGATAATTTTTTAAGTATTCAACAATCTCGCCCGCTTTAGCATCAAAAAAGACTTTCAGTAAAACACTCCGCATATCAAGTTTGTCTCTTACTTCCGCAAGATTGGAAATTAACTTTATTATGTTGTTAATTGCCTGCTGGCGAGTGGCTTTATTGCTGAATAAATCAAGGCCATTATAATGATAATCAAAAAAATCCTGTCTGAACTGTTGATACTTGGCGTTCAGGAGATTTTCAACCAAAGCTCTTTTATTAAACGAAGAACTGTTTAACTGCCATCCGTCGGAGTATGCACTTGAGGAACCTCGCACGGTAATATCGAGTGCTTTGCTAAAATAGTCTGTACCGCCAAGCGGATAGTATGAATCCATATCAAAGCCTATAATTATATAAGCATAATAATCAAGAAAACTTAACAAAGGATCGAAGTCTGTTTGGTTAAAATACATCGATTGATTTTTTTCGTACCTGAATGACCATGTATTATCCAGAATATTAAGCATCAAACTGCTTTTTTGAGTGCCTTCTACGGGGCGCTGGCTTGTGATAACAACCTGTGCAGAATATTTAGTTTGTCCATCTGAAGCCGTAAAAAAGATATTAAATGCACAATCGATTTTATCCCCTTCCCATGTTTGTCCGGTAAATTTTGTATTGTTCAGGTAATCTTGAACTTGCTGCTGAAAATTCTGAAGTCTCTCTTTATCCTCAGTCGCTAATTTTTCATAATTGACCACAACTACAGCATTAAGCTCCTGAGCAAGGGAAAAGACCGGAAACAGCAGAAAGAAGCATATAATTTTTTTCATATTCAACTCAGATTTTTCTTGATTAAAAATATCTATTTGAATAACATTAAACAACAATTATTCCATGAGAATTCACCACAGCAAGGTTTGACAATGAAATCATTTGGCATAATAGTTATCTTTATATTTCATTTGACGGCTGAAAGTTTCTGCCAAATTGCACCCGGCGCCAGACAAATTGCCGTTGCACATGCCGATGTTGCACTTTCCGATGACGTATTTGCAATTTTTAATAACCCGGCAGGCTTAGCCCAATTGTCAAAACTTGAAACGGGAATTTTTTATTCGCCTTCTCCGTTCGATGTAAAAGAGTTAGCAACCGGTTTTGCTGCAATTTCTTTGCCCGCAAAATTCGGAGTGCTTTCGGCAGGCTTTATGTTTTTTGGATTTAATTTATACCAGGAAAACAAAATTTCTCTTTCTTACAGCAGAAAATTATTCGATAATTTTTCTGCCGGAATTACTGCAAACTATCATAATCTAAAAATAGAAAAATATGGAAGCGATTATTCTGTCAGTTTAGACTTAGGCGGAATTGCAAAATTAAACGACAATATACAAATAGGTTTTTCAGCAAAAAATATTTCGAGAGCTACTTTCGGCAGCGAATCAAATCAAATACCTTCTGAATTATGGTTTGGAGTTATGTTTAAACCTGCCGAACCGTTAAATACCTACTTTGCGCTGCAAAAAGATCTTGACTATGATCCAAGCTTAAGATTTGGTATCGAATATAGAATTATTGAATATTTAGCACTTCGTTCGGGCTTTAACAATTATCCATCGACATACAATTTCGGCATCGGGGTATTCTTGAAAATTTTTGAATTCGATTATGCGTTATTCACACATCATGATCTTGGTTTGACCCATCAAGCCGGTTTAATAATAAGATTTGACAATAAATAATTTTCGTATGAAGAAAATTTTTACAGTGTCGGTTTTGCTTTTTACCGCTAATTGTCTGTCCGCACAGGTCGATACTTTACTGCAAAATGATTCGGTAAACGAATTAATCGAAGAAGTATCTTCGGAAAATGAAGATACACAAATATATGACCTGCTTGAACAACTCTCAGAAAGCCCGGTTCCGATAAATTCAGCAGACGAAAATGAAATTACAAAAATTCCTTTTCTCGATTATCAAACAGCAAGTAAAATTGTTGCCGGCAGAAAAACAAATGGAATTTTTCATAATGCTGACGATCTTTACAAGATTGAAAATATTGACAGGGAAACAATAGACAAAATTCTTCCTTTCATTACTTTCGATGAACCGTTCAAGCCGCAGACTTCAGAGGAACTATTTTCATGGCAAAATACCAAATTAAATTTCCGCTCAAGAGGAATAGTAGATTTACAGGATAATCAAGGAGTGCAGCAAAATAAATTTACTGGTTCAAAATTGAAAACATACCAGCGTCTTCAAATTAAACGAAGCGATCAATATAAAATAGGCTTATTGACTGAAAAAGATGCCGGAGAAAATTCATTTACCGATTTTTATTCATTCTATTTGGAATTAAAAAATTTAGGAATATTTGACAAAATAACTTTAGGCGATTACTTAATTGAATTCGGACAAGGACTTGCGATATGGAGTCCTTACGGATTTTTTAAAAGTACAAACGCAGTCGATATAATTAATAGAAATTCCCGCGGAATTACTGCATACACAAGTACAGACGAGAATCAATTTATGCGTGGGGCTTCGTTTCAATTATCAGCCGGCAGCTTCAAAATAATTCCGTTCTATTCTTCTCACAGCATTGATGCATCAATTGACAGCGTTACATCTCTTATTACTTCCACGCCAATTGACGGATATCATAGAACTCAAAGTGAGCTAAGCAGAAAAAAAACTCTTCAAACAATGACTTACGGGATTTCATTAAGCTATAATTTTATGCCGAATCTGAATACAGGTTTTTTATATTACAAAACTAAATTTGGCAGTTTGTTCGCTAACAATTCTGCTTTTGAACGTTCCGGGAACGAGTTTGAATTTTACTCTTTAAGTTACAGCGCTTTCTGGAAATATATTTCGGTATCGGGTGAATTTTCGTACAATAAAATATCTGTCGCAAGTATCAACAGCATCGAAATATCGCTAACGCCGCAATTTGCCTTTGTTAGTTCATTTAGAAATTATCCGGCTAATTATATCAATATTTATTCAAACGGATTAGGAGAAAGAACCGGCACCCAAAATGAAATCGGTTTTTATACCGGATTCAGACTAAAAACCATTGCAGGCACAATTAATTTTTATTATGATCAATTCAAATTTCCTTACGCAACTTTTTACAATCCGGTTCCAGCTTCAGGCAATGAATTTCTTTTGTATTATTATGTTCATCCGTTTTCTAACACTACATTGACCATCAAGTACAAGAACGAAAACAAAGAGGTAACGAAACCGTTTTCTGATGAAAACATAATTGATAATCAGTTGAAACAGAATTTAAGATTTGATTTCACTTACTCTGTCAATAAATTCATTTCTCTAAAAACAAGATTGGAATCCGTTTTCCTTTCATTTAAGAAAACAAAAGAAGATGAAAAAGGCTTTCTTATTTATCAGGATATAAAAATGAATCCTGCTCCCCAGCTTTTGTTGTATTTGCGTGCTGCATTTTTCAAGACTGATTCATACAATTCACGTGTCTATGAATTTGAAAGTGACGCTGCCGGAATTATCACTAATTCTCCTTTATACGGAGAAGGTATGAAGTGGTATCTTCTGGCAAAGTACAGGTTTGAATTTGGTCTAGCCCTTTCAATTAAATATTCGGAATTATATAAGCCGAAAGAAAGAACAATCGGGAGCGGCTACAACGAAATTAACGGCAGTCTGGATAATACACTTTATCTGCAGGTTGATTTGGAGTTATGAGGTTATTCATTCAATAATTTTTTTAGACGTTCAATCTCTTTTTTGATTTCATCAATTATTTCCTTGTTAACAATTTCTTTTTTTACCGCTTATTGTTTTAGAATATATATAAAATACTTTTCCACAAAATCAATTCTTCCAAACTCAGTAGTAATTTCTTGTCCTATAATTTTCGCAATGTTAAAATTCAA
>DYLN01000121.1 GCA_020722085.1 Melioribacter roseus
ATCTCCTGCTCACTTAGTGCTACTAAAAATGTCTACGATGTTCTGCACATTGTGACTCAGAGATTAAAACAATCGGGTATGCATTGGACAGTCAGTGGGGCAAACAGTATGATTGCTTTACGTTGTATTTTACAGAGCCATCGTTGGGAAGATTTTTGGGAATACAGGTCCGCAGCTTAAAACGGTGTAATTTTTATGTCGCACACCCTGCACAAGTTTAATTCAAGATTTTTGGGATAAGTTTTGGTATTTTAAAAGAAAGAAAGATTAAAAAATTTTTGAGTAAAAATGAAAACAACTCATTTAATAATAAATGGTGATTCCCGTAAAATGAATGAACTTAGTGATGAGTCAGTTCATTTGATTATTACTTCTCCACCTTATTGGCAATTGAAAGATTATGGATCAACAAATCAATTGGGTTTTAACGAAAGTTATGAAAGTTATATTAATAATCTGAATTTAGTTTGGAATGAGTCTTTTCGTGTTTTACATAAAGGTTGCCGACTTTGTGTGAATATTGGGGATCAATTTGCACGCGCAGTTTATTATGGACGTTATAAAGTTATTCCAATTAGAACAGAAATAATTAAGTTTTGCGAAAGCAAAGGCTTCGATTATATGGGCGCAATTATTTGGCAAAAAGTAACAACTTCAAATACAACTGGCGGCGCAACAGTTATGGGTTCGTTTCCATATCCTCGAAATGGAATATTAAAGATTGACTATGAATTTATTTTATTATTCAAAAAACCTGGCACCCCACCAAAACCGACTAAAGAGTTTAAAAAATTATCGGCAATGACTAAAGATGAGTGGAATACCTATTTCCAAGGTCATTGGAATTTTAGTGGGGCAAGACAAGACAATCACTTAGCAATGTTTCCAGAAGAATTGCCAAAAAGATTGATAAAAATGTTCTCTTTCGTTGGAGATACTGTATTAGACCCATTCCTTGGAAGTGGTACAACTTCACTCGCAGCAAAAAATCTTAATAGAAATTCAGTTGGTTATGAAATAAATTCAGAATTTATTCCAATTATTAAAGATAAATTATCGCTTAATAAAAAAGATTTCTTTGATGAAAACAACTATACTTTTATTTCACAAGAAAAACATAGTTACAATTTTGAGAACGAAATAAAAAATTTACCTTATCAGTTTAAAGACCCACACAGCTTTGACAAAAAAATAGATCCTAAAAAACTTCAATTTGGTTCTAAGCTGGATAAGAATGGAAGCAAAAGAGAAGAATATTTTTCGGTTAAAGAAGTCATTAGTCCAGAATTGGTTAAGCTGACTAATGATTTAACAGTTAGGCTTATAGGAGTAAAAGAAAAAAAAGAAGTTAATGGGCAAGCAAAGGATTATTTAATATCAAAGACCAAAGGTCAAAAAGTTTTTTTGAAATATGATGAACAAAAATATGACGAAGAAAACAGATTATTGTGCTATCTTTATTTACAGAATAAAACATTTATAAATGCTCATCTTATCAAAGAGAAACTTGCGAATGTTGATACCTCAATTAACTTTAAGTATAAAAATAAATTTCTTCATTTAATCGGAAATCAGAATGGCTAAAGAGTGGATTTTGAATAGTGTTATGAATCGTTTTCAACTGAACTTTAAAAGAAATGTTGGACCGACATCTGAATCAATAAGAAAATGTTCACCAAAAACAATTGAAGAATGGGAAGAATTTTATTTTAAAAATGTTAAACCAAAAGATCATATTATTGAGCTTGGTAAAAAACTATATGTTAAAATAACAGAAGTTGTTCAATCTGAACTTGATGATATAACTGAACAAGACTGCATCGACTATATGATCAAGCTTGTGATTAATCGTACCTTTGATGGTTATATGACGGAAATTGAAACGATATATGGTCAACTTGAAAAAATATTAGATATTAAAATTGAACCAGCACCAGATGAATGGGATAGATTATTTAACGTTGATTTTTATATCAAAATAAAAGAAAGATATTTAGGACTTCAGATTAAACCTGTAAACGAAGGAATACAGCTTCCAGAAATATATAAGGAAAGAGCAATCCAAGAAGAAACCCACCTAAAATTCACTGAAGTATTTGGCGGAAAAGTATTTTATGTTTTCTCAACAAAAATAAATGGTAAGAAAGATATTGTTAATAAAGAAATCATTGATGAAATAAAAAATGAAGTAGAAAGATTAAAAAAATTATAAAGTGCATATAGCCCGCCAATCAAGCCGCTTCATTCTGCTCGGGGTTTGAAAATATATTTGGGCTTGCCGTTTTTAGTAAACATTGTAGTGCAAGGTTGTCTTGCTAATATAAATCGCTGCAAAAAATGCTTGCGAGGAAAATTAAGCATTCTTTGCTTTTAATTGTCCGGGTTATCGTTTTAGAAAAAATTGCATCTACGGGTCGTCAGTCGTTCGACAGGGTTCGTTCGAGGTCTGACGACTGACAATCAAACCCCAACGAACCCTGTCGGGAGTTCGCTCGTCAGAGCCAGGCAACTAGACTTTCCACTCTCAACTATCTACCACCCTAGCAATCGAACATTGCTTATTGAGAATTTATTCTGGGGAAACTAAAAACAATATTCAATTTACATCGCGCCTTACGCTTTGTTCTTTACATTATATATTTTCCACCAAACATCTTCACTCAACCATCTAGATACTTCTTCGGATATTCAAACATAAAATTTCTCCCGCCCCCGGGTTTTATATCTTTCCATTTTTTTACATCGAATTTAATTCCTGAAATACCGCAAGTGGGAATATTTATAACCGGCTTATCAGTTAAATAATTATTTAATACCGTTAATGCGGGATTATGCCCAAATAATATTAATTCGGAATAATAATCGGATAAAGAACTTATAATAAGCATTATATCTCCAGCGCTTCCTTCGTAAATGGTGGGGGCAGTTACTATCCTATCAGCCGGGTAGTTTAATTTTTCAGCAAAAATTTTCGCAGTGGCAAGTGCTCGCACAGCGGGACTTGAGATCATTATTTGCGGTTTGATTCTTTTTCGAGCAAACAACTCGCCCATAAAAGGAGCGTCTTTTTTTCCGCGCTGGTTTAAAGGTCTTTCAAAATCCGGCAGGCGGGAATTATCCCAGCTCGATTTTGCATGCCGAACTAAATAAATTTTTTTCAATGTTATATTTCTTTTTTACCTGCAAATAACTTCACTCTGCGCTGCGGTCATAAACCTCGGACTTAAATAAGGAATTCCAAGGTTTAGTCCTCGAAGAATAAAAATTACCGCCAAAAGAATTGCAAGCACAGGTATCAATTTATTAATTCTTTTCCTGATTGCAGCATTTATCGTTTTACCGATTACCGAAACACCAAACATTACAGGAAATGTACCGAGTCCAAATAATGCCATATAAAAAGCACCACTCAAAAAATTTCCTGTAGAAATTGCACCTGCAATTCCAACATATACGAATCCACAAGGAAGGAAGCCATTTAAAATTCCGAGACTAAAAAGAGAAGAATCTGATTTCCTTGAAATCAATTTCGAAAAAACTAAACGAAAAGAATCAATAAATTTTCTATAAATCAAAGTATCCGAAATTTTGTTTTTGATTTTTTGCGGCGTCAACACATAAATAATTATTATCGCACCTAATGCGATTGAAAGATTTTGCTGCAAACCGTATATAGCAACTCTGCTCCCAAGCAGTCCGAACACAGCACCCATTAAAGAATAACTTACCGCTCTTCCCAAATTATACAATACTCTGCCGAACATAATCTTTAATTTTGATTCACCGAATACGGGCAAAGCAATTGCAATAGGTCCGCACATACCGATGCAATGAAAACTTCCCAGAAGACCTACGATAAAACCAGTCCATATTTCCATTTTAATTCACCATTATTGTTGATTCATTATAATACGACGTTCCGGAATGTTTCCAATCTATTTTTACTTTCCAGAGGCCCTTAACAAACTTTTTTGTCGGAATTATCTGCTTGCCATTTTTACTTAAGGCAATCTCTTTCGAAAAATCTTTTGTTTTATCGGAAGGACGGTAAAAATTTATATTCCCCGTTATTTCATCTGGGTTGATGTTCTCGGGGAATTTGATAATGACTTCACTTACTCCGCTTGACACGGAAACCTCTCCAGATAATTTTTTCGTTCTCTCCAATTTATCAATATGCTGCTGGTATGCAATTTCCTTTGGATAGTAATCCTCTTCTACCAAATTTACATCCTGATTCATAAATATTATCACCATGGTCATAATTACAAGTGCAAACAAAGTATAGACAACTGCAATTTTAACTCCCCACGAAATTTTCTTTTTATTCATAGTCTTCCCTTTGGTTTATTCTGCTTTCCCGAAAAAAGATGTGTTAACAACCTTAATTAACTTACCGTTAGACATCATTCCGATTTGAATCGGGGTTTTCAGCCGGTTAACATTCCGTTTTGAAAAAATTACAAGAAATTTTGTCTGCAAAACTTCCTGCGGTTCAACATAAAAATTTTCTCCTGTTTGATCGGCAGCAATCCCGATTAATTTTATTTCTCCGTCTTTATTCATGAGTTTCAATTTTGCTTTCATCGGATTAAATGTTTTATTGACAATTTTCAAATCATATAAGTTGCTTATTTTACCATCCGGCTGTTCCTGAAAAAGAAGTCCCGGTGTTCTAAGAATATTTAAATCGAAATCCGATCTGGTACCGAGCAAATAAACGGTAATTGAAACAAGCAAAATTAAAACAACACTGTAGCCGATTGCTCGCGGCGTTAGTATTTTTCTTTTTCCAGTCTCTATTTCATTCTTTGATGCGTAACGGATCAATCCTTTCGGTCGTTTTACTTTTAACATTACATCATCGCACGCATCAATGCATGCAGTACAATTAACGCATTCCAGTTGAGTACCGTTTCGTATGTCAATTCCTGTAGGACAAACATCCACGCATAAACGGCAGTCAATACAGTCGCCCAAATTTTGTTCGATATTTTTTCTGATTTTTCCTCTCGGCTCGCCGCGTTTGTAATCATAAGCAATTACTACTGAGTTTTGATCTAGAAGTACACCCTGAAGTCGTCCGTAAGGACAAACAAACGTGCATACCTGCTCGCGGAAAGAACTGTAAATCCAATAAAACACCAATGAAAAAATTATCATCGCAGTTAATCCAGCAAGATGCTGTGAGGGTGGGTCGGTAACAATTTTCAATAATTGATCCACCCCGATAATATATGCTAGAAAGAAATTCGAAATAATAAAAGACAAAGCAAAAAAGATTACATGCTTAAGAGTTCTTTTTAAAAATTTTTCCCAGTTCATAGGTGAAATTTTCAGTTTGAGCTGTTTTTGAAAATCACCTTCAATTAAATACTCAATTTTACGGAAGAGCATTTCCATAAAAATAGTCTGCGGACAAATCCAGCCGCAAAATAATCTTCCCCAGACAACAGTAAACAGGAACACTGAAACTATCAATGTAATTATTGCCAGTGCGAGTAAATAAAAATCATGCGGACCGAAAGGAATTCCGAAAATGATAAATTTTCTTTCAAGAAAGTTTAAGATTATAAACGGGTGCCCGTTTAATTTTATAAACGGTGCAATAAACAAAAAAGCCAGCAGAAAATAACTAACAACTGTTCGCGCAGTATAAAATTTGCCGGAAGGCTTCTTAGGATAAATAAACTTTCTTTTGCCTTCTTTCGTCACAGTCGAAACAGAATCTCTAAATATTTCTCGATCTTTAACTTCTTCCGAATTCATTTATTTTCCGTAAAAGTTGTAAACTCTCATTTTCAGCTTTTTGGTTTAGCAATAGAATCTGCCGGTTCAACCCATTTTTGTCCTTCTGCCGGTTTCGGGTTAGGCGGATTGGTCCCATGCAGAGAAATCACATAGCTTGCAACTTCCTGTATTTTTTTAGGATCAAGCTGAGTCTGCCAGCTTATCATTCCTTTTTGGGGAACACCGTATTTAATTGTCTTAAAAATATTTTTTATTCCCCCGCCGTGAATCCAGTAATCGTCTGTTAAATTGGGTCCTACCAGTCCACCGCCTTCAGCGCCGTGGCATGCCATACAATTTTTCATAAAAATCTCTTTGCCTTCTTGAAGCGATACAGCATCTTTTAACAGCGTAACTGTTTCCTCGGAAATTAATGCGCCCGATTCAGTTAATATATGCTTCTGCAAATTTGCTTCTTCCATTTCAACTTTGTATTCGGTTTCCTGAACTTTACCGTCAGAGAAAACATGGAACTTAAGCATATAAAAGATTCCGAAAATTATAGTTCCGTAAAAAAGAAGGTTAAACCACGGTGGAATTTTATTGTCAAGCTCGTGAATACCGTCGTAATCATGACGCATTAAAATTTCCTGTTCCTTTTCAACAGGCGTAGATTTGGTTAACCAATTCTTAAATGCAATTAAAGGAGCTTTGAATGCTTTTCCCTCGTTATCATTTTTTTCTGAATAAATGACAGCGAACCATAGAATTAGAGCGACGACAATAATTGTTATTACAAGCATTGTTTTCATTACTGCTTGTTTGGTATCGTTTTGTGTCTGTGCAGCTAACGGAGAGGATACAAAGAAAAATACCGAGAGAAAGAATAAAAGTTTATAAATCATTTTAATTGTTCTCATTTATTATCTCTCCATTGTTTTTACTTTCCAAAGGAAGAACTTCCATCTTTTTTATATATTTTTTGTCAAGACGCAATACCCAAATAAGCACAGCTATGAACATTGCAAAAAACAGAACAAGAGAGACAACCGGAAAAAGGGAAACGCCTTCAATTGAGCCTAAATAATTGTCAAACATTTTATTTCCTTTATTTTATTGATGCAGTATTAACTTTTATATCGGTGCCGAGACGCTGCAGATAGGCAATCAATGCTATTATTTCTCTATCCGGATCCGTATCAATTCCGTTTTTAATTAAATCATCTGCGATGGCATTTGCCTGTTTCATCAAATCTTCGTTTGCAAATTTTTCATAATCTTTTTCATAAGGAACACCGATGCTCCTCATTGCGTTAATTTTTTTTGCTGTAGAGCTCGTGTCGAGTTTTTGTTTCATAAGCCAAGGGAAAGAAGGCATAATTGAGCCGGGCGACATTGAGCGCGGGTCTTCAAGATGCAGATACTGCCAGAGGTTGGAGTATTTACCCCCTTCCCGCTGTAAATCGGGACCGGTTCGTTTACTACCCCAAAGAAAAGGATGGTCGTAAACAAACTCGCCCGCTTTTGAATATTCGCCGTAGCGTTCTGTTTCCGATCTGAACGGTCGGACTAACTGTGAATGACACGACACACATCCCTCACGGATATAAATATCACGCCCTTGAAGTTCAAGAGGTGTGTAAGGCTTTACACTCGCAATTGTCGGTATATTTGATTTCACTAAAAATGTCGGAATGAATTCTACAAGTCCGCCTATTAGAATTACAACTGTCGAAAGTAATGCAAATTTTACGGGACGTTTTTCGAGCCATCTATGAATCATACCACTTTTTATTTTATCCGTCTCTAACTTGAACGGAGCCGCTTCAGCATCTTCGTTTTTGATAAACGAACCTTGCCGGGCGGTTTTTACTAAATTATACACAAGCAAAATTACACCGGACAGATAAAGCAAACCTCCGAATGAGCGCATTACGTACATTGGAATAATCTGCAGTGCAGTTTCCAAAAAGTTTGGATATTGAAGCGTTCCGAGCGAAGTGAATTGTTTCCACATTAAAGATTGTGTAATCCCCGAAACCCACATCGGAATTATGTAAAATACCATGCCTAAAGTCCCAAACCAAAAATGAACATTAGCTAATTTTTTAGAGTAAAGTTCCGTATTCCACATTTTGGGAATCAGCCAGTATAAAATTCCAAATGTCAAAAAGCCGTTCCAGCCTAATGCGCCAACGTGAACGTGAGCTATTGTCCAATCTGTAAAATGAGAAATAGCATTTACGTTTTTAAGCGAGAGCATCGGTCCCTCAAAAGTTGCCATTCCGTAAGCAGTAACAGCAACAACCATAAATTTTAGTATCGGATTATCGCGGACCCTATCCCATGCGCCTCTAAGAGTTAACAAGCCATTTAACATTCCACCCCATGACGGTGCAATAAGCATAATTGAAAAAACAGTTCCAAGCGATTGTGCCCAATTGGGAAGTGCTGAATAAAGCAAATGGTGAGGTCCAGCCCAAATGTAAATAAATATCAAAGCCCAAAAATGAAGTATAGACAACCGGTAAGAATAAACTGGTCTGTTTGCCGCTTTCGGGAGAAAATAATACATCAATCCCAAATAAGGAGTAGTTAAAAAGAATGCAACAGCGTTGTGACCGTACCACCATTGAACAAGTGCGTCCTGAACTCCTGCATAAACCGGGTAACTTTTTAAGAAGCTTACAGGAATTTCAATTGAATTAACAACATGCAGAATTGTAACCGTAACAAACGTAGCGATGTAAAACCAGATTGCAACGTACATGTGTTTTTCGCGCCGCTTGATTATAGTCATCATCATATTTAATCCGAATGCGAGCCAAACAATTGCAATTGCAATATCAATAGGCCATTCAAGCTCGGCATATTCTTTACTTGTAGTTATGCCAAGCGGCAGCGAAACTGCTGCAGCAACAATTATCAACTGCCATCCCCAGAAATGAAATTGGCTCAAAAAATCGTTCCACATTCTTGCTTTACACAATCGCTGCAGAGAATAATAAACGCCGGCAAAGATCATATTGCCTACAAAAGCAAATATCACAGCATTTGTATGAAGCGGTCTTATTCTGCCAAAAGTTGTGTACTGCAATCCTAAATTTAACCCAGGTATATAAAGCTGAACAGCTATGATAAGTCCAACAAGCATTCCGACAATTCCAAAAACTACTGTGGCAATCGCAAACTGCTTTACAATCTGATTATCATAGCTGAATTTTTCTACATCCATTTAAGAGCTCCTATATTTATTTTGACTCCACGTTATAGAATCCGGATTTTCCAAAGGCATTTACGATAAGTTATTAAGTTTTTTTATCCCAGATTGTCCATCAGGAAAATTTATCAATAACATATTAGTAACATAACTCGTTAAATGATAAGTATTAAATCCCGACTTAGATTTTCTTGGGCTTGTGGTTATCCATACCTTCAGTAAAAGATTTTCTTACGATTATATTGCAAACAAGCTCTTAGAACATCTTAGTCGATTTGTCATTAGTGTTTTTCTAATGACAAATTTAGGATTATTCTT
>DYLN01000122.1 GCA_020722085.1 Melioribacter roseus
TGCCTGCATTACTCCATCTAACGTAATAAACTCCTGTATAATTATTTTTCTCATTGTTATTTCTCCTTTAGTTATCGGTGAAAATATTCATTTGTGTCTGAAGTGCACCTTCCTCTGGCTGACACTACATAGCGTGTGAAAAAACCTGAAATCGACATCGCCCATTTTTTTGTTCACTCAAACTTTTTACCTCTGTTTCACCGTTCAAGAACGGCAGCAGAGAGCGCCGTCGACAAGGATAAGCGGTTTTCCATTACCTAATTTATCGTAGGCGATTGTAGTGCCGTCTTTGGAGATTACCTTCTTCATATCACTTACCTCCATAGTTTTTAGTTTCACAATTTAATTCTGGCTCATTCACTTCGTGATCAATACGATCGCCAGTACAGCCATGGCTACGCCTAATACCTGAAGACGCGTTATATGTTCACGCGCTATCACGGCGGCAAGAATGGCGGTTGCCGCAGGATACAGCGATCCCAATACTGATGCGACATCCAATCGTCCGCTTTGAATTGCCATTAGAAAGAACAGATTGCCCGAGGAATCGAATATTCCCGCAAGCGTTACCAGCCGGACGGGAACGTTGGGAGGAAGAAGTGCCCGTCCTGTGGAAAAGGCGAATGCGACCATCATTGCGCACGTTGCGACTCGGCCTGATACCAGAGGCCAGAACAGCGAACCATTTTCGATCTGCCCGAGGATGGTGAAGAATCCTCCGAATCCCAATCCCGCTAGCAGAGCCATTCCAAGTCCCACAGGGCGGCCGCGCAAAGGATCAGGACGGGAAAGAATCCAGATACTCACCAGTGCCAATCCGAACCCGAACAATTGCATTTCTCGCGGGAGCCCCACGGTAAATGCGGAGAAGATAACTGGAATTGCCGCCGCCAGCACAGCCGATACCGGCGCTACGATTCCCATTCTTCCTGTTGTAAATCCTTGCAAGAGGAATCCCAAACCGGCCATTCCAAAAAGACCCGCCAGCGCTCCCCACGCCAGATCAATTGAGGATGGAAATTTTTCCTGAATGCCCAGCGCGATGATCACCAGTAGCACCATCCCTATTGAGTAGGATGTGAGCACGGCGTGGAAAGGGCCGATGCGGCGTGCAACAAGTCCGCCGGTGAAATCGCCTGATCCCCAGGCGCCAGCGGCGGAGAGTGCATAAACGGCAGAGAGAAAAATTGAATCCATGACGTTTTCTTTTTAATTTTTACAAATTGGTAGTTTTGCTTTTACGTAATAACCTTAAATAGAACACTCGTTCTTACTGGTGTTATCTCTTCTACACTAATTCTTTCAAGCTTTATCTTATCTGTGTCTATATTTTCAAATAGTCTTAGTCCTTTTCCCACGAGAACAGGCATAATATCTATCTGTAATTCATCACATAGTCCCGAATTAAGGCATTGCTGAATGGTGCTTGCGCCACCTATTATCAGAACATCTTTATCAGCCGCTGCTTTTTTTGCCTGAGAAATAAGACTCTCAATACCATCAGTTACAAATGTGAGAGTAAGTCTGTCATTTCCTTTGGGATACTTTGCTGGAGGTGTATGTGTCAAGACAAAAATGGGAACTTGGAATTCATAGTCATCGTTAATCCACAAAAATGGGTCTGCCATCTCATAGACATGTCTCCCCATAATAACAGCACCTGTGTTCTGAACCTGTTCCTTGAAAGCAGGACTATCAAGCATTTCAGAAAAATCTGGACTAAGTAGTTCTGCGCTTCCATTACTGTCATTGATAAACCCGTCCAAAGACATGGTCATGCCAGCAATTATTTTTCTCATATTATTCTCCTAAATTGTTTTTTAAAAAAATTATTCTGAATCTTTCACATACTTTAGGACTGAGTTTGTCGTGGTAAGATTGGCTTTAGCTTCCATCGCATATATGCAACGAAGATAATAATTATAAATAGAACAGCCGTGTAGATTGCACTACTGGTTTCACCCCGCAGTGAATGATGAACAGTAGCACTGGCAGTTACAATCATTAGTCCTGCCAAAGTTAAAGGAAGCAGCCAAGTAAAAATTCTCAGCAGACCGGGCAAGATCAAACCAACAACAGCGAGTAATTCAGCTATGCCAATGAAGTAACGTAATCCAACACCAAGGTTAGCATTCATTACCTCAACATATTCTGCAGGCGGGAAAACCATAATCCAGCCATGCCAGAGAAACTGAGCTGCAAGTAATATTTGAAGTATCCATAAAAATATATTCATAAATTTTTGCTTTCTATTATTTTTTTAAAACTTTCTCAAAGCTGCACTTGCAAACAGCATCAATCCGGAATTTCAGGCTCTACAAGCCTGGCTAATTGATCAAGTGATTCCTGCCAGCCGAGATAGCAAAGTTCTGCAGGAATTGCATCAGGAACTCCATCCTGTATAATGCTAACCTCCGCACCGCAAGAAACTTGCTTGATGGTAACAGTTGTAATCATTTCGCCCGGCAAATTCGGATCATCAAACTGATCTGAATATCGAATATGTTCGTTTGGTTTTAGTTCAAGATACTTGCCTCCGAATGAATGACTTTTACCGGTTGTGAAATTTGTGAAGGACATTTTGTACGTTCCTCCCACTTTAGCATCCAAATGATGCACTTTGCAGGTAAATCCATTAGGCGGCAGCCATTTTGCCTGTGCATCAGCATCTATAAAAGCTTTATATAATTTTTCCGGTGATGCTTTAAAAACTCGATGAAGTTTAATTGTTGACATAATTTTTTTTCCTTATGAATTATTAAAACTCCGAATTATTTTCGTTTCAATTTTTTTCTAAATTGTTTTATTGTTCTATTGCTATATCGCTATATTGTTTTAACAATTTAACCGTTAAACAATTATTTATTGTGAATTACTCTCATAAGCAATTTCCAATTCAGCAATATTAAGTTTTTTCATTTGAAGCATTGCTTGCATTACCTTTCCGGCTTTTGTTTTATCAGGATCATTAAGCAATATGGGCAAGGCTTCGGGAACAATTTGCCAGCTTATTCCAAATTTGTCTTTAAGCCATGCACACTGGCTTTCCATTCCACCATCAGAAATAAGTTTATCCCAGTAATAATCAACTTCTTCCTGATCCTTACAGTTTACCACAAATGAAAATGCTTCATTAAAATCAAATTTGTGTTCACCCATTCCGCTCATTGCATTAAACAGATGATCAGCTAATTTGAATTGAGCAAAAAGTAAAGTTCCGTCCGGTAAACCGGTGGATTTCTCGTAGGGAAATTCCATTAATATCTTTGAATCCGGGAAAACCGAGGAATAATAATTTATTGCTTCTTTAACCTTTAGTACCTTATCATTTACAAACAATAATGCAGGAAGAATTTTTTGTTGATTTTTTATCTTATCAACATCAAGCTGCCATGATAAACCAAACTTATCAACAACCCATGCATAGCGAGGACTCCAATCATATTTATCCAAAGGAAAAATAACTTGACCACCATCAGATAATTTCTTAAAAACATTTTCAATCTTTGCGTCAGATTCGCAGTAAACAAAAAAAGAAGTTGATTGATTTAATTTAAAGTGTGGTCCGCCGTTTAGTGCAGTAAAGTTTTGTCCTTCAAGTTGAAATCCAATCGTCATAGCAGAGTTTGCTTTTTGACCGGTAGCTTTAGCACTATCTTCGTTATATCGGGTGATACTAAGAATTTTTGAATTATCAAAAACACTTGTGTAAAAATTAACAGCTTCTTCTGCGTTGTTATCGAACCACAGAAATGGCGTTATCTTTTGCATTTTTATCTCCTATTGTGTTCTAAAATATTATTTACTTCCTTATAATTAAATGTGTTGCATTATCTGTATAGACATGTTCAGTACATTTATATCCCAGGGATCGCAAATCTGTATTTAGAAAAAGATTTTCCCCAGAGCCTAAAAGGATAGGTGAGACAGCAAGATGCATTTCATCAATTAATTTTGCATTTAGATACTGACGAATTACATTTGCTCCACCACCTATTCGTACATCTTTACCATTGGCGGAATCAAACGCACGTTCAAGTGCAGCATGAATACCCTCGGTAACAAAATGAAAAGTAGTTCCCCCTTCCATTTCAATTGATTCGCGCCTATGATTAGTTAAGATAAAGACAGGAACATGATATGGTGGATTTTTACCCCACCATCCTTTCCAATTAAGATTAGGTAGTCCACGATATGGACTAAACATATTACGCCCTAAAATCCAGGCTCCAATATTTTTAAATCCTTTTTCGGCAAAATCATTATCAACTCCTGTTGTGCCATCACTCTTTCCTAATACGTTTTGTTGAAAAGTTTTTGTAGGCAAAAACCACTGATGTAAATCTTCGCCGCCAACACCTAATGGATTTTCCATGCTTTGATTTGGTCCCGCACCAAAGCCGTCAATTGATATGGAAAAACTCTCTACACGTAACTTTTGCATAATTGCCTCTTTTGTATATAAACTAAAGTTAAAAAGATCCCCACTCCTGCTATGAGTCGGCAGCTCAGCGGGGAATGACAACACATATTATTGTTTTGGTGCAGAGTATCCAATCATCCACTGAACACCAAACTTATCTACAAGCGAACCAAAATAATCACCCCAAAACTGATCAGCCATTGGCATTTCCGGATTGCCGCCTTCAGAAAGTCCTGCAAAAAACTTATCAGCTTCAGCTTTACTTTCTGCATCTATATAGATGTACATATTATTACCAAAGTTAACTTTGAATCCCATTGAAGGAAGTGCGTCTGTTGCCATTATCATATTGGTTGGTCCCATTGGCAAAGACATATGCATAATTTTTTGTTTATCTTCTACGCTTAGCTTTTCGGAATCCGGTGTTCCATCAAATCGGAAAATACCGCCAGGAAAATCGCCGCCAAAAATTTTTTTATAAAAATTAAATGCTTCTTCTGTATTGCCGGGAAAATTGAGATAGGGATGAATAGCTTTCATATTGTTGCTCCTTTTTATGGAATATTTTATTGATGAATTAGTATGCTCAGAGTAATTATAAATGATTGCGTGCTATTAATAAATGACTAAACAAAGATAATTTCGTTTTTTGAAAATTAAAGAGCGTAATTACGACAATCTAAGGGGTTGATTGCGACAAGATAATTGTTTTATATTGCAATTAAAATCATTTACTAACGCAAAAACTATTATGAAACATATCTCAGTTTTAATTCCACACGGGCATACAAGTGTTGTAAACATTGAAGGTGCACACCAGATATTTTCTTTTGTTAATAAAATTTTTTATGATATGGGAAAATCTGCTGTTGTTCAAGTTCAGCTTGTTGGATTGTCAAAAGAAGTAAGCCAGAGAAATGGAATGTTTACAATAAATCCGGATGTTCTAATTGGCGATGTTGAAAAAACAGATTTGATAATCATTCCTGCAATACACGGCGAACCCAAATTTGTATTAGAGCAGAATAAAAATTTTATTCCGTGGATAATTGATCAGTATAAAAAAGGAACTGAGGTTGCAAGTTTTTGTATAGGTTCTTTTTTTCTTGCACAGACTGGACTGTTAAATGGAAAACCAGCTACAACACATTGGGGATATGCAAATGAGTTCAGAACTATGTTTCCAGAAGTGACTGTACTTGATGAAAAAATAATGACTGAGAAAGATGGAATTTATACAAGCGGCGGTGCTTATTCATATTTAAATCTTGTGCTATATCTTATAGAAAAATATTTTGGCAGAGAGATATCTGTTATAATTGCAAAATCTTTTATGATTGATATTGATAAAACAAGTCAATCACCTTTTATAATTTTCAAAGGACAGAAGACACACGATGATGAAGTCGTTAAAAAAGCTCAGGATATAATTGAAACTAATTACCAGGATAAACTTACTGTTGATCAAATTGCATCTATGATTGCTCTGAGCAGGCGAAACTTTGAAAGAAGATTTAAAAAAGCAACAGCCAATACAGTTTTGGAATATATTCAACGCGTAAAAATTGAAGCGGCAAAAATAAATCTCGAATCTTCCAGACAAAATGTAAATGAAGTTATGTCTAATGTCGGTTATTCCGATCCCAAAGCATTTCGTGTCACATTTAAAAAGATAACAGGCTTATCACCGATTGAGTATCGAAATAAGTACTTAAAAAATATTGAAGTATAGAATATTTGTACTGTAAAAAATCTGCCACTAACCGATAAATATCTTCCACTCACCGATTTGTACTTTAATTGATTTACATTTCGGTTTAAGTTTACTCACAAATAATTAAAACTTAAATCTGCTTATGAAACTATTATCTACTTTGTCGCTCGCATTTATATTATCTTCATCCATTTTCAGTCAAACAAAAATCTCCGGTAAAATTACCGATGAAGCCAACCAACCATTACCCGGAGCAAACATCTATTTAAAAGATACTTACGATGGTACTTCATCAGAAACTGATGGAACTTTTTCTTTCGTGACTGAGGAAGAAGGTGAGTTTGAACTAATCGTAAGTTTTGTTGGATATCAGTCTTATTCAGAGAAAATAATTTTAGATAAAAAAGAAAAATTTCTTGAAATAAAATTAAAAGAAGAATCAACTGAACTTGGTGCTGTCGTAATTTCAGCAGGATCGTTTGAGGCAAGCGATGAAAATAAAGCTGTCATTCTTCGTCCGCTTGATATAGTTACAACCGGATCTGATGCAGATATTTATTCTGCATTGGAAACTTTACCCGGGACACAGCAAATTGGAGAGACAGAAGGTTTATTTGTTCGTGGCGGTTCTGCAAATGAAACGAAAACAATTATTGATGACATGACAGTGCAGAATCCATTTTACAGTAGTGTCCCTGATATTCCTGCACGTGGAAGATTTTCTGCTTTCCAATTTAAGGGAACAGTTTTCAGCACAGGTGGATATTCAGCTCAATATGGTCAGGCACTTTCATCAGTTCTGGTTTTAAAGACACAGGATCTTGCACCAAAAAATTTAACTGCAATTAGCATTATGGCGTTAGGTTTTGGCGGCTCTCATTCACAGCGCTGGGAAAATTCTTCAATGTCTGTTGAAGCTGGTTATTATAATCTAGGGCCATATTTTCAAATTCAAAAACAGAGAACAGATTGGGATAAAGCACCGGAAGGATTTGATGGTTCTGTTAATTATAGATTGCAAACATCAAAAACAGGAATGTTGAAAGCATTTTTATCTTACAGTATTGGCGATCTTTCAATGCGGTTTCCTAATCTTGATAGCGTGTCCTATAAAAATTTTTTCTATCAAAAGAGTAAAAACTTTTTTGTTAATACAAACTATCATGATATTCTTTTTGATGATTGGACTTTGTTTGCCGGGTACTCGGTTGGGATTGATAATGAAGATGATGAAATAGATTCTGATATTGCCGGCAAAGATGATGTCTTTCATACAGCAAAAGTTACTGTTTCGAAAAATATTTTTTCAAATTCATTTTTAACTTTTGGCGGAGAAGTTCAGAATCTTGATCACAAAAGTTTTTTCAGTCAATTAAATGGAAGTTTTAATGAAATATATCTTGCAGGATATATTGAAACAGATATTTTCTTTACAAATGATTTTGCGGGAAGAATTGGTGTGCGAGCAGAGAACTCAAAGGTGATTGATCAAACTAACATTGCCCCTCGCTTATCTTTTGCATACAGGTTGGGAACTTATGATCAGTTAAATTTTGCATACGGTAGATTTTATCAAACTCCCGATCCAGGTTTTTTATTGTACTCAACTAATTATGATTTTGAAAATTCAGATCATTATATTTTAAACTATCAGTACATTGGAAGCGAACGAACATTTAGAGTAGAAGTTTATTATAAAAATTATAATAAACTTGCAAAAGGTTCAGTTCAATCTTATCCATATTTTAATCTTCCATTTGTTGATTTTAGCAGCAAGGGGAAAGGTTATGCAAAAGGGTTAGATATTTTCTGGCGCGATAAAGAAACTTTTGAATATACAGATTACTGGGTTTCATACTCATACTTAGATACAAAACGTGATTATAAAAATTTTCCTAAGTTAGCAACACCAACATTTACTGCGCCGCATACATTTTCCATCGTTGCAAAAAGATGGATTCCTGAAATAGCAACTCAAATAGGATTAACTTATACATTTGCAAGTGGTCGTCCATATTTTAATCCAAACAATTCTGAGTTCCTTGGTGATCGGGGAAAGAATTATCAAAACCTAAGCTTAAACGCAAGCATACTTACAAATCTGTTTAACAGCTTTACAATTATCTTTTTTTCTGTAGATAATATTTTAGGCTATGAAAATATTTACGGTTATAATTATTCAACTGATGGAAGCAGGAGTGCCCCAATAATACCGCCGGCACTTCGTACTGCTTTTATCGGGATGTTTATTTCATTAGGTGAAACTAATCCATATTAATTATTAAGGAGATAAAAATGAAATTAGTAGTTTCTTTATTCTTTGTTTTGCTTTTTACAAGCAGTCTGTTTTCCCAGGACAGATATGAATCCGGGATGAAAAATAATATTGCCAAAATGGATGATTGTAAAACCGCAAATGATTATCTGAAAGTTTCAAATGGTTTTGAACGCATTGCCTCGGCAGAAAAAAACAAGTGGCTGCCCTACTATTATGCCGCGTTCAACTGTGTGATTGCCTCCTATACTGATTCATCAAAAACCAGAATGGATATTTATTTAAATAAAGCGGATAAGTTTATTAATGCAGCAGATTCTCTTGCCCCGGATAACTCTGAGATTTATACTTTAAAAGGTATGATTGCACAGGCACGTATGCAGGTTGATCCTATGAACAGGTGGCAGAAATATGGTACAGAAGCAACCCGCAATTTTAATAAAGCAATGGAGGCAGATTCTTTGAATCCGCGTCCCGAGTATTTGATGGGTGTTGGGTTATTCTATACCCCGGAACAATTTGGCGGAGGACCAACCGCAGCAAAACCAATTCTTGAAAAATCTTTAGCTAAATTTGAAAAGTTTGTTCCCAAAAATGATCTTATGCCGAATTGGGGGAAAAATGAAGTGATGGAATATCTAAAACAAATTAATGAAAAAAAATAATTTATGAATTATATCAGGTGCAGAATTAAATTAAAGTTGAACAATTTTTCGTGCTTTTATTTTGATCTGCAGCAAGTCTTTTGTTTCGTATCTTTAAAACTTTTTGCTAT
>DYLN01000286.1 GCA_020722085.1 Melioribacter roseus
AAGGGATGCATCCGCAGATGAAAGAGCAATTGAAAAAACAAATGAATTAAAAATTGATTATATAAGCAATGTTTATCCAATCGGGATTTTGAGAAGGAGTTTTCTTAAACTTGATAAAAAAATGTAAAAAACGAATATTTCGGCTATTTATTATATGCAAAAAATGGCATATATTTGGATAAGAGAAAGGAGAAATTTTTAGTGGAAAATAAAATGTCAGAAATATTAACAGCAATCTCCCATCCAAACCGGATAAAAATTTTGAATGCCCTGAAGAAAGAAAATGTTCTGTGCGGCTGTGAAATTCTGCCAAGAGTCGGATTAGAACAATCAAATTTGTCAAGACATCTGAGCACACTCGTTAAAGCTGGTGTTATTATTTCCTGGAAGGATGGCGTGCGTATGAATTACAAAGTTGCTGATAAACGAATTTATGATATTATCAATCTGGCAGAAAAAATTTCTGCCAAAAGATCAAACGTTAGAAATTCTGTTATAGTATAAAATTTTTTATTCGAATATATGATTGGTTGCTCATATAGTCATAATCAAATTAAGGGAACAAACAATGGATAACAAAACAAAAACAAAAAAAGCAATATTAATGTGTACGTGCAGCTTTGCCTGCCCGAGTATGAAAGACATAAACTTCGGAGAACTTGCCGAAAGAATCCGTCTCGAGCTCCCGCACGATTATATGTTATTGCATCCAAGATTGTGCGAAGAGAACGGTGAAAACCTCTTAGCTGATTTATTGAAAGATAATGTAACCTACGTTACGCCAGCTTGCAAAGAAGAAAAGCAAAAAAAACTTTTAAGAGATGGTTTCCAAAGAGCCGGAGTTAATATGAACAGCAACTGGAAGCCGGTTTCAATTTCTTTTAAGAATACCGAAACTGCGTTCAATGATATAAAGAAAGCCTTAGAGGAGATTAAGTAATGGCAGGAAGAGATTATATGGGAATACCGAGAGAAGAAATTTCCTGGTTTCCTACAATAGATACAGACCTTTGCATTAACGACAGTTTGTGTATGGATTTTTGCAGCAATGATGTTTTTGCACAAGGCGAATTATCAACGGTAGTAGCAAATCCATACAATTGTGTTGTGGGCTGCTCTGCTTGTGCAAAAGAATGCCCAGTTGATGCTATCTCGTTTCCTAAAAAAGAGGAGTTGGTAAAAATATTAAATGAACTAAGACCGAAATATGCAGCGGCACGTGGTTGATGCACTTCTATGGTATTGGTTTCTAAACAATTGTAAACTGATACTTGATGAAAAAGCTGATGATAGAAATCAATCCCAATTTTTATAAATACTTTTGACAATGATTACAGGATAAAAAGAAAATAAATTGAACTGGAAAGAACAATATAAATCGTTTTTGTGGATACTC
>DYLN01000287.1 GCA_020722085.1 Melioribacter roseus
AGTGCTGCTGCTATTCCTCCATATAATATATCGAAGATTCTAGAATGATTCTTTTTGAAGGGAGAAGAGACTTCATTGAAGTTTTTATTCTTCGAAATTTCCTTCAGATCTTCAATCATTTTCATATCGTCTTTAGTTAATCCGGGGTTTTTTTTGTACCATTCGAGGTCAAGCGCTTCTTCCCTGTTCAATCTGTTATATTTTTCCATAATATATTTATATAACTACTTTAAAAAGGAAACCTTTACTTTTCAACTTAAGCTTCGAATATTTGAATGCATCCTTTGTTAGGTGTTGGCGCGAAAACATCATATGCTGGCGGGCAAATAGAACCGTAGCAACTTCTTACAACATAAGTAATTATGCTTTTTTGTTGTTTTGCGCGCGTTGTGCTTGTTGTATTTGCGTCATATAAAAAAGTAAGAGACGTAATAGTTGTGTTGCTATTACTTATACTTGGATATGTTCGTTCTGTTAGTTCATGCTTAGTTAAATTACCATATTCTGATGTTGCGGCGCCTTTTTTCCATGACACTAGATATGATTCGTTAACCTTTGCAGCACCACATCCAAAGTTAATACTTGCACATCCTAAAATTTCTTCTGTATTGCAGTTATCTAAAGCATCGCATCGTTTAAGTGTGAAGCAGTGCGTTCCTCCTGCCAAAAAATCAAATGTTTTTGTATTAAGTGTATTATTTATGACATTAGTAAGAATGTAATTTGAGGTATACACTTTTTCGTCGCTGCCAATAAAAGTATCGGTTAGTATATATTTTACACTATTATCTGCTGTAAAACTCACAGAATAATTTTTACCATTAACTGCTTGAATATCCTGACAAGTTCCCCAAATTTCGGTGGTTGCTGTCTTTCCGCTTGCAATAAAGCAATATTCACTGCTGCATTCATCATTGCTACTGCATGTTTGTCCATTTGCTTTTTTGGTTGATGGTACTTGCTCATTTACAATTACAAATCCTGCTTCTTTTGAGTCATCCATTGCCAAAATATCCTCTGCATCAATAATTCCATCGCTATCTAAATCAGGCAAGACCTTATATGCTCCTGCAAGTAGATCTTTTGAATAAAATACAACATTTTTAAATGTTCCTTTTTCATCCACTTCTGCCTTAACTGATTGAGAAACATTTAAGCAATTCTCATTTGAACAAATTGATTGTCCTTCACTTACGCTAACATTAGAAATAATATATAAATTTATAGTTATGTTAGTTACAGCAAGTCCGTCACCGTTAAGATATATATTTTCTCCCTCTTTAAATTTATTTTTTGGAACTCCACTTTTATCTGCTGCCCAAATAGGATCAACTTTAAATCCATAAGACGTATATCCATCTACTGCCTCACCTATTTGATATTTTCC
>DYLN01000288.1 GCA_020722085.1 Melioribacter roseus
CGCCTCTGGCGGGGCCTTCAGCCTCGCTTTTAATTATCTTTTTTGCGCGCGCGATTTTTGCTCGGCTATCGCCGACATTTACGAATTATTTTGCTTTATCTTCAATCGTTGAGTGGAGTTGTTCGTTCGTATAATTTGGTTTTTCTGGTTTGTATCTTAAAATCTTTTTTGCTTTGGTGATATCAATATGTCGTATTTCATCAACAATGCTAAATGCCTCATACCAGAATTGTCCCTGATGATCTACGGCTAGTTTGATTGCTTGGGTAGCATTTGTTATAGAAACGCTAATTCCTAAAAACACTTTGTTTATTGGGCCAAAGCGCAAAGCTACTGTTTCAATTTTTTTATTGAGTCCGTGCCACGCAAGAATTTGCTCGGCCATGACTTTGCTGACATGATAAGAAAGGCCCACATCTTTACAAGTCAATCTATCCGCTCTCAAATATTGAGATACAAATGGCTGACTTTCGGTTATGGGAATTTTAAAAGGTATTCCTTTTTCAATTCCGTAAATTGTTGTTGAACTGGCGTATACAACCCTCTTGAGTTTATTGGCTATTGCCGCTTTAATCACATTGAAAGTCGCCTTAACGTTATTCTCGAAATAGTCCTCAAATGATTTTCCTTCAACTGGTTTAGGAATGGCGGCAAGATGTACGACCTGGATACAACCCCGCATTCTTTTTTCTAATTTGTCGTAATCAAGAAGTTCATCGCCATCTTTATGGTCGTAGCCTACAATTTCGTAGTCCTTGCCGTATTTTTTAACAAACTCACTTCCTAAGTATCCTTTATGTCCGGTTACAAGTATTTTCATAGTTTTAAACGGAAACTTTTACATTTTCATTCATATATTTCTCAGTTATATAAAGTAGGACGTCAATGTCAGGAGCGGCCAGTCTAATCATGTTTAGGTCTGGACGGTAAAACAGTTCTACTCCGTTTATTACTTTCTTCTCAATAACCAAATCCTTAAGTTTCGTAAATTTATCTTTTTCTAAAACTAAATCTACATCACCAACTTGAAGCTTTTCCGTATCTGGTCTCCTTATGTACAAAAAAGTATATTTTGTTTCAGGTACATCTCCTTTTGCAGGTATAATGATTGGCTCATAAAGACGAAAGTATTTTTGATTCCAGTTAACATCCTTTTCCGTAAGTTCCTCGCGAAGTTTTGTTAGAAACAAAAATTCGTCGTCAAAATGGCAAAATATTCCCAAATTTCCCGACACAGGGAGGTATCTCCCAAAATATCTTTTGCACAGTTCAAAACAAGCAAAGTGGGTATACTCAATTGCTTGCATTAACTCATTTTTACTTTTAATCGGGCTGTATTTATAAGAACTCATATTATTTTTTGTTTATTCAATGCTTTAATTATATC
>DYLN01000015.1 GCA_020722085.1 Melioribacter roseus
GTAATAATAATTATTCCGCATTTGGGTTGATGCTTTTTCAGCAGATTTACCAGATCCAATCCGGATCCGCCTGGGAGCATCAAATCAATCAATGCGCAGTCATATTCATAAAGATGAATTTTTTGTTCGGCAGTTTTAAAATCAGAAGCGCAGTCAGTTAAAAAATTCTCTTTCCCTATGAATTCCACAATTGACTCTGCCAATGCAGCTTCATCTTCTACGATTAATATTTTCATAATAAAAAAATAACTATAAATTCTGAATAAAAACTGAAGATAGGATTAGGCAGGATTGTTCTTTTTGCATGGTTTCAAAAGGAGTATTTTATCTCATCACCCTCATCGCATTCAATATTGCAATAATCGCCACACCCATATCGCCAAACACTGCTTCCCACATTGTGGCAATTCCGAAAGCTCCGAGAAGGATGAAGAATAATTTTACTCCCATTGCAAACATTATATTCTGCCAGACAATCGTTCTTGTCCGCTTCGCAACTTCTATTGACTTTACCACCTGCATTGGCGAGTCTGTCATCAGCACAATGTCAGCTGTTTCTACCGCTGCATCGGAACCAAGCGCGCCCATTGCAATTCCTACATCTGCACGGGCAATTACAGGGGCATCATTTATTCCATCCCCAACAAATGCAACTTTACCATCTTTAGTTGAACTCAGTAATTTTTCTATATGCTCAACTTTATTCTCCGGCAGAAGCTCAGAATAAAATTCTTTTATGCCAAGCTTCTTTGCAAAAGCTTCTGCCGCACTTTTGTTATCGCCTGTAAGCATAACTGTGTTTACTTTTAATTTATTAAGCTCAGTGATTGTCTCAACCGCTTCATCTTTTAATGAATCAGAAATTACAATGTATCCGGCATATTTTTTATTTATTGCAACGTGAACAACTGTTCCTTCTATATCGCATTTGTTATGTTCAATATTTTCCTTATGAAGAAGCTTATCATTTCCAACCATAATTTCATCAGAGTTTACTATCGCTTTAATGCCGTGTCCGGAAATTTCATTCACTTCACTTATTTCACTTTGATTAATTTTATTTTCATAAGCATCCTGAATTGATTTGGCAATTGGATGACTTGAGTTTGCTTCTGCATAAGCAGCATATTTAAGAATTTCTTCTTCCTTGAATCCATTGGCAGAAACAATTTCTGCAACTTTGAATTCTCCTTTTGTAAGCGTTCCCGTTTTATCGAATACAACTGTTTTAATTTTCGTGAGCGCATCCAGATAGTTAGAACCTTTTACTAAAATTCCTTTTCGTGAAGCTCCGCCGATACCGCCGAAGTATCCAAGCGGAATGCTGATTACTAATGCACATGGACAAGAAATTACCAGAACTACCAAAGCTCTGTATATCCAGCCTGCCTGTCCGGTAGGCAGGTCTGTAAATGTTTGTCCTGCAAAAAATAAAGGTGGTATAACTGCAAGAAGCAGCGCACCGAATACTACAACCGGCGTGTAATATCTTGCAAAAGTTGTAATGAATTTTTCTGTCTCTGCTTTTTTACTGCTGGCATTTTCAACTAATTCTAAGATTTTGGAGATGGACGATTCACCAAATTCTTTTGTTACTTCAATTGTGAGTAGCCCACTTTTATTAATCATTCCCGCTAAAACTGTTTCTTTCTCCTTTACAGAAAGGGGAACAGATTCTCCTGTTAATGCAGAAGTATCAACAAAAGAATTACCTTCAATTATATTTCCATCCAAAGGAATTTTTTCTCCGGGCTTAACAACGATTATTTGTCCCGGATGAACTTCCGTCGGCGAGACTCTTTTAACGTCGCCATTTATTTTGACGTTTGCATAATCCGGTCTTATCTCTAGCAAAGCTTTTACAGATTTTCTTGAGCGGTTTACTGCAATATCCTGGAACAGTTCGCCGACAACATAAAACAGCATAACTGCAACTGCTTCAGCCATTTCATCAATTGCCAGTGCGCCGAGAGTTGCAATCGTCATCAAAAAATGTTCATTGAATACTTTTCCTTTAACAATGCTTTTTACAGCGCCGCTTAAAACACCCCATCCGCTCAATAAATATGCGGAAATGAAAACCAGATATTCGGCAAGGTGATAAGGCGTATTGTGAATTTCCTTTTCGAAAATCATTCCTCCGGCTAAAAGCAATAGCGTCAGAACAATCTTAAATAATTCCTTTTTGTTCTCAGATAATTCAGCTTTCATAGCGAATTTTTGGATGGCAAAGATTTCTTCTGTTGTTTCAACTACTTCAACTTCCGGTTCAATTTCTTTTATTTTTTGTTTTACTTCTTCAATGTCCGGTGCATCAATTTGTAAAGTTGAGTTTGCAAAATTCACGGACACAAACTTTACTTCCGGCATCTTTGAAAGACTGTCTTCTATTTTTGCTGCACACGAAGCGCAGTCAATATTTTTTAATTGATATTTTTTCATAAGTAATCACCTTCCGATTCTTTAAATGAATACGAGCTAGATAATTGATAGCCAAGAAAACCAACAATGATTCCAATAATTATTGTACTGAGTGTATGAGCAAAACCGGCAAGTGCAGTTGTGCTCATAGTAAACTTCTCATTCCAATTTTCAGATTTAGAAAGTGCAACCAATGGAATCCAATGATTCGGAATAGATGCGTGAACTATGCTGAGAAGAAATGCGCCCATTATTATTTGTGATAAACCGGTCATATTCAAGCATCCTATTGTTTTACAAATAAATCATTATGAAATTCAAACGCTTCTCGGTGCATACATAATAACTGCTATGCCTATCAAGCAAATTGCTCCGCCGATTAGATCATAATTATCGGGGGCTTTTCCGTCGATTTTCCAACCCCAAAGAATCGACATAACCACAAACACACCGCCGTAAGCCGCGTAAATTCTGCCGAAGATAGATGAAGACTGCAAAGTTGGAATTATTCCGTAAAGTACTAAGATTATTCCGCCGATTAATCCAAGCCAGATACTTCTGCCTTCACGCAGCCAAAGCCAAACAAGATAACCGCCGCTTATCTCAGCAAGGCCTGCAAGGAAGAATAAAAATATCGATTTCAGAATGTCTATTTGCATTTATTATTTCTCCTCATTTTTTTATTCTTATAATGATATAAAAACTTAACTGCAACAGTCAATCATCATTTGTTGGTATTTTGAATACCTAATTTTGTAATCATTTGAAGCTTTAACCCCATTTATATTTTGAGTTATTATTTCATCAGCATCTTTTACAGAAGTCAATTTGCCGAATGCCAAAAGTAAAATAACTCCAAGTGTTACAAAAACATCTGCAAAATTAAAGATAGGCCAGCGGCTTAAATTGTAGCCAAGAATTTGTAAATCAAAAAAAATCTATATCTATAAAGTCAACAAAAATTTCCTTTAAGCAGCGGCGCATAACCGAACATAATACCGAAGAAAACACGGTTTATCAAATTTCCAATTGCACCTGCAAGTATTAAAGATAACGGCATTCTTAACCAGAAAGATTCTTTCCTTATTTTATACAAATAAAACAGCAAACCGAGTGTTGCAATAACAGTGAACAATGTTAAATACTCTTTATTGCTAACGTGGATTCCGAATGCCATTCCCAGATTTTCTATGAATGTTAACTTCAGAAAATCTCCAAGAATCGGAATGCTTGAAGCATAAGGCATCCCTTCAATTCGGATGCCTACAAAAATAAGTCAATTCCTTTTACAAGCAATTTTGTAATAACATCAATTATTACTGCTGCAAAAGTTATATATAGAACACTCATTTATTACAAGCTCTCGATTACTTTTTTCAATTTTCCTTGTATTGTTGAAGCTACTTTACCAAGCGTTTCATTCTTTACAGCTTGCATTGATGCAATTGGATCTATTGCCGCAACAACTGTTTCGCTTTTATCGTTCACATAAACAATTACATTGCAAGGCAGCATCAGTCCAATTTGTTCTTCCGATTGCAATGCTTTATAAGCAAAAGGCGGATTGCAAGCACCAAGTATTTTATACGGCTTGAAATCAACATCGAGCTTCTTCTTTAAGGTTTCTTTAACATCAATTTCGGTCAGAATGCCGAAACCTTCTTTCTTTAATTCTTCGGTTACCTTCTCTATCGCTTCTTCGTAACCGAGGTTAACTACTTTTGAGAATCCATAATTTGTTTGTTCTCCCGTAAAGCGGGATTTCACTTCGTTCAACATTTTATTTTTCCTTTTGTTTTGTATTAAATTCACATTTAATATTTGTACGTTAATAAGACGATTAAAAAAATATTAAATTGATTGCCACAACAATAGATATACCGACAAGTCTCTCTTTCAATGTATAGTTTACCATTTTTAAATTTCCTTATTCCAATTCAAGACCAGCTTGTTTAAATCTATTTTCCAAATCTTTATATGCAATTACTTCGTGATTAAATTCAATAAAAATTTGGTTTGAATTTTCATTTAGTTCATATTTACTTATGCCTTTGATGCTTGTTAACAGTTCATTCAACTTTTTATTCTGCCCAGCTTTTAACTCAGTTAAACAGATAACTGTTTTATTTTCATCAATCACTAAGTTCTTTACTTTATTTCCGTTTTTATTTTTTGCAATCTCTGCTTCTAAGTATAGCCCAAAAGGCAGTTCTGTAAGTTTTGTTTCTTTGTTCCGGTATTTCACAGTCATTGTGGTATCAATATTAACCGGCATACACGCAGCAGTTCCATAAACACAAATTACAATTTTATCATTGCCCATTTTTTCATTACCAATTGTGCCTTTTATTTTATCAGTTTCTTGTGCAAAGATGCTAGCGTTTACAAAATAAACCGTAAATATTAACAATATAATTTTATTAAATATTCTATCCATTAACTCGTCCTCCTATTTCTTATTTTATATCGAGGGTGACCAAAAAGTAAGAATCAACAAAATAATTCGAGAAAATTCCCCGTAAAATACACGGGACAAGCTGCGCAATTCGCGGTTATTGTTCTATTAAAAAGTTACTTTTTGGTCAGCCTCAGATTATTAATCATTATTTATTTAATTACCAGCAGCAGCGGTCTCTCATTCCATAATCCATATAATCACAGCCCCAGCCATAGTCTATATATCCGTGATTTCTCGTTCCATAATCCATATAGCCGTTGTAATTCCAACCCCAGTTATCACACCAATTATCATAAACTGAGTTGTTATAATAGGGTAATTGAGTTTTGCCGAATACATTTTTTATTTTATTTGCGGCTTCCTTCTTTAAGCTGAAGACATTATCTTCAATATTTTTCAACTCGGTTTGATATTCTCTTATGCGTTGTCTGCTGATTTCATCCTGTTGCCGGTAATTAAAGTATTCATCTCGGACTGAATCATATTTTTCAATTTCTGGTAGAATTAGTTCATCATATTGAGCTTTTATTTTATCTATCCGGCTTATTTGATCATCACTAAGCCGATACTGTTCCGGAACATTGTTATTCCAGTAAGATGAATCATACTTATGATTCATTGAGTTATTTTTGTTTGGATGTTCTTGTGCAAATAATGTTAAAGATACAAGCAGAACCACAATTCCTATTGCAATTCCGGCAAACCATTTTTTATTTGAAGTTAACATTTTGTTACTCCTTGTAATGTTTACAAGTTAGAAATATTATTATACTATTTTAATATTTAATAGATAATTTGAAAAGAGAGAATGTCTGTGCATCCTCTAAAAAGAGTAGTATTAAATCAGAAAAGTGCTATTGAAAAGATAGATTTTATTTGTTTTTTGTGGTGAGTAAAAACGCTCAGTCACTAACAAATTATATGAAGTATGTTGTATTCTTGGCTCATCTATATTAGAGTAACTAAATGATTTTTCGACTTTCAGTTTAAATAATTCATTTACTGCGCTTTTACCAATTTCAGTTTTTATTACTTTTACTACCTCACAATAATCTTGTGCTGTGGGTTGTTCCTTTTCGATTGTAAACCGTCCAATTTCAGAGTAAAAGAACCAAGCTAACAATGGAGTTAATACCAAAATAGCTACCGACAATACACGATATTTTAATAAATATTTAATCATTTCTATTTAGTATGATGCAAAAAAATAATAAAAGGTTCATAATTATTCTATCCAATTCTGTTTCTCCCTCTGAGTGCTTACTTTAGATTGCACTCTCTCCTCTTTCATTCGTTCTTATCTTTACTACGTAGCTGACTTCAATAACATATATTTTCCCATCGCCCGGATTTCCGGTGTGTGCTGTTCTTTGAATTGTATCAACAATCTCATCAACCAAATCATTACGAACAACAATTTCAATTTTTACTTTGAGATTTAGATGATGCAGCTTTTCATCAACACTTGCACCTTCTATTTTCCCTTTTGATTTTCCGAATCCTTTTATTGTTCAAAATAATTGTTAATTCTTCTGGCACCAACATAACGACTTTTGTAATAGGGATTATCAAGGTGTGAAACAGTTACTCCAAGAGAGCGGCTGGCATGAACAAACTTTCCTTCACCAAGATAAATGCCTACGTGTCCGGGAAAGCTTCTTTTTGTTGTATTGAAAAATACAAGATCACCGAATTGCAGTTTATCTTTACTATTGATTTTCTCGCCGGTTTTATATTGTTCTCTTGCAGTGCGCGGGAGTTCAAGTGAGAGCGAAGTTTCGAAAATTTCTTTCGTAAAAGCTGAGCAGTCGATTCCGTTGTTTGTACTGCCACCGTATTTATAAGGAGTATCAATAAATTTTATAACTTCGAATAGAACTTTTTCACGCGGGGTTAGAGCCACGTTAAAACTTTTCAGCTTTTCATAATTTTCTAAAAATTTTTTTGTATAAAGATTCTCATCTGCACCTGCCGGAGGAGGTTCATCAAATTCCGAAGGATTATCGGGAAGATCGTTATAAACCGTTATTTCAGTATTGTTTGCATTTTCACTATTTGATGCGGTAGAATTGTCGGCATCGCTCGGAGGTTTATCGTTGTCGGAAGAAAACCTTACATTTTTAGAATTAGTTTTATGTTCTTCCTTAGGTTTGGAATATCTTTCGCTGTAAGAGGATGATGAGCATGCAGAAGCAGTTATAATTATTATAACTATGATAAAAAATAATATCGGCTTTACAAATTTCACAATTAATCAATCAGCCTAAATAAGCACGCAAATTTTTGCTTCGCGAGGCATGCCGCAGTCTGCGAATTGCTTTCTCTTTAATTTGTCTAACTCTTTCGCGCGTAAGGTTAAATTTTTCTCCTATTTCTTCAAGAGTAAGCGAATGTTCTTTATTCAGTCCGAAATACAATTTTACTACTTCTGCTTCGCGTTCGCTGAGCGTAGAGAGTGCACGTTCAATTTCACTTCTGAGAGAATCTGACATCAAAACATAATCCGGGGAGGGCTGGTCAGCATTTTCAAGAATATCGAGCAGCCTATTTTCTTCGCCCTGTGTAAACGGTGCATCCATAGAAATATGCCTGCCGGAAATTCTTAACGTGTCAGATATCTCGCTAATATCCATATCAAGTTCGGACGCGAGTTCATGAGCACTTGGCTCTCTTTCAAATTCCTGCTCAAGGTTGCTGTAGGCTCTGCCGATTTTATTAAGTGCACCGACTCTATTTAACGGCAGTCTCACAATTCTCGACTGTTCGGCAAGAGCCTGCAGAATCGACTGCCGGATCCACCAGACAGCATAAGAAATAAACTTAAACCCTCTTGTTTCATCGAACCTTTTTGCAGCCTTAATTAAACCAAGGTTCCCTTCGTTTATCAGATCGCCTAGGGACAAACCTTGATTTTGGTATTGTTTAGCAACACTTACAACAAAACGTAAATTAGCTTTAACAAGTTTCTCAAGAGCTCTTTGATCGTTTTTCTTAATTCGAACTGCAAGTTCAATCTCTTCATCAGGTGAAAGAAGGTCCACCTTCCCTATTTCCTGCAGGTATTTATCTAAAGATTGGCTTTCTCTATTAGTATATTGTTTGGTGATTTTCAAGACACATCCTCCTTATTAATTCCTATGTTAATCGAATCTACAATACCAACAATTGATGCATCTACCGGTGCCATATCAACATCAAGAGGAATAACGGCTTCGCTAGCAGTAACGTAATAAATTATTTCTCCCGGACCGGCTCCAATTGTATCAAGAGCAATTATAGGATCTCCAAGCTTTTCACGTTCAGAATTTAGAGGCTGGACAAGCTGCATTTTATAACCGTTTAGGGCTTCGTATTTTCTTGTCGCCCAGATAGTGCCGATAATCTTACCGAGATACATTATGATTCTACAATTTCTTTAAGTTTCTCTTTAACGCTTACGTCAAGTTTATCAACAATTGCCATAATAACAGCATCGACAGGTTTATTCTTTGTAAAGGTTGTTTGTCTTGCAGATGAGCCCTGAGCAACCAGCACAACTTCACCTACGCCGGCACCAACAGAGTCAACTGCAACAACGGTTGATTCTTTTGGCGTAAGGTCCAAATTAAGCTGCCGTACAATTAAAAATTTTGCCCCCACTAAATTTTCATCTTTACGTGTAGACCAGACTGTTCCGATAACTCTGCCTAATATCAAATTAGCCTCTTAACTCTTTTGATGAAATAATTTTTAACCCGGTTTTCTTATATCTATTAACTTGATTTGTTAAAATAGTCAGTTTGTTAATTTTTGCAACTGCACAAAGAATTGCATCGCGTACTGACGCAACTTTATTAAAAAATTCTGAAACGTTCAAACTGTACCGTGAATTTATCCCCAAAATTTTCAGCGACTTCATCAACGAATCGACAGCCTCTTTTTCATTTTTCTTCTCTGCAAAAAAATAAAGTTCGGAAGAATTTAAAACTGTAGTAAAACATACGCCTTTACTCATAGCAATTTCAAGATCAGCAGGCAAATTCTCTTTGCTCATTAGATAGTCAATTAAAATATCAGTATCGATTAAATATTCCTGTGTAGAACTCATCAAAATTTAACTTTCTTATTAAAATCAGTATCAGACAAACTCCCTTTACAGGTTAAAAATCCATAGACTACCTCGTCGGGTAAAGACTGCAGATTTTTAACCTTTTCAAAAAGTTTACGGTTTACTTTATCTTTTACCGGATTCGAAAATATATCTACCTTTATTCTGCTCGTTCCGCTTTTTCTTAGTTCATATAATTTTTCTTTCGGTATTTCAAAGCTGCCGTCATTCTTAATTTCTGATTCGAAAGATAAAAGAAGTTTTGATTTTTCTTCATCCATTTAAAAAACTATCTCCTTGCAAATTATTATTAATCTGGAAATAATGGGCTACTGTTTGTGCAACATCGGAAAAAGTTTTTCTAATTCCCAGATCGGTTCCAAGAACATGTTTGCGGTAATAAAGTAATGGAACATATTCCCTGCTATGGTCTGTGCTTTTTGATGTCGGGTCGTTTCCATGGTCAGCGGTTATGATCAGTCTGTCTGTCTCATCCATCGCATTAATAATTTCCGGCAGACTGCTGTCAAACTCCAGTAATGCTTTGTAAAAACCATCAGGGTCCAAACGATGACCATAATAAACATCAAAGTCAACGAGGTTAGCAAAGATGAAACTGTTATGCTCATTTTTCATATTTGCAATTATTTTCTGAACGCCTTCTTGATTGCTTTTGGTTTTATCTTTCTTTCTGATTCCGCGGTAATTAAAAAGATCGTTAATCTTTCCGATTGCAATGGTTTGTATTCCCGCATCGTACAAATAATCTAAAATTGTTGGACCGAAAGGGTCTAATGAAAAATCTCTTCGGTTAGTTGTTCTGCTAAAATTACCGGGAGTGCCGATAAAAGGACGCGCTATAATTCTTCCCACAGCATCACTGCCGGTAAGAACTTTGTCGCGGGATATTTGACAAATTTCATAAAGACGTTCCAAAGGGATTACTTCTTCATGTGCTGCAATTTGAAAAACAGAATCGGCAGAAGTATAAACTATTGGATAAGCAGTTCTGATATGCTCTTCACCAAGTTCTTTTATAATTTCGGTTCCAGAAGCCGGTATGTTGCCGAGTATTCCTTTTACCCCCGTCTCCGCTAAAAACTTATCGATAATTCTCTGAGGAAAGCCTTCAGGATACAGCGGAAATTCTTTATCAACTTTCAAACCGCCTAATTCCCAGTGTCCGGTAGTAGAATCTTTTCCGATAGATACTTCAGCCATCTTTCCAAAAGATGCCATCGGATATTTTTGTGGGGGCATTCCTTTAATTGGACTAATGTTACCGAGTCCTAATTTTGCAAGATTAGGAAGGGTTAAACCTCCTAATTTTTCGGCCATGTTACCGAGTGTATTACTTCCCAAATCATTATACTTTTGTGCATCAGGCAGTTCACCGATACCAACCCCATCTAACACTATGACTATAAAATTTTTCAACGGATTTTAATTTGTAGTTTTAACTGTGTTTCCACCTTTTTCTAGCGCCTTGTTTAATGCAAGTTCTGCATCATAAAGAATTTCGTGGACGTCCGTCTTTCCCTGTGTAGAACTGACCCCTATTGAAACAGTAAAGGTAGTCTGCTTGGAAACTACCGCAACGGGCTTGCGCGCAATTTTTACGCGTAATTTTTCTGCCCAAAGAAAAACATCTTTTGCAGAAGTATTAAAGAAATAAACGCCGAATACTCTTTCTTTTAGTCTGCCGAAAAGATTAAGCGGCGTCATTTCGTCTTTAATCATTTGTGCAACAGCTTTCAAAACTTTCGGGAAAGGATTGCCGTCAAAAAGCGAATCTTGCTCAAGAAATTCATCAATGCTGATTAAGGCAACAGCACCCTGAGCATTAAACTCCTTTGCTTTGACCAGATCAACAGCTAATCTTTCAACAAAGGAATTGTAATTCAAAGCTTTGGTTTCTATATCTACCGAGAGGAGGCTTTTAAATACATTTATAGTCGAATAGGAATACAAAATAAACGCAAACATCTTCATGGAATTTTTAACAAAATTTACATCATCGTTGGAATAAGCGTTCTTTTTCAGACTTTCAAAACACAATACGCCATAATTCTTCTCGTCGTAAATCATAGGAATTGCAAGAAAAGAGCCGTCAAAACTTACATCTTCCGACTGTGCAAAACGAGGAAAATCAGAATTTGTTGTATCATCAATTTTCACAGGGATTCCGCTCAATATTGCTTTGCCAACAAGGGTTCTGCTTAGATCGACCTCAAGGTTTTCTCCAACATATTTAAGCGATGTACGGTTAACAATTTTTGTTGTCTTGAATTTTTGTTCGGATGGGAAATAATAAACAAAAGTAAAGGCGTCCCACGGAATTAATCCGCTGACCGCACTTTCAAGAGAAGCAAAAAGTTCGGATTCAGTTTCAAATCTCCTGTCACAGCTTAAGACACTAAGCAAGGCTCTTAATCTTTGTTCCGATTGAGTCTCGCTGAACTTCTCTTCGAACATTGAAATTATTATTGAAATTACTCGTACCACTCTCCCGAGAGAAAAAATTGACTCGATACCGAAAGCATCGTTTACTTTCGAATCAAGTGCAAGTACACCGGCAAGGGATTTGCCGTAAAATAAAGGAACACCTACAAAACTTTTTATTCCTTGCGGCACAGAATAATATCTAATAACATCTCTTTCTGCCAAAGGAGAAATATCGCTCAGTAATTCTGGTTCTTCTTTTTGGATTATCTTGCCTAAGATATCATCCTCAAGATCAAATTTTTTCTTTGTAATATGATTGGAGCTTGACACAAACCTTTCAAGTGTAAGACGCTTTTTAACTTTGTTATACCAAAAGAAAACTGCAGTGTGAGCCATAAAAGCATCTTTAACGATGTTGAGAATTTTTTCCAGGACAAAGCCAAATTGTTCATCCTGGTTTACATCATGTGGAAATTCTTCATGAACTATTTTATCAAAATGCTCTTTGAAGTCCTCCGGTTTGAAAAAATCTTTCTTTGTGCGAGGTATTGTTTGATTAAAATTCTCCTGTGTTAATATCTCAATATTTTTGTTTGTCGAAACAATTTTAAATTCTTCACCTTCATTTGTATCATACTCTATTTCTTCGCCGGGAGTATTTTTTCCCGTTTCTTTGGGAAACTCTTCGAAGTTTTGCTGAGGTGGAGTTATTCCAACTCTTAAAGAATCACGCAAAAAAATTATGAACGCAACATAGATAACCAAAATAAGTGATGAAATAATACGCAGCATCAAATCATCGGTTAAGAATGGAATAGCAATCAACACCGGGATAAAAATAAATATAAAAAGTCTTTTCTTGTTTTTGTCGGTCATCCGCAACCAAAAGAATATGTTTTAATAGCCGCTAGATTTAATTTACATTAAATACTGCGTCAATAATAATAAACTTTTTGTAAATATTCATTCTCGGTTTTCTTTGCGGTTATACAGGAAGTGAGAACGTATTAAGCAAAAAATTTTTCTATGCGAAAATCGATTTCTTTTTTGCCTTTTCCCGTAACAGATGAGTAAGTAAGAAGGTTTTCATTAAATATCAGTTCGTTGAAATATTCTGTGATTCTGGTTTTTGCTTTTTCAATTTCGGATTGTTTCAATTTATCTATCTTATTAAGAATAACAATGTAGGGGATTTTAAATTCTTTTAGATAATTGTTAAGCTGAATGTCATTCTGCATTGGTTCATATCTGCTATCTATCAAATGAATAGCAAGCCGATCATTTCGTTTAAGAAGAAAGAATTTCTCTATTAGACTTTCCCATCGATTTCTTTCCGATTTAGAGACTTTTGCGTAACCGAATCCTGGCAAATCAACCATATAAAATTTTTCATTAACCAAATAATAATTAATTGATCTAGTTTTACCAGGCGAGGAACTTGTCTTTGCTATTTTCTTACCAAATAGGGAATTAATAAAAGAAGATTTGCCTACGTTGGATCTGCCGCATAAAATTACTTCCGGCAAAGATTTTTTCGGAAGTTGGTCAATATGATAAACTGATTTTATAAAAGTAATTGTTTTCATATAAACAAAAAAAGCAGCCCTACACCGGCTGCTCTTTCATTTTAACCACAATTTATTTTACTCGTCTTTCTTTTTCTTCGCCGCAGATTTCTTAGCTTTAGTTTCATTCTTCTCGGTTGTTTCTTCGATCACATTAGCTTCTTCAACTTTTTCTTCTTTCTTTTCCACTTTCTTTTTTTCTTTTTTCTCTTCCTGTTTTTCGGATTTTTCTGCTTGTTTACTCTTAGCTTTTTCAAGATTGATGTCGCTGTAATCTACTAGTTCAAGAATTGCAAGCTCGGCAGCATCACCTTTTCGCCTTCCAAGTTTAACGATTCTCGTATATCCGCCGGGTCTGTCTCCGACTTTTACTGCGACGTCATTAAATAATTCTTTAACAACGTCTTTATCATTAATCTGAGCAGCAACATATCTCCTTGCATGCACGGAGTCGTTTTTTGCTTTAGTGATAATCGGCTCAACAAAAGACCTCGTTTCTTTAGCTTTGGCAACCGTAGTTTTTATTCTTTTATGGCGCAGCAGCGAAACAGCTAAGGTTCTCAATGTAGCCAAACGATGACTGTGTGTTCTCTTAAGTTTTCTTCCTTTAACTCTATGTCTCATTAAATTATCTCCAGAAATGAACTATTTTTCTTCGGGAATATTTTTTATGTATTTGTCAACATCCATTCCGAACTCGAGTCCGTAATTTTCAATAATCTCAATAAGCTCAGCTAATGATTTTCTTCCGAAATTTCTAAACTTCAGCATTTCGTTCTCGTCTCTTTTAACAAGATCGGCTAAAGTTTTTATGTTGGCAGCTTTCAGGCAATTATGCGAACGCACACTCAATTCAAGGTCATCAACACTGGTTAATAATATCTTTCTAACACGTTCTGTTTCAGCGTCTTCTTTTTTCTCTACTTTTTCTTCTTCCTGGTCGGTATCAAAATTGATGAAGAAATTAATATGGTCTTTTAATATTTTAGCAGCGTTTGATACCGCTTCTTCGGGAGTAATAGAACCATCGGTTTTGACCTCGAGAGTTAATTTTTCGTAGTCATTTCTTTCGCCAATTCTAACATTTTCAACATCATATTTCACACTAATGATCGGTGTAAAGATCGAGTCAATTGGAATTATCCCGATTGTTTGATCCTGTATTTTTTGTTCATTAGCCGGTACATATCCCTTACCCAGACCGAAGCGAAGTTCCATATTAATTTTTGCATCGGCATTTAATTTGGCTATATGCTGGTCAGGGTTTAAAATTTCTATATCTGGACAAGCATTTTGCAATGCTTTTGCTGTAAAATCCATTGGACCGGTTAAAGAAATTTCCATTCCAGTGGTCTTTTTGTTAATAATTCTCATTCTCACTTTTTTGAGATTAAGAATTAATTCTGTCATATCTTCGACCACACCGGGTATTGTTGAAAACTCGTGCAGGACACCTTCAATTTTAATTGCAATAATAGCAGCACCCGTTAAAGACGAAAGTAAAACTCTGCGCATTGCATTGCCTAATGTAACACCAAACCCACGTTCCAACGGCTGGAGATACAATTTACCGTAATTGTTAGAACTGGATGACCCTTCTAAAACTACACCTTCCGGCATTTTTATAAACGGATAGTTCATGTAGAATCCTCTTTATTAATTAGATTTTACTTAGAATACAATTCAACGATTAACTGCTCATTTGCATTAAGCGGAATATCTTCTCTTTCGGGGACATTTAAGAAAGTACCCGAGAGCGTAGCTTTATCGATTGTGAGCCAGTTGTATACGTTATCCTTTGTTCTTCTCAACGAATTGTGAATTACATCCAACTTCTTACTCTTATCGCAAACAGCCACAACATCACCGGCAGCTAAAGAATAAGAAGGAATGTCTACAATATGTCCGTTTACGGTAAAATGTCTATGAAGAACGAGCTGACGTGCAGCTTTGCGTGACGGCGCAAATCCTAATCTATAAACAGTGTTATCCAATCTTTTTTCAAGTAATTTTACCAGATTCGCACCAGTTACGCCTTTTTGTCTGTTTGCTTTTTCAAAATAGTTACGGAATTGTGTTTCAACCAATCCATAAATTCTTTTTACTTTTTGTTTTTCCCTCAATTGCACACCGTATTCCGAAAATTTGGAACGACGGCTTATTCCGTGCTGTCCAGGAGGATAATTTCTTTTTTCAATCGGACACTTTTCGGAAAAACATTTGCTGCCTTTCAAAAATAATTTCTGCCTTTCTCTTCTGCATAGTTTACAACTTGAACCTATATATCTTGCCATCTATTTTTTTCTCCTTTATACTCTTCTTTTTTTAGGCGGTCTGCAGCCGTTATGAGGAATAGGTGTGTTGTCTTTAATCGATAAAATTTGGAGTCCCGCTGTACTTAATGCTCTAATAGCAGCTTCTCTTCCGGCGCCTGGTCCTTTAACAAAAACATCAACTTTTCTCAGTCCTAAATCATAAGCTTCTTTTCCTGCAGCCTCAGCAGTTACCTGAGCGGCAAAGGGAGTATTTTTTCTTGAACCCTTAAAACCGTTTTTGCCGGCTGAAGACCATGAAATAGTATTGCCGTAAATGTCGGTAATAGTTACAAGTACATTATTAAAAGATGCTTTAATATGTGCAACTCCCACTGCATCTACGTGGACTTTCTTTTTTGCTTTTTTAACTACTTTAGCCAAATTTTTCTCTCCTATTGATAAGTTATTACTTCTTAGCCGGAGTTTTCTTTTTGCCGGCTACAGTTTTACGTTTACCTTTTCGTGTACGGGAATTTGTTCTCGTTCTTTGACCTCTTACCGGGAGTCCTCTTCTGTGCCTAATTCCGCGGTAAGAACCAATATCCATTAGTCTTTTTATGTTCTGCTGAATTTCGCTTCTCAATGCTCCTTCAACTTTATATTCAGCAGTCATTACCGAACGGATGCGGGCAACTTCTTCCTCGGTCAAATCTTGAACTTTTTTATCCGGGTCGACTTCGGCTTTGGACAAAATACGATACGCTGTATTCTGACCTATCCCGAAAATGTAAGTCAATCCAATAAAAGCTTTTTTTTGTTTTGGTAAATCGATACCTGCTATACGAGCCAAATCAGTTACCTCCTAATTAGGTTTTAGCCTTGTCTTTGTTTGTGTTTAGGATTTTTGCAAATAACCCTAACAACACCTTTACGTTTAATTATTTTGCAATGTTCGCAAATCTTTTTGACAGATGATCTAACTTTCATTTAAGTCCCCGCTGCTATTTATATCTGTATGTAATTCTACCTTTATTCAAATCGTAAGGCGAAAGCTCAATGGCTACTTTATCGCCAACCAAAATTTTTATGAAGTGCATTCTCATTTTACCGGAGATATGCGCTAAGATCTCATGCCCGTTATCCAATTTAACTTTGAAGTGGGCATTCGGTAAAGTTTCAGTTACCACTCCGTCAACTTTTATTGAGCCTTGCTTTGCCATAAATTAAACCCTTGTTAATATTTCCGGTTTCCCATCTATGATAGCAATAGTATGCTCAAAATGTGCAGATGGTGAGCCGTCCGATGTATAAACAGTCCACCCATCTTCGGCAATTTTTACTTTATAAGAACCTGCATTAACCATGGGTTCAATTGCAAGAGTCATACCGTTTTTTAAAACTGCCCCGGACCCTTTCCTACCGAAATTAGGCACTTGAGGATCCTCGTGCAAATATTTTCCAACTCCGTGTCCACAAAGATCTCTTACGACCGAAAAGCCGTTTTTTTCGACATAGCTTTGCACGGAATTAGAAATATCCCCGACCCGATTTTTTGCTACAGCCTGTTCGATTCCGATATAGAGAGATTCTTCCGTAACGCGCAGCAATTCTTTTTTTTCGTTTGAAATCTCTCCAATGGCAACAGTTAATGCTGCATCTCCGAAATAACCGTTTTTCTCGACACCAACATCGAGGGAAAGGATTTCCCCTTCTTTCAGAACACGACCGTCGGGAATTCCGTGTACAACCTCATCATCAATTGAAGAACAAATTGAGCCGGGAAAATCGAAAGAACCGGCTTGCGAGTACCCTTTAAATGCTGCACGGGCATTATTACTCAAAATATAATCTGAAGCAATCCGGTCGAGTTCAATAGTTTTAACTCCGGGTTTTGCATATTTCTTCAGCAACTGCAAAGTTTCGGCAACTATTAAACAGCTTTCTCTTATTCTATCAATTTCCTGTTTTGTTTTTATTAAAATCACATTAGTACTGCTTAAAATCTTCTACCTTTCAATTTACCACCTTTCATAAAGCCGTCGTAATGGCGCATAAGTAAATGAGATTCAATCTGCTGCAATGTATCAAGCGCAACTCCAACAATAATAAGCAGGCTTGTTCCGCCGAAAAAAGAAGCAAAACTTCCGGATACACCGAAGCGTGAAACAAAAGCCGGTAGTATTGCAACGATTGCCAGAAAGATTGAACCGGGTAAAGTGATTTTGGTTAAAATATTGTCAATAAACTCGCTGGTTTGTTTGCCAGGACGAATACCCGGAATAAAACCGCCTTGTTTTTTCATTGTTTCAGCTACTTCCTGTGGATTGAAGGCAATAGCTGTATAAAAATAAGTAAAGAACACAATCATCAGGGCATATATTGCCGAATATGTAAATGATCTATATGTAAAATACCCCGCAATAGATGCAGCAAATTCACTATTCGGGAAAAATGATAGAATCGTACTCGGTAAAAACATGATTGCTTGGGCAAAGATAATAGGCATAACTCCAGCAGTGTTAACACGCAGAGGGATATACTGGGTTACACCTCCGTATACTTTTCTTCCTACAACTCTTTTAGCATATTGAACCGGAATTCTACGAGTACCCTGCGTTACAAGAACAACACCGGCAATTACAAGAACCATGAATGAGATAATAACTACTTCTATCACCAAATTTCTCTGCCCTGCCGAAAGAAGTCTATATTCATCCAAAATAGCAAACGGGAACCGATTGATAATTCCAATAAAGATTATAAGCGAGATCCCATTTCCAATCCCTTTTTCAGTAATTTGTTCACCCATCCACATCATGAAAATTGTGCCTGCAACTAAGAAAATAATTGTTGAAATGGACCAGCCCAAACCTCTTATTGCTTCTGGAACGACAGGCATATTATTATAATTCAAACTCAGCAGGTGAATTGTTACACCCCAAGCTTGCATTGCAGAAATAATTACTGTTCCATACCTAGTCCACTGAGTAATTTTTTTTCTTCCTTCTTCACCTTCCCTTTGCAATTTTTGAATATACGGAATAACTGCACCGGCAAGCTGAAGAATAATAGATGCACTTATGTAAGGCATTATACCGAGCGCAAATACTGCTGCATTAGAAAATGCACCGCCTACAAACAAATCATACAGCCCGAATAAATTGTTTGATGTTGTATTAGACATCGCTTCCGATAATAAACGAGTATCTATACCGGGAAGTGTAATATGTGCGCCTATTCTAACGATAAGCAGCAAAGCCAGAGTATAAATTATTCTCTGCCTTAGTTCATGAATTTTAAAAATATTTCTGAAAGTATCCTGAAATTTGCTCATTAATCTTTAATCTCTTTTGTGGTTCCGCCAGCGGATTCAATTTTTTGTTTCGCAGAAGAACTAAATGCATTAGCTTCAACATTCAGTTTTGCCTTTAGCTCGCCGTTTCCTAAAATTTTATAGGGAGCGGCAGCTTTTGAAATAATCCTATTTTTATACAACACGACGGCATTTATAACACCATCTTCAACTTTCTTTTTGTCAATGAGTTCCTGAAGTCTGTTTAAATTAACCACCTGGTATTCAATTCTAAACGGATTCTTAAAACCCCGTTTAGGAACTCTTCTCTGCAGCGGCATCTGACCGCCTTCAAACCAAATTTTATATTTTGCACCGGACCTGGACCTTTGTCCGTTCATACCTCTTGTTGCTGTTCCGCCGTGCCCAGAACCTTCGCCTCGACCGATTCTCTTAACTTTATTTTTTGAACCTTTAGCATATTTCAAATTACTAAGAATATCCATTTAATCACCTTATGCTTCTTTAATTTCTTCAACTTTCAAAAGATGCGATACTTTCCTAATCATTCCACGTATTTGGGGTGTATCGTTCTTTATTACATAATAGTTCGGTCTCCCTAATCCAAGCGCCTCAATAGTAAGCTTTTGGTTTTTAGGTCTATCGATAACACTTCCTGTTTGAATTATTTTCAATTTCTTTGCCATTTAAGTCCTCAATTACGTATTGAATAATTCGCTTACATTCATACCTCTTTTATAAGCCATGCTTCGGGCGTCTATAATAGAGAGCAAGCCATTCAAAGTTGCTTTAACCTGGTTGTGCGGGTTGCTTGATCCTAGAGACTTAGTCAAAACGTCCTGCACACCGGCAGCTTCTAAAACTGCACGGACACCACCGCCTGCAATCAGTCCGGTACCTGGCGAAGCCGGTTTCAACAAAACTTTACCTGCACCAAATTTGCCAATTATTTCGTGAGGAATAGTTCCTTTAATTACCGAAACCCGGTAAACATTTTTCTTAGCATCGTCTATTCCTTTGGAGATTGCATCAGTTACTTCGTTAGCTTTTCCGAGTCCCACCCCTACGTGTCCGTTACCGTCACCAACTACAACTATTGCATTAAAGCTGAATCTCCTTCCGCCTTTTACTACTTTAGCTACTCTATTGATATGAACAATTTTTTCTTTAAGATTTTCAAGACCCGAGATTTTTCTGTTCCTCAAGTTTAACTCCATGATTACAATTTTTACTAATAAATTGTTTAAGCTGCCGGGGGAGGATTCGAACCTCCACATACGGCTCCAAAGGCCGCTGTCCTGCCTTTAGACGACCCGGCAAGAATTTTACTTTCAACCGGGCAGGTCAAAACTTTAAACCTCCTTCTCTTGCACCATCGGCAACAGCTTTAACTCTACCATGATAAGCATAACCGCCTCTGTCAAAAACGACAGCAGATATTCCTTTTTCAGCAGCTTTTTGAGCAAGAAGTTTACCTACTAGTTTGCTTTTCTGCACCTTACCCTTAGCGGTTTTTATATCGTTTTGAATTTCTTTAGACAGTGACGAAGCAGAAGCTAACGTACGACCTTTGGTATCGTCTATTATTTGAGCGTAAATGTGCTTTAGACTCCGAAATACGCTTAAACGCGGACGAGCAGTATCTCCCGATATTTTTTTGCGTATTCTGATTCGTTTTCTTTCTCTTTTTTTATTATCCTTAATAAACATTTTCTATTAATTCTCCTGCAGTTACTTACCGGCTGTTTTCCCGGCTTTTCTAATTATTGTTTCGTTTGTATACTTAATACCTTTGCCTTTGTAAGGTTCGGGCTTTCTCAACGATCTTATCTTGGCCGCCACCATACCAACCAATTCTTTGTCATAGCCGGAAATTTTAATTTGTGTTGGTTGTGGTATTTCTATTTTTATTCCATCCGGGGGAACAAAAAATATCGGATGTGAATAACCGAGACTGAATAAAACACCATTTCCCTTTGCTTCGGCTTTGTAACCAACACCTACAATTTCCAAAGATTTTGAATAACCCGTAGTAACTCCCGTTATCATATTCTGAATTATAGCACGCGTCATGCCATGTAATGATTTGTTTTGTTTCGTATCGTCAGGGCGTGCAACTACCAACTCATCATTGTTTATTTCAAGTTTCATATTCGGGTGTATTTTAGCAGTAAGTTCACCTAATTTACCTTTTACCTTTAAAAGATGGTTATCGTAAGTAACTTGTATGCCTTTAATCTTAACAGGTTTTTTTCCAACTCTGGACACTTCTTAATCCTCGATTGTTTATTACCAAATATGGCAGACTATTTCACCGCCGACATTTTCTTTTCTTGCTTGTTTATCAGTTAATAATCCTTTGGGAGTAGAAATAACTGCAATTCCCAAACCATTTAAAACTCTCGGAAGTTCATCTTTGCCGGTGTATTGCCGCAATCCAGGCTTGCTAATTTTTCTCAAGCCTGTAATTGAAGGAGTACCATTTACATATTTCAAATGAATTCTCAGAAGATTTTGTTTATTATCTTCTATTACGTTATAGTCTCTTATAAAATTATTTGTTTTTAAGATTTCAGCTAAACCTACTTTCATTTTGGAAGAAGGAACATCAACAAATCTTTTTTTAGCTTTAACTGCGTTTCTAATTCTTGTAAGAAAATCCGAAATCGGATCGTTAATATTCATTTATTTTCTCCTGCTTTTACCAGCTTGATTTTTTTACACCGGGAATTTCGCCTTTAAGTGCCATTTCCCGAAGAACTAATCTTGAAACACCAAATTTTCTATAAAAACCTCTCGGTCTTCCGGTAAGCAGACATCTGTTATGTACCCTAACAGGCGACGCATTACGCGGAATTTTCTGCAAATTTTCGTAGTCACCTTTTTCCTTCAGTTCTTTCCTTAACTGCGCGTATTTCTCGACCAGTTTTCTTCTTTTAATCTCTCTTGCTAACAGACTTTTTCTTGCCATTTTTTCCCTTTAGTTAATTTCTTTTTTACGGAACGGAACACCAAATGCAGTAAGAAGTTCATATGCTTCTTTATCGGATTTAGCGGTAGTTACAAAAGTAATATCCATTCCTAATATTTTTGTTACTTTATCAACATTTATTTCAGGAAAAATTATTTGTTCTTTGATTCCAATTGTATAATTACCTCTGCCGTCAAAAGATTTATCGGAAACTCCTCTAAAGTCGCGCACACGCGGCAGGGCAATTGAAATAAACCGATCAAGAAATTCATACATACGTGCTTTTCTAAGAGTTACTTTAGCACCTATTTTCATCCCTTCACGAAGTTTAAAGTTCGATATCGATTTTCTTGCCGTTCTAACAGAAGGTTTCTGACCGGTTATTGTTTCCAAATCTTTAACTGCTTCCTCCAATATTTTAGGATCCTGAACTGCTGCACCTACTCCCATATTGATAACAATTTTTTCAAGGTGCGGCACTTGCATTACACTTTTATAAGAAAATTGTTCTTTAAGTTTTGGAACGATATCTTTTCTGAACTTTTCATAAAGTCTCGGAGCAGGAGCTGGTTCTACAGCCGCAGCTTCTTCTGTCTTAACTTCTTTTTTAGCTTTGCTTTGCGGTTTTTCTTTTGCCATCTTCAATTATTATTCCTTAAACTTAGTTCTTACATTACTATCTATTTATTAGAGCATTTCCCCGCTTACTTTGCTGATTCTTGCTCTTTTCTTTTTACCTGTTTTATCGTCAATAATTATTTTTGAACCAACACGGGTAGCCTCGTTAGTTTTCGGATCAATAATCATAACGTTGGAAACATGAATTGGAGCTTCTTTTTCAATTATACCGCCCTGAGGATTTTTCTGATTAGGCTTGGTATGTCTTTTTCTGATATTAACTCCTTCAATTATCACTCTATTTTTATCTGTGAATACTTTTAATACTTTTCCGGTTTTACCAATATAATTGCCGGCGATTACAACAACATTATCGTTCTTTCTGATTTTCATGATATCAATCCCTCTTTTATAATACTTCAGGTGCCAAAGAAATTATTTTCATAAACTTTTTATCTCTCAATTCTCTTGCCACAGGGCCAAAAATGCGTGTGCCTCTCGGTTCATTCTGAGCATTTAATAAAACGGCAGCATTTTCATCGAATCTAATATAAGAGCCGTCTTCTCTTCTGACTTCTTTTTTTGTCCGCACTATTACCGCGCGTGAGACTTCACCCTTTTTTACACCTCCTCCGGGCAGTGCAGTTTTAACAGACACAACAACCAAGTCGCCAACACTTGCATAACGTCTGTTACTGCCGCCGAGAACTCTAATACATTTAACTTTTTTTGCACCGGAGTTATCGGCAACCACTAAATTTGTTTCTTCTTGTATCATGATCTGAATAATCTCCTGGTAAACCTTTATTTCGCCTTTTCAACAATTTCTACTAAACGCCATTTTTTTCTTTTGCTTAAAGGACGGGTCTCCATAATTTTTACAACATCTCCTATACCCGCCTGGTTAGTTTCATCGTGTGCCATTAATTTGGTTGTTTTCTTAAAATATTTTTTATAAAGCGGATGAGAGACACGTCTTTCAATAGCAACAACAATACTTTTATTCATTTTGTTGCTGACTACCGTTCCAATCCTAACTTTTCTTACGTTTCTTGCTGTCTGCATAAGCAATAAGGTACTCCTTAATTATTTTTCTTTTCCCGGTTCTGCGGGGGCGGCTGCAGCCGATTGTCTTTGTTTAAGTATTGTCTTAAGTCGGGCGATATCTTTCTTAACCAACTTAAGCTTTGCAGTATTAGTCAAATTTTTTAATTCGTGCTGAAACCGTAAATCAGTGAGATTTATTTCTTCTTCCAATATTCTTTTTTTTATTTCTTCAGTGGACATTTCTTTTATTTCATACATTTTCATGACAAACCTCTACTTTATAATTCGTAATCGGTTCTGGCAATAATTTTCGTTTTAATCGGAAGTTTATGAGAAGCAATTGTCAATGCTTCGTGAGCCGTTGCTTTATCAATACCGCCCACCTCGAACATAATTCTTCCGGGTTTAACTACTGCGACCCAAAATTCTGGAGCACCTTTTCCCTTTCCCATTCTTGTTTCAAGAGGCTTTTTAGTAACTGGTTTATCGGGAAAAATTCTGATCCAAACTTTACCATCTCTTTTCATTTTTCTTGAAAGAGCAACACGGCAAGCTTCAATCTGCCGGCTGGTTATCCATGCAGCTTCGAGTGCCTTAAGACCGAAGTCGCCGAAATTTACCAAATGTCCTCGTGTAGCTTTACCTGCTCTTCTTCCTCTATGTGCTTTTCTGAATTTTACTCTTTTTGGCATTAACATGATAAGTACCCCTAAACTTTTTTATTTATTCAGATAACCTTTTGCCTAAAATTTCACCGCGGCAAATCCACACTTTTACACCGATTGATCCGTAAATTGTTTGTGCAGTTGCTCTGGCATAATCAATATCCGCTCTTAAAGTGTGCAGCGGAATTCTGCCTTCTTTATATTGTTCTGTACGAGCCATTTCCGCACCGCCTAATCTCCCCGAACACATTATTCTAATTCCTTCAGCTCCCATTCTCATCGCCGAAGTAATTGCAGATTTCATTGCCCTTCTGAAAGAGATTCTGCCTTCAATTTGTCGTGCAATATTTTCAGCTACAAGAAACGCATCCAGCTCGGGTCTTTTGATTTCCGATATTTGTATCTTGACTTCTTTATCAGTAATAGTTTTTAATTCCTGTTCAATTTGAGCAATTTCTTTTCCGCTTTTACCGATTACAACACCGGGTCTGGAAGTATGAATTGTTATAATAATATTTTTTGAAGTTCTGTCAATAATTATTGAAGATATACCGGCATTTTGCAGTCTCTTTCTTATATAATCTCTTAACTTTTTATCCTCCAAAAGCTTGGCAGAATAGCTTTTACTTTCGTACCAGTTAGATTCCCATCCTCTTATTATTCCAACTCTTAAACCTATTGGATGTGTTTTCTGACCCAAAAAAACCTCCTAATAATTAACTTTTTGTTGCAACTACAATAGTTACGTGGTTAGATCTTTTTCTTATTCTATAAGCTCTGCCCATCGGTGCCGGAGAAATTCTCTTTAATGTGGGACCAACATTGACATAAGCTTCTTTAATGAGTAATTCAGAAATATTGTGTTTATTGCTTTCATCTTTATTCATAAGATTTGATACAGCAGAACGCAAAACCTTTTCGGCATCTTTAGAAGCGTGCTTAGGAGAAAAGTGCAGTATCTCGATGGCTTCGGCAACAGATTTTCCGCGAATCAAATCAATTAATAATCTCATCTTCCGAGGTGAAGAACCAATATACTTATGTGTTGCTTTTGCTTCCATTATAACATTACCTCAAATTTTAGCCCGATACTTTTGCTGCTTTTTCAGCTTTTGTGCCGGGGTGACCTCTAAAAATTCTTGTGGGTGCAAATTCACCTAATTTATGACCAACCATATTTTCAGTGATATAAACGGGTATCATTTTATTTCCATTATGAACAGCTATAGTATGACCTACGAATTCAGGTGTAATTGTAGTTGAACGGGACCATGTTTTAATTATTTTTTTCTGATTGGAATCGTTCAGCTTCTGGATTTTCTTTAATAATTTGATATCTACAAATGGACCTTTTTTAACTGATCTCGGCATAACTTACTCTATTTTCTTCTCTTAATAATATATTTGTTTGAAGTTTTTCTTCTCTTACGGGTTTTAAGTCCCTTAGCTTTTTGCCCCCATGGAGAAACAGGATGACCGCCGCCGGAGGTCTTGCCTTCTCCACCTCCCATCGGATGATCAACAGGATTCATTGTTACACCTCTGTTATGAGGTCTAATTCCAAGCCATCTGCTTCTGCCGGCTTTACCCAAACTTATATTTTCATGGTCAGCGTTGCCAACTATTCCGTAAGTCGCAAGACAATCCAAATCAACCATTCTAACTTCACCTGAAGGGAGTTTCAATTGAGCAAACCTTCCTTCTTTTGCAATCAACTGCAGCGAGGTTCCGGCAGAACGACCAAGCTGTCCGCCTTTGCCAGGACGCAATTCAACATTATGTACAAAACTGCCTAAGGGAATTTCTTTTAAAGGCAAAGCATTGCCAATCTTAATTTCTGAGCCTGCTCCGGATTGAACCTGATCTCCCACTTTCAGTCCTTCCGGAGCTAGAATATATCTTTTTTCGCCATCTATATAATGCAGCAAAGCTATTCTTGCTGATCTATTCGGATCGTATTCGATAGAAAATACCTTAGCAGAGATTCCGTGTTTATTTCTCTTAAAGTCTATTATTCTGTACTTTCTTTTATGTCCGCCGCCTCTATGACGTGAAGTAACTCTCCCTAAATTATTTCTTCCGCCGGATTTATTGAGTGAAACTAACAACGACTTTTCGGGTGTAGTTTTTGTTACCTCCTCGAAGGCAGGGTAACTCATAAATCTTGTACCGGGAGTTACAGGTTTTAATTTTCTAATTGCCATTTAAATTTTGCTCCAATTCAGAATAACTATACTTGACTGAAAATATCTATTGTTTGACCTTCTTTTAAGGTAACCACTGCTTTTTTGAACCTTGGCGACTTACCGGTAAATCTTCCCTTCCTGGTAAATTGAGTTTTAGATTTACCTTTATACTTAATTGTGTTTACAGAAACCACATCCACATTAAATTTTTGTTTTATTGCCTGAGCTATTTGAATTTTATTTGCATTATAAGCAACAACAAACCCAAACTTAGTTGCATCTCCAGCACTAATATTCGACATTTTTTCTGTAATCAACGGTTTTATTAAGATATTATGCATTTTATGACCAATTAATTAAAAGTACTTTCTAACAATTGCACTGCACTTTTTTGCATAAGCAAAATCTGATTATTTACAAGATCATAAGCAGAGGCTTTATTTGCTTCAAGAATATTTACTTTATTTATATTTCTTCCCGACTTATAAATATTTTCTTTTTTCCCGTTAGTAAGAAATAAAGTTTTCTTACCGGAAATTTTTAAGTTGTTCATCAATTCCACAAATTGCTTTGTTTTTGGCAAATCGTAATCAAAATCTTCAACAACCATAATCTGATTTGCTTTGGCTTTGTATGACAATGCAGATTTTCTTGCCAAGGCAGCAACCTTCTTATTTAATTTCTGCCGATAATCTCTGGGCTTGGGTCCAAATATAGAACCGCCGCCCACCCACAGTGGTGAACGCGATGTTCCAGCTCTCGCACCTCCTCTGCCTTTCTGGCGCCATGGCTTTTTACCGCCGCCTCTAACTTCGTTTCTTTCTTTAGCTTTGTGTGTACCCTGTCTTTGATTAGCTAAGTAAGCCTTAACCGACAGATATAAAACATGATCATTCGGTTCTATCTCAAAAATTTCTTTTGACAGATCAATTTTTTCACCAGACTTGGTGCCGTCTATTTTATAAACATCTAGTTCCATTTTTCACACAATTTTATTTATTTCAACAATTGAATTGACTGCGCCGGGAACCGCTCCCTTAACCATAATGATATTTTTTTCAGGGATTACTTTAACTACTTTCAAGTTACGAACAGTAACGTTTTCGTGTCCCATTCTTCCCGCCATTCTTTGACCTTTAAAAACACGGGAAGGATAAGAGCTTGCACCAATGGATCCAGGTGCTCTTACTCTGTCGCTTTGTCCGTGAGTAGTCATACCAATACCACCAAAACCGTGTCTTCTAACTACACCTTGAAAACCTTTCCCCTTGCTTTTGCCGGAAACTTTTACTTTATCTCCAACCCGGAACAAATCTGCTTTCAGTTCATCTCCTACTTTGAATTGGGTCGTATCAAAATTCTTAAATTCTCTCAGCACAGCAGGAATTCTCAGATTTAGTTTTTTATAAATTTCAAGTTGAGGCTTATTAACTTTTTTCTCTTTCTTCTCACCAAATCCGATTTGAAGTGCATTATAACCGTCTTTATCTTTTGTTCTAATTGAATAAATAGTACAAGGACCTGCTTCCAAAACAGTTACAGGAATAATATTACCATCATCGGAAAAAATATTGGTCATATCAATTTTTTTTGCTAACAATCCTGGCATTTCAGTAACCCTTATAACTTAATTTCTATATCAACTCCCGCCGGGATTTCCAGTTTACTAAGTGCATCGACGGTTTTGTTATTAGAATTATGAATATCGATTATTCTTTTATGAGCCCTTATTTCAAACTGTTCGCGCGATTTTTTATCAACATGAGGAGAACGCAAAACCGTAAAGACAGTACGTTTTGTCGGCAGCGGTATCGGTCCGGATACGATAGCCCCCGTACTTTTAACAGTTTTAATTATCTTCTCAGTTGATTTGTCAATCAAAATATGATCATAAGACTTAAGCTTAATTCTTATCTTTTGACCGGGCACAGCCATTTCTCCTTTTTCATTTATAAAGAAGGGAAAGCATTACTTTCCCTTCAAAAAAACCTATACAAATTTATTTGATAATTTTCGTTACTAAACCTGCACCAACCGTCCTGCCTCCTTCGCGAATAGCAAACCGTAAACCTTCTTCCATAGCAATTTCAGTAATCAAATCTACTTTCAAATTTACCTTATCACCTGGCATAACCATCTCGGTTCCTTGTGGCAATGTTACGACGCCTGTTACGTCAGTGGTTCTGAAATAGAACTGCGGTCTGTAGCCTTGGAAGAACGGCGTATGACGTCCACCTTCTTCTTTTGACAGGATATAGACTTCACCTTCAAAAACAGTGTGCGGAGTAATGGAGCCGGGCTTAGCAATAACCATACCCCTCTCAATTTCCTTCTTATCAATACCTCTTAAAAGAATACCGGCGTTATCTCCTGCGATGGCAGCATCGAGTTCTTTTCTGAACATTTCAATTCCGGTAACAACTGTTTTCTTATGAACACCAAGACCAATTAATTCCACTTCTTCGCCAAGTTTAACCTGCCCTCTTTCAACTCTTCCGGTTGCTACGGTTCCACGACCAGTAATAGAGAAAACGTCTTCAACCGGCATGATAAACGGTTTGTCAACATCTCTTTGAGGAATCGGGACATATTCATCAACAGCCTTCATCAAATCCCAAATGCACTGGTATCTGGGGTCATCTACTGGAGCATTGGAAGTACCTGCTTCCAAAGCTTTCAAAGCCGAACCTTTAATAATAGGAATTTCATCACCAGGAAATTCGTATTTATTGAGCAGGTCTCTTAATTCAACTTCAACTAATTCAATTAATTCGGGGTCGTCTACCATATCTATTTTGTTGAGGAATACAACAATTCTGGGCACACCAACCTGACGAGCTAAAAGAATATGCTCTCTGGTTTGAGGCATCGGACCATCAGTAGCAGCTACAACAAGGATTGCACCGTCCATTTGAGCAGCGCCGGTAATCATATTTTTAACATAGTCGGCGTGACCCGGACAGTCAACGTGTGCATAGTGTCTGTTCTCAGTTGAATATTCAACGTGAGCAGTAGCAATTGTGATTCCTCTTTCTCTTTCTTCAGGTGCGTTGTCAATACTATCGAAAGTTCTAATCTGGGATAATCCCTTTTTCGCCAATGCCATGGTGATGGCAGCAGTTAAGGTAGTCTTACCATGGTCAACGTGTCCGATAGTACCGATATTAACGTGGGGTTTACTACGATCAAATTTTTCTTTTGCCATCGAATAACTCCTTGTACTTTTATTGTCTAATTAATTATTTGTTTTATACTATAATGTTTCAATAGACTTTTTTGATTGAGACTTCTCTGTAATTTCTTCAGCTACCGATTTTGGAACTTCGTAATAATGTGAAAACTGCATAGTATAGATAGCTCTGCCCTGAGTCATTGATCTTAAAGAGGTTGCATATCCGAACATTTCGGCAAGGGGAACGGTAGCTTTAATTACCTGAGCATCTTTTCTTGAAGTAAACCCCTCAATTTTTCCTCTGCGGGAGTTTAAGTCACCCATTACATCCCCCAGATATTCTTCCGGAGTTATAACCTCAACATTCATAATAGGCTCAAGAATCACAGGTCCGGCTTTCCGAGCACCGTTCTTAAAAGCAATAGAAGCAGCCACCTTAAAAGAAATTTCATCGGAATCGACTTCATGATAAGAGCCGTCAAATAATTTAGCTTTAATATCAACGACCGGATAACCTGCCAGAACCCCATTTCTCATAGCATCATGAATTCCGTTAACAACAGAATTTATATATTCTTTTGGAACGGCGCCTCCGACAATTGCATTTTCGAATTCGAATCCTTTACCAGGTTCATTTGGAGAAAATTCTATCCATACGTGTCCGTATTTTCCTCTGCCGCCGCTTTGCTTTATAAATTTACCTTCAGCTTCTACAGTTTTTGTAATTGTCTCCCTGTAAGCAACCTGAGGTTTACCAACATTAGCTTCAACCTTAAATTCCCTTTTCATTCTATCGACAAGAATTTCAAGGTGAAGCTCACCCATACCGCTTATTAATGTTTGTCCAGTTTCTTCATCTACTTTTACTTTAAAAGTCGGATCTTCATCAGAAAGTTTAGCAAGCGCATCAGAAAGCTTGTCTTGATCAGCCTTAGTTTTTGGTTCAATAGCAATTTGAATTACAGGTTCAGGGAATGCCATCTTCTCCAAAATAATCGCATCATCTTCAGTACAAAGAGTGTCACCTGTTTTGGTATATTTCAAGCCGACTATAGCAACAATATCTCCGGCTCTGACCTCATCCATATCTTCCCGAAAGTTGGCATGCATTTGAAGGATCCTTGCTACTCTTTCTTTTCTGTCCGATACGGAATTGTATACGTATGAACCTGCTTTTAACATGCCCGAATATACTCTGACGAAAGTTAGTTTGCCCACGTAGGGGTCACTCATAATTTTAAATGCTAGAGCGGCAAATTTTTCATTCGGATCATTTTTTCTTGTAACGTTATCATTCTTATGAATATGATGTGCATGAAGGTCTTTTAAATCGGAAGGAGAAGGTAAAAAGTCTACCACGGAATCAAGTAATTTCTGCACCCCTTTGTTTTTAAAGGAAGAACCGCAAAGCACAGGTACAATCTTCAATTCTATTGTGGCTTTTCTTAAAACTGTCTTAACTTCTTCTTCGTGAATTTCTTTTCCTTCAAGATATTTTTCTAACAAAGTATCGTCCACATCCGAAACAGCTTCAAGCATTAAAGTTCTGTATTTATTTGCAAGCGGCAGTAAATCTGCTGGTATCTCTTTATCTTCAAAAGTAGCGCCGAAGGTTTCTTCATGATACATTCTTGCTTTCATCGACATAAGATCAATTACACCGGCAAACAAATCACCTTCACCAATTGGGAGTGTAATTGGAACTGCATTTGCACTTAATTTATCCTTCATCATTTGAACCGCATTATAAAAATCAGCACCTATTCTATCCATTTTGTTTACAAATGCAATTCTCGGCACACCATATTTATCGGCTTGACGCCAAACGGTTTCCGATTGAGGTTCCACACCGCCCACGGCACAGAACAATGCTATTGCACCGTCCAAAACTCTTAGAGATCTCTCTACTTCAACAGTAAAATCCACGTGACCGGGAGTGTCAATAATATTAATTTGATGTCCTCTCCAGAACGTAGTTGTAGCTGCGCTTGTAATTGTTATACCACGTTCTTTCTCCTGCTCCATCCAATCCATAGTTGCGGCGCCATCATGGACTTCACCGATTCTATGAACTTTACCAGTATAATACAAAATACGTTCTGTTGTTGTAGTTTTTCCGGCATCAATATGAGCCATAATGCCGATGTTACGAACTTTATCTATTTCAACTCTTTTTTGACTCATTAGATATCACATCCTTTCCTTTACCACCTGAAATGCGCAAAAGCTTTATTAGCTTCAGCCATTCTATGAGTGTCATCTTTTTTCTTAACAGCATTACCTTCGCCGTTTGAGGCAGCAATTAATTCTGCAGCAAGTTTTAACGACATAGATTTATCTTTTCTTTCTCTGGCATAAGTCTTAATCCATCTGAGAGCAAGTGCAACTCTTCTTTCAGGTCTAACCTCCATAGGAACTTGATAAGTAGCACCGCCTACCCTGCGGCTTCTTACTTCCACCAATGGCTGAACATTTTGTAAGGCTTTTTTAAAAACATCCAGAGCAGATTTTTTAGTTCTTTGTTCAATCAAATCGAAGCTTTCGTATAATGTTCTTCTTGCTGTTGATTTCTTACCATCCCATAACAGATAGTTAATAAATTTTGATACTAATACATCATTGTATTTGGGATCCGGCTTTAGGTATTTTTTTTCTGGTTTCCTTTTTCTCATAACTGATTACTTAGTTTTTGGTTTTTTTGTGCCATACTTAGAACGTCCTTTTTTTCTATCTTCCACACCGCTTGTATCAAGCGTGCCGCGAATTACATGATATCTTACCCCTGGCAAATCTTTAACTCTACCACCGCGAATCATTACAATTGAGTGTTCCTGTAAATTATGTCCTTCGCCTGGAATATATGCCGTTACTTCAATTCCATTAGTTAATCTTACCCTTGCTACTTTTCGTAATGCAGAGTTGGGTTTCTTAGGTGTAGTAGTATAAACTCTGGTGCATACCCCGCGTTTTTGTGGGCAAGCTTCAAGTGCCGGTGCCTTATTTTTCGAAGTAACTGCAATACGTCCTTTCCTTATCAATTGGTTTATTGTTGGCACGCAAAAATCTCCTAAAAATTAATCTTTTATTAAAAATCAAGACTTCTAATTTAGAGTTATTGATATAGATTGTCAAGAAATCTAAGTTATAAATTATAGCGTTTTTCTATTTAACCACTTCTTTCTCAGTTACAGTAACCTCTTCAGGAATCTTTTCCGCCTCAACTGTTTCTTCTTCAGTCAATATAATATTACGATACTTCTTTAATCCGGTACCGGCAGGAATTAAGTGCCCCATTACAACGTTTTCTTTTAAACCATTTAGTGAATCAACTTTAGCCGCAATTGCTGCATTAGTTAATACTTTGGTGGTTTCCTGGAAAGACGCTGCAGAGATGAAACTTTCTGTGGAAAGAGCTGCCTGAGTAATTCCAAGTAAAATATTTTCGAACGTTGCAGGTTCTGCATCCCTTACAACCATTTGTTTTTTATTTTTTCGGCTTAAATCAGAATTTATTTCTCTTGCTTTCGATCTTAGTATCAGCTGACCTGCTTTTAATTTACTTTGACCCGGATCCACAACATAAACCATATTTTTTATATTTTCGTTCTCTTCGATGAATTTATTTCTATCGACAAGATCTTCTTCAATAAATTTAGTATCGCCTGAAGAAATAACTTTAAGTTTTTGAAGCATCTGTTTAACAATCACTTCAATGTGCTTATCATTAATTTTAACACCTTGCAGACGATAAACATCCTGGATTTCATTTACCAAATATTCCTGGACTGCATTAGGACCTTTAATCTTCAATATGTCATGAGGGTCTATCGGTCCGTCTGTTATCTTTTCGCCCGCTGGTATTTCGTCACCTTCCTGGACAAGGATATGTTTTCCGTAAGGAACATTATATACTTTTTCAATTGAACCATCTAAAGAAACTACAATTATTTCTCTTGAACCTTTTTTGCGGGCACCAAATTTTACGATTCCTTCTATTTCAGAAACAATAGCAGGATCATGAGGACTGCGAGCCTCAAATAATTCGGTTACTCTCGGCAAGCCGCCTGTAATATCACGGGATTTGGAAGTTTGCTTAGATATTTTAGCAAGTACGGTGCCTGCATTAATTGTTTCGCCTTCTTCAACCGACAGATATGCACGGGTAGGGATGTTAAACACTTTTTCATTCCCTTTCTCATCCACAACAGCAATACTTGGGGTAAGGTTCTTATCTTTGGATTCAATTACGACTTTTTGTACGTGGCCTGTCTGTTCATCGGCTACTTGTTGAATCGTCACGTTGTCAATCAAATCAATAAATCTAACCTGTCCATTAATATCAGATAAGATTACAGAATTGTACGGATCGTGATTATATAATGCTTGACCTTTTTTAACCGGTTGTTTGTCGTTTACAAGTAATTCTGCTCCGTAAGGAATCTCAAATTTTTTGATTTGTCTATTATCCTCGTCATATACTCCTATCGACCCCCTTCTACCAATTACCACTTTTACTTTACCAAAGAAGTCTGTCTTTTCTACATAATTTATTCTATCAAATTTGACTATACCTGAGACATTTGTTTCTACCTGCGATTGACTTGCAATTCTAGAAGAAGTACCGCCAAGGTGGAAGGTTCGGAGTGTAAGTTGAGTACCGGGTTCGCCAATTGATTGGGCGGCAATTATTCCAACTGCCTCGCCTATTTCAACCAAATCACCAGTTGTTAGATTTCTGCCGTAGCATTTTGCACACACTCCGCGTTTCGACTCGCATGTTAAGACCGTTCTGATATAAACCTGATCAATATTTGCTTCATCGATTCTTTCGGCTTTTTCTTCTGTAATTAATTCACCGGCTTCGACTATTAATTCGTCATTCCGGGGATCATAAATATCTTCTTGTGCGGTACGACCTGTAATTCTCTCGGCAAGAGGTTCTCTTTCCAGTTCTATATCTTTTAAAGCGGTTATATACACACCACGAATTGTGCCGCAGTCGATTTCGGAAACTATTACATCTTGAGCAACATCGCACAATCTCCTGGTAAGGTATCCGGCGTCGGCAGTTTTCAAGGCTGTATCGGCAAGACCTTTTCTTGCACCGTGAGTTGAAATAAAATATTCGATAACGGAAAGTCCCTCTTTAAAATTTGCAACGATCGGATTTTCAATTATTTCACCAGATTGACCCGTCAAACTTTTTTGAGGTTTCATCATTAATCCGCGCATACCAGCAAGCTGACGCACCTGCTCCTGTGAACCTCTTGCGCCGGAATCGACCATCATGTGTAAAGGATTAAAACCTAATTGGTCGGTTTTAATTCTATCCATCAAGTATTTTGCTACATTATTATTTGTGTGGGTCCATACGTCAATAATTTTATTATACCTTTCGGCATCAGTTATTAAGCCTTGCTCATGCTCACTTAATATACTGTTAACTTTTTTATTCGAATCCTCTATTAATTTTACTTTTTCTTCAGGAATAAGCATATCACTAAAACTAATTGATATACCTGCAGCGGTTGCATACCTATAGCCAAGCTCCTTAAGGTCATCGAGGAATTTGGCTGTAACAACATTCCCCATTTTGATGAACATTTTGTAAATCAAACCGCTGAAAAATTTCTTAACAAGCAGTTCATTAATATATCCCATTTCTTTTGGAACTATATTATTAAATATCACTCTTCCCGGCGTGGTCTCGACGAACTGTTCATCAATTTTGACTTTTATTTTAGCATGCAGATCCACAATTTTATTATCATAAGCAATCATCACTTCTTCTCTGCTTCCAAAAATCTTGCCTTCACCCTTGGCACCGGCTTTAACTTTTGTCAAATAATAGCAGCCAAGTACAATATCCTGAGTAGGAACAACTACAGGGCTTCCGCTCTGCGGTGACAAAATATTGTGGCTGCTAAGCATTAACAACGCTGCTTCCAGCTGAGCTTCGTAGGATAAGGGCACATGAACAGCCATTTGGTCACCGTCGAAATCAGCATTGAAAGCCGTACATACCATTGGATGAAGCTGAATCGCCTTGCCGTCAATTAACAACGGCTGGAACGCTTGTATTCCAAGACGGTGCAGAGTTGGGGCTCTGTTCAACAATACCGGATGACCCTCAATTAATTTTTCCAGAATCCCCCAAATTATTGGGTCTTTCCTGTCAACAGCTTTTCTTGCACTCTTGACGGTTTTATAATGCCCGCGTTCGATTAATTTTCTAATGATAAACGGCTTGAACAATTCAACCGCCATATCTTTCGGTAATCCGCATTGATGTAATTTTAATTCGGGTCCTACAACAATTACAGAACGTCCAGAATAATCGACTCGTTTACCCAAAAGGTTTTGACGAAATCTGCCCTGTTTTCCTTTTAACATATCGCTCAAAGATTTCAGAGGTCTATTACCGTCGCTTCTTACGGCACTTGCTCTTCTTGAATTGTCAAATAAGGCATCTACTGCCTCTTGAAGCATTCTTTTTTCATTTCGAAGAATAACCTCAGGTGCTTTTATATCAATTAATCTTTTTAAGCGATTGTTCCTGATTATCACTCTTCTATAAAGATCGTTCAAATCGCTTGTTGCAAACCTTCCGCCTTCTAATGGGACCAGTGGACGGAGTTCGGGCGGTATAACCGGTATTACGCTAAGAACCATCCATTCGGGTTTATTCAGCACTTTACCTTCTTCTTCTTTAAACGCATCCAGTACCCGCAGCCTCTTTAAAATATCATTTCTTTTTTGCTGCGAAGTTTCTATCGCAAGCTGTGCTTTTAACTCATAAAAAGTAGCATCAATGTCAGTTCTCTTCAATAATTCTTTAACACCTTCGCCACCGATTTTTGCAACGAATTTTTTAGGATCATTGTCTTCGAGAGCATCATTATCGTGCGGCAGAGAACTAAGAATTTCATAATACTGGTCTTCCGAAATCAAATCTTTATAGCTCAATCCGGTTACGCCGGGGTTAATAACAACGTAAGACTCATAATAAATTATTTTTTCCAATTCTTTTGTCGAAATACCTATAATATTACCAATTTTGGAAGGAAGTGCTTTAAAAAACCAGATGTGAACAACGGGAACTGCAAGTGAAATGTGTCCCATTCTTTCACGTCTCACACTTTTTAATGTTACTTCGACACCGCATCTGTCACAAACAATTCCTTTATACCGTATTCCTTTATACTTTCCGCAGGCGCATTCCCAATCCTTAACAGGACCGAAAATTTTCTCGCAGAACAAGCCGTCCTTCTCGGGTCTAAATGATCTATAATTTATCGTTTCGGGTTTTGTTACTTCCCCGTGCGACCTAGAAAGAATATCATCGGGACTAGCTAAACTGATAGTTATTTGTTCTATTTCTTTTATTTTGGGTTCTTGGGTTCTTAACCTCATTTTACTCTCCTTCAAACTAGTTTAACTAGTTAATTTTTATATCAAGGCCTAAACCTTGAAGCTCTTTAATCATAACATTAAAGGCTTCCGGAATATTAGGTTCAACAATATTTTCGCCTTTAACAATTGACTCATAAGTTTTGGCTCTGCCGGCAACATCGTCACTTTTTACAGTCAAAATTTCTCTTAAAGTATGTGCCGCTCCGTAGCCTTCGAGAGCCCACACTTCCATTTCACCAAATCTTTGACCACCGAATTGAGCTTTACCACCAAGCGGCTGTTGAGTTATCAGCGAATATGGTCCTATCGATCTTGCATGAATTTTATCGTCTACCATGTGACCTAATTTCATCATATAGATATAACCGCATGTAACTTTCTGGTGGAACCTTTCTCCAGTTCTTCCATCATAAAGCCATGTTTTACTTCCCTCGTACAGATTTGCCTTTTTAATCCATTCCTCAACATCATCAACTTTGGCACCGTCGAATATTGGGGTCTCGAATTTGACACCTAATTTATGTCCCACCCAGCCAAGTGCAGTTTCATATAATTGTCCGAGATTCATTCTTGAAGGCACTCCTAAAGGATTCAATACGATGTCAACAGGGGTTCCATCCTCGTGATACGGCATATCTTCCACAGGTACAATCTTCGCAACAACACCTTTGTTGCCGTGACGACCAGCCATTTTATCTCCGACAGACAATTTTCTTTTTTTAGCTACATATACTTTCGCAAGCTGAACAATCCCCGGAGGCAATTCATCGCCGGACTGAATTTTTAGTTTTTCTCTTTTAAACTCCTCTTCGATCTCGGACAGCAAATTGAAATAATTCAAATAAAGTTTTTTAACCAATTCGTTCGTCTGTTTACGCTCGAACCAATCCTGTGTATAGTCAAGCTTCGTTACGTCTTCAAATGAAGTAAAAGTTGTTTCCTTGATTACAGAGCCGCTTCGCAATACAACAGTACCATCCAAATCCCTAATACCCGTGGTTGTTTTTCCGAGCGTAATTTTGGTAAGTTTGTCTACCAATTTATTGTAGTGATTCTTTTTCTTGGTGTCGTATTCGTTATCTAAAGCATCAAGCTGTTTTTTCTCAATTTTTTTAGATTCAGCATCTTTCCGTTTTCTGCTGAAAAGTCTTGTTTTAATTACCGTTCCTTTTAATCCCGGAGGTGCTTTTAACGAAGCATCCTTAACGTCGCCTGCTTTGTCACCAAAAATAGCTTTCAATAATTTTTCTTCTGGTGTGGGATCGGTTTCACCCTTAGGTGTAATCTTGCCAATTAAAATATCACCTTCTGTTACTTCAGCACCTTCACGTACAATACCAAATTCATCGAGATCTTTTGTAGCTTCTTCGCTAACGTTGGGAATATCCCGTGTCAGTTCTTCTTCACCGCGTTTGGTTTCCCTTACCTGCAATTCAAATTCTTCAATGTGGATTGAAGTAAAGGTATCTTCCGCAACTAGTTTTTCACTGATTATAATTGCATCCTCAAAGTTGTAACCGCGCCACGGCATGAAAGCAACCGAAACATTTCTACCCAAAGCTAGTTCGCCTTTTTCAATTGCAGGACCATCAGCAAGCACATCTCCTTTTTTAATCTTTTGCCCTGTAACCACAACAGGTTTCTGGTTAAAACAAGTTTCCTGATTAGTACCAGAAAATTTAGTTAATGTATAGACAACTTTCCTTTCATCGTCAAAGCTTACAATAGTTTCTGGGTTATCGGTATCAACATCATATTTCACAATAATCTTACTGGCATCTGCATATTCAACAACTCCATTATCTTCGGCAACTATAATTGAGCGGGAATCGCGGGCAATTTTCTGTTCCATACCAGTGCCTACAATAGGAGCTTCCGGAACCAAAAGCGGGACTGCCTGGCGCTGCATGTTTGAACCCATCAAAGCTCTGTTGGCATCGTCATGCTCAAGGAAAGGAATCAAAGCAGCCGCAGCACTAACAATTTGTGCAGGCGCAACATCCATATAATGAATTTCTTCAGGTGTAACTACAGGGAATTCGCTGGCATTTCTACATTTTACCCTTTCGTTTACAAACCTTCCCTGTTCGTCAATGAGCGCATTAGCCTGGGCGATTGTGAATTCATCTTCCTGATCGGCGGTTAAATAGTCTATACTGTTTGTAACTTTTTTATCCTTCACTTTTCTGTAAGGTGTTTCAAGAAAGCCGTAATTATTTACTCTCGCAAATATTGTTAAGGACGAAATAAGCCCGATATTTGGACCTTCGGGAGTTTCTATAGGGCAAAGTCTGCCATAATGCGAGTGATGAACATCGCGGACTTCAAACCCTGCTCTTTCTCTTGTTAGACCCCCAGGTCCCAAAGCAGAAACTCTTCTTTTATGAGTCAACTCGGAAAGAGGATTGGTCTGATCCATGAACTGCGATAACTGGTTTGTCCCGAAGAAAGCATTTATTACACTGCTGATTGTTCTTGCGTTTACCAGATCCTGGGGCTGCATATTTTCGTTATCACGCATATTCATTCTTTCGCGGATAGTTCTTGCCATTCTTGCAAGACCAACATTATACTGCTGCATCAGTTGTTCGCCGACAGTTCTTACTCTCCTATTACCCAAATGGTCAATATCATCAACCTGCACATTCCCATTTTTCAGTTTAATGATATTTTTCATAATAGCTATAATATCTTCGAGAGTGAGTACTCTGATATTATTCGGGATATTGAGATTTAATTTGTCATTCATTCTAAAACGACCAACCTCGCCGAGGTCATATCGTTTTTCGTTGAAGAACAATTTGTCAATCAATCCTTGAGCTGTTTCCAGATCAGGTGCTTCACCGGACCTTAATTGACGATAAATTGCATAGAGGGCTTCTTCTTTATTGACTGAAGTATCTTTCTTAAGCGTATTTATAATCAAGTCCTGTTCAAAGGAAGTTTCCCGGCTAATCAATTTAACGGAATGAATAGCCGACTTTTTAATATTGTCTATTACCTCTTCGGTCAATTCGCCGTCTCTTGCAACATAAATTTCTCCGGTTTGGGTATCAATAACGTCTTCGGCAGAAATTCTTCCAGTATGATCGTCAATGTTTAATTTTTTAACAGGTACTTCTTCAATCAAATTAAACAGATTTAAAATCTGTTCGTCTGTCTCATAGCCTAATGCCCTCAACAAGGTTGTGGAGGGAAATTTCTTTCTTCTATCTATATATACATAGAGAATGTTATTGATATCAGTTGCAAATTCTACCCACGAACCTCTGAAAGGAATAATTCTAGCTGAGTAGATAGGGGTTCCGTTTGGGTGAACAGTCTGAGCAAATGCAACACCTGGCGAACGATGGAGCTGGCTTACTATTACTCTTTCGGCACCATTAATTATAAATGTGCCGCGTTCGGTCATAAACGGCAAGTTACCCAGATAAACTTCCTGTTCTACCGAGTTGACATATTCACCGGTTTCATCATCTTTAGTTGAAAGTCTTAGCTTTGCTTTTAGGGGCGCCGAATATGTTAAACCGCGTTCTTCACACTCCGGTATTGAAAATCTCGGTTTTTCGATATAATACTCGATAAAATCGAGCCGGTAGAATTCCTTATTATCAAAAATCGGAAAATTTGTAGTAAATACTGCCTGAAGTCCCTTGTTTTCTCTTTTCGACGGCGGAGTTTTTAATTGAAGAAAATCTTCGAAAGATTCCAGTTGAATATTAAGGAGATCCGGAATTTTCAATACAGGAACAATCGAGCTGAATGTAATTCTATTTGTGCTTTTGTTAATTTTTACTTTTTCCAACCCTAACCTCTCACTTTAATTATGGGTTTTCTTTTACTGCCTAATGAAAGAAGTGGTAAAGCAGACCAAACTGCTTTACCACCATGAGAATTTATTTCAGAATATGTTGGTAGAAAAAATTATTTAACCTGGACTGTCGCGCCTGCTTCTTCTAATTCTTTCTTAATCTTTTCAGCCTCATCTTTTGATATACCTTCTTTCACCGGTTTAGGGGCGCCGTCAACTAAATCTTTTGCTTCTTTTAAACCGAGCCCCGTATGAGCACGAACGACCTTGATAACATTGATCTTCTTATCGCCTGCAGCCTGAAGAACAACGTCAAATTCTGTTTTTTCTTCGGCGGGAGTCGCAGCAACGCCTGCACCCGGTGCGCCTGCCATTACAACAGGGGCAGCAGCAGTAACACCAAACTCATCTTCTAACGCTTTCTTTAGCTCGGAAGCTTCGACCAATGTTAGTCCTTTAATCTTCTCAACAATTTCGGCAATTTTTTCTGACATTTTATTACTCCTATATTTTTATTTTGTCTTAATTAAAATTTATGCTGCCTGCTTTTTACTAATTTGATCAACCACATTGACCAAATCTCTAAAGACAGCGTTAATTGCACCTACGATACCAGATGCCGGAGCAGCAATGCTCCCGACAATACTCGACATAACTTCCTCTTTAGAAGGCATGGATGCCAAAGTATCCAGTTGATCAGCATCGTAGTAAGTAGATTCTATATAGCAGCCTTTGAATGAAAATTTTTTATTTTCATCAAAGTATTTCTTGATAATTTTTGCCGGACTCACAAAATTCTCTCCGGCAAAAGCCACACCTGTCATACCAACAAGATTATCATACAACTTATCATATCCGCCAACTTCTTCGAGAGCTCTCTTAAACAATGTATTTTTCAATACTTTATAAGTAACTCCTTCCTGTTTGAAAGATCTTCGAAGAGAATTAATATCAGTAACATTAACACCAGCATAATCAACCAGAAAAACACCGGTGGAATTACCGACCAATTCTTTAATCTGTGATATGATTTCAGTTTTTTCAGTTTTTTTCATCTCACTCCTAATTCTACTATTACAAATTAGTCCATAAAGATAGAAGCATTTTTATTTTTTGAGTGCGTAATTTTCTATTTCAGTGAAATACTCGGTTCTTCTTTGGTTATTTTTAAACCGGGTCCCATTGTTGTAGTTAGATATAAACTTTTTATATACTGTCCCTTAGCTGAAGATGGTTTTAATTTTACTATCGTCTGTAAAAAAGTACGTGTGTTTTCGATCAACTGCTCGGCACTAAAAGAAAGCTTGCCCAGAGATGCGTGTATAATTCCTGTTTTATCGACTCTAAATTCAATTTTGCCAGCTTTTACTTCCTTAACAGCTTTTGCAACATCATTAGTCACTGTACCGCTTTTGGGATTTGGCATCAATCCTTTAGGACCAAGCACCCTTCCTAATTTTCCTACTTCACCCATTGTATCGGGAGTTGCAACTATTACATCAACATCAGTCCAGCCATTTTTTATCTTTTCGATATATTCTTCAAAACCTGCATAATCTGCGCCGGCTTTAAGGGCTTCTTCTGCGAGTGAACCCTTAGCAATTACAAGCACACTAACCTTTTTGCCGGTACCATGCGGAAGTGAAACAGTTCCGCGCACCATCTGGTCGGCATGTCTTGGATCCACTCCTAGTCTAACTGCACAATCAAGGGATTCAGTAAACTTTACTTTGGATGTTTCCTTCAAAGTTTTTACAGCTTCTTCTAGAGTGTATTCTTTTTGAACATCTACATTTTTAATAATGGACTTTGTTCTTTTAGTTACTTTCATTTTTTATTATCCTAAAAATTAATCCTCGACTGTTATTCCCATGCTTCTTGCTGTTCCGGCAATCATGCTTGCAGCGTTATCGAGATCATGGGCATTCAAATCTTTCATTTTCATTTCAGCAATTTCTTTTACCTGAGCTTTGCTAACTTTTGCTACTTTAGTTTTATTTGGTTCAGCCGAACCTTTTTCAATTTTAGCTGCTTTTTTAAGCAGTACTGCAGCAGGAGGAGTTTTTGTAATAAAAGTAAACGACTTATCAGAAAATACGGTAATTACTACGGGAATTATCAATCCGGCTTTATCTTGAGTTCTTGCGTTAAACTGTTTACAAAATTCCATAATATTAACGCCTTTTTGACCGAGTGCAGGCCCGACCGGCGGGGATGGATTTGCCTGTCCTGCCGGAATTTGCAGTTTGATGTAACCTTCAATTTTTTTTGCCATAATTCAATCCAATAAATTTATTTTTCTAATTCTGCCTGAACAAAATCTATCTCAACAGGAGTTTTTCTCCCAAAGATTGAGACCATAACTTTTATTTTCATTTTTTCTTCGTTTACTTCCTGAACTATTCCGGAAAAATTATTAAACGGTCCGTCTATAATTTTTACGAAATCCCCGGCGCGGAAAATTGTCTCCGTTCTTTCCGTTTCGTCACCCTGTGAAATTCTGCCTACAATTCTTTTAACTTCTTCGGGCTGTAACGGCAGTGGATTATTTTGTGTTCCCAGAAACCCCATAACAGAAGGAGTGTTAACAATAAAATCTTTTGCTCTAATATCGAGATCGGCACAAACTAATATATAGCCCGGGAAAAAATTTTTTTTCTTTGTTTTTTTCTTGCCGTCTTTTACCTCAAAAACTTTTTCCGTAGGGACTAATATTTCCAGAATTCTCGCTCGTAATTCCGCATTATCTTTTAATTCGGACTCAATCAATGACTTAACCTTATTTTCGTGACCTGAAAATGTTCTAACCACATACCATTTTGCGTTCTGATTTTCCAAAACTAAAATATCCCTTTTAATATTTGAGAAATTGCCATATCAACCACATAAGTAAAAGCGGCAAGTATTAAACAAACAACTATTACTATCGATGTAGAATCTTTTAACTCTTCTTTTGACGGCCAGGTAACTTTCTTCATTTCCTTGACCACATCATTAACAAAGTTGATTATTTTTTCTTTCATGCTTTTTTAAGATAAAAAGTTTCATCTGCACGTCAGGAGGGACTCGAACCCCCAGCCTGCGGTTTTGGAGACCGCTGCTCTAGCCAATTGAGCTACTGACGTAGTTATTTAGTTTCCTTAAATATAACGTGCTTACGGGCTACGGGGTCGTACTTTTTATATTCTGCTCTGCCAGGATGGTTTCTTTTATTTTTAGTCGTTGAATATCTGTAACCTGTACCTGCAGTACTTTCCAACACTACTATTTGTCTAACATTTTTTGATTTTGCCATTATTCAACCCATTAAAAAACTACATTGAAATTAATTCACCAGTACTAACTAAAGAGGTAGTCACATGCCTTTTGGAGCTGATGACCGGGATTGAACCGGTGACCTCTTCCTTACCAAGGAAGTGCTCTA
>DYLN01000123.1 GCA_020722085.1 Melioribacter roseus
TTTTTATCGGGGTTAGAAACGTGAGAATCTGATTTCTGTTCTTCTTTTATAAGGACACAGTTACTTTGAGGTTGTCTAAAAAGTAATTATTCAACAATAAATTCGTAAATAATTAGTGGAATTCGCGGCTTATATATTAAAAAAGATTACTTTTTAGTCACCCTCACAAGTTTCGAATCCTATTGCATAATTTGGGTTCATATATTAAGTCGGATAGAGAGTAATGAAAGATCACTATTTGATTTTAAGTATAATCCATCACTTATCTTTTCCTTGCTTACCCCTCACAATTTTGATAATTTTCAATTCATTTTTGAACGAAATATACGGTTTTTAGTCTATGAAATATCCTTTTGAAGAAATTGAAAAGAAATGGCAGAAGTTCTGGGAAGAAAAAAAAATATATAAGACAGACCTTTCCGACACAAAGAATAAACTTTATTGCCTTGTTATGCTTCCGTACCCATCTGCGGCGAAAATGCACATCGGGCATTGGTACAATTACGGTCCCACGGATTCGTGGGCTCGGTTTAAGAAACTAAAAGGTTTTAATGTGTTCGAACCTATCGGCTACGATGCCTTCGGGCTGCCGGCAGAAAATTATGCAATTAAGACGGGTATTCATCCTCAGGACAGCACATTAAAAAATATTTCTGACATTCGTGAAATGCTGAAGCGGATGGGCGGGATGTACGATTGGGATTCCGAATTGATGACTTGTGTACCTGAATACTACAAGTGGAACCAATGGCTTTTCTTGCAGCTTTATAAAAAAGGATTAGCTTACAGAAAAAATGCACCGGTTAACTGGTGCCCGAATGATCAAACAGTGCTGGCAAGAGAACAGGTACTCAACGACGGCACTTGCGAACGATGCGGTACACAGGTAATTCAAAAAAATCTTACCCAATGGTTTTTTAAGATTACCGATTACGCCGAAGAGCTCCTGGAAGATTTGAATAAAATAGATTGGCCCGAAAAAACAAAAACAATGCAGTTAAATTGGATAGGAAAAAGTTACGGTACCGAAGTAGATTTTGCAGTAGAAGGATCCAATGAAAAAATTACAGTTTTTACAACACGACCCGATACATTATTCGGCGTTACTTATGTTGTACTTGCACCCGAAAAAGATATCGTGCAAAGAATTACGAAGCCGGAATTCAAGGCAGAAGTTGATAAATATATTGATTCAATAAAATCACTGTCGGAAGTTGATAGAACTTCAACTGTGAAAGAAAAAACGGGAGTTCCTACCGGAGCCTATGCAATCAATCCGGTTAACGGCGAACGCGTTCCTATCTGGATTGCCGATTATGTACTTGCTACCTATGGAACAGGCTACGTCATGGCTGTACCGGGACATGACGAACGTGATTTTGAGTTTGCTAAAAAATTTAACCTGCCGATACGCAAAGTAATTTTGCAGCCAGGCACAAAAGAAACTGATGAATTAAAGAAAGCTTATACTGAAGTCGGTATAATGATTAACTCTGGAAAGTACAACGGATTACAATCGAATATAGGTATAGAAAAGATTTCAGAAGATATTGAAGCAAAGGGCATCGGAAGAAGAACCGTAAATTATCGGTTAAGAGACTGGCTGATTTCGCGGCAGCGTTATTGGGGAACTCCCATACCAATCGTCTACTGTGAAAAATGCGGTGAACTTCCTGTGCCGGAAAATGAATTGCCGGTTGTTTTACCTTATGAAGTAGATTTTAAACCCAAAGGCGGCTCGCCGCTGGCTTCAAAAGATGACTTCGTAAATACTACATGCCCTAATTGCGGCGGCAAAGCAAAACGTGATGTTGATACAATGGATACTTTCGTTGATTCATCGTGGTATTTTTTGCGTTATCTTAATCCAAGATTTAATGACGGAATTTTTGATACAAAACTCGCCCGCTATTGGGTACCTGTGGATACTTATGTAGGCGGTGCAGAACATGCAGTTATGCACTTATTATATGCAAGATTTATTTACAAATTTTTGAGGGACATTGGACTTGTTAAAGGAGATGAACCGTTCTTAAAGTTAATTCACCAGGGAACGATTACAAACATGGGCGCAAAGATGTCCAAGTCAAAAGGCAACGTTGTTGACCCGAATGATTTTTTGCAGCAGTACGGTTCCGATGTCTTCAGAATGTATCTGATGTTTATGGGTCCATACGAGCTCGGAGGCGACTGGTCCGATCAAGGGATTGTAGGAGTAGACCGTTTCGTGCAAAGAGTTTATACTTTATTTGAACAAAATAAAAATCTTGCAAAAGAGAATCCTGCAAAAGTGAAATATGATTTAACAAGTTTAAATGAAGCAGAGAAAAATATTTACAGAAAGGTCAACCAAACATTAAGGAAATTCGAAACAGAAATAGAAAACTTCAGATTTAACACTGCAGTAGCTTCTTTGATGGAACTTCTTAATGAACTAAAAAACTTAAGCGGTTGTGAGAAAGGAATTCAAACTTATGCACTTGAAAGACTGGCAGCCATGCTGGCATCAGTTGCGCCTCATCTTGGTGAAGAATGCTGGCAGTTATTAGGAAAAGATAAATCGATTTTCGAAAATCCTTTGTGGTACAACGCAGATGAAAATGCTTTGACGGTAGAGAGCGTAACAATCGCTGTTCAAATCAACGGCAAGGTAAGAGCAAAACTCGAAGTTCCGGTTGATCTTGATGGAACCGAGGTGAAAAAGATTATCTTTAATGACCAGAAAGTGAAACTGTACATAGACGGCAAACAGATAATAAAGGAAATTTATATTCCTAATAAAATTTATAATATTGTGGTAAAGTAATAATATGAAAATCGAACAGCTCGACGAATTAAAAGCTGATGATTATGATAAAGCTTATGGAAGATATTATTTGTGATCGGATTTTTATATAGCATCCAAAGAACAGGCACAAACCCAGCTTCAAAATGCTGAGGAATTCCTTAAAATGATTGAAAATTATCTTGAAAAAGTTATGGAGAAATAATGCTCGATTTAAAATTCATCCGCGAAAATCCTGAATTAGTAAAAAAAGGAATAGACAATAAAAAAGAGAAGAATACAATCGACCAAATACTTGCCCTTGATGAAGAAAGAAGAAATTTGATTTTGCAGAGCGACGAACTGAAAGCAAGACGAAATCAAGCATCGATGGAAGTAGCTAAAATAAAAAAGAGCGGTGGCGATGCTTCAAATATAATTTCGGAAATGAAAACTGTTTCCGATCGCATTACCGAACTTGACAGCAGTTTGAATGAAATAGAAAACAAACTGAACGACTTGTTGATTTGGATCCCGAATATCCCACATCAATCTGTCCCTGTCGGCAATTCGGCAGAAGACAATGTTGAAGTAAGAAGATGGCTGCCAGAAGGTTTCACATTTGAGTCTGAAGAAAAAATTTTAGATCACATCGAACTCGGTAAAAAACTCGGGATACTCGATTTTGAAAGAGGTGCAAAAATCAGCGGTTCGGGTTTTCCTGTTTACATTGGTAAAGGTGCAACTCTTGAAAGAGCACTTGTAAATTTTATGCTTGACTATCATTTACAGCATCATAATTATAAAGAAGTTTTCCCGCCGTTTCTTGTTAACCGGGATTCGATGAAGGGAACGGGACAGCTTCCAAAACTGGAAGAAGACATGTACAACTGCGAAAAAGATGATTTATTTCCGATTCCGACCGCCGAAGTGCCGGTAACAAATATGCACAGAAATGAAATTCTGAACGAAAAAGATTTACCAATTCGATATGTCGCTTACTCGGCATGTTTCAGAAGAGAAGCTGGTTCTTACGGAAAAGAATCAAAAGGATTTCTGAGAGTTCATCAGTTTAACAAAGTAGAAATGGTGAAATTTGTAAAACCGGAAACTTCGTACGAAGAATTGGAACTGCTTGTCAAAGATGCGGAAGATATTTTACATGCTTTAAGAATTCCCTACCGGATCATTATGCTTTGCACAGCCGATTTAAGTTTTTCGGCTGCAAAATGTTACGATATTGAAACATGGTCGCCAGCCGAGAACAAATGGCTCGAAGCCTCTTCATGCAGCAACTTTGAAAATTTTCAGGCAAGAAGAGCAAATATTCGTTTCAGAAAAGAAGATAAAAAATTAGACTTCGTTCATACTCTAAACGGGTCTGGCTTAGCTACAAGCCGTCTAATGGTATCAATTCTGGAAAATTATCAAACTCCGGAAGGCAAAGTTATCGTTCCTAAAGTTCTGCAAAAATATACCGGATTCGAAATAATCGGATGATTTATTTCGGGAAAAACTGCAAACTATGGCTATCTTTACAGTCAGAGTAAAAATAGAGCTTGCTTTTAGTATTTTTCTCCCCCGTTAAATTTATTTTAAAGAATTATATTTGCTAAAGTTAATATTGGATATTAAGTCGGCTTAATTATTTTACATATTAGATTGGATTTGTTTTGTTCGGCAGTCTTGGTCATCTAAAAAAATATTTTATCAGATATAAAAAAAAGCTTGTCTGGGGCTTTATTTTTATAATCCTTTCCAACGTTGGAGAGGTTTACATTCCGCTTCTGCTGCGCGACAGCATTGATGCACTGCAAAAAAATATGAGCATGGATTTGATAACCAAATACGCCGTGCTTATAATCGTCGTTACCATTTTATCGGGCATTTTCCGTTATATGATCCGTCAGACAATCATAGTTATGTCGCGTCATATCGAGTACGACTTAAGAGGGGATTTCTGGTCGCATATACAAAAACTCCCGCTTAGGTTCTTTCAGAATAATTCGACGGGCAATATAATGTCCCATGCAACAAACGATATTAGTGCGGTTCGCATGGCTGTAGGTCCTTCGGTAATGTATTCACTCGATAACGGAACGAAACTCCTCATGGTTCTCCCGTTAATGATAATTCTTAGTCCTGCTCTGACATTATATTCTCTTCTTCCTCTCCCAGTTTTTTCATTCATGGTTTATTTTGTAATGAAGAAAGTTCATGTGAAATACACGCGGATACAGGAAAAGTTTTCGGAGTTAACAACAAAAGCTCAGGAAAATTTTGCCGGAATACGCGTGATTAAATCGTATGTTAGAGAAGATTATGAAATAAACGACTTCACGCGTCACAGCAGCGAATACTTAAACCGGCACATGGATTTAGTAAAACTGCAGGCACTTTTTCAGCCGATATTTTTCTCAATTGCCGGACTTTCTTCAATCATTGTTCTGCTTATCGGCGGCAAGATGGTAATGAACGGGTCTCTTACTCTCGGTATTATTTCAGCTTTCTTTGCTTATCTTGGAATGCTGATATGGCCAATGATTTCTTTCGGCTGGGTAGCAAATATGATTCAGCAGGCAGACGCAAGCATGAAACGTCTCATGAAAATCTTTAATGAGCCTTATGAGATTTATGACAATAAAAGCGATGCTTCCTCTAAAGTAGACATAAAAGGAGAAATAGAATTCCGGAACGTTGAATTCAGGTACAGCGATGTGCTGCCGGTAGTCTTACAAAACATCAACCTTAAAATACAGCAGGGACAAACCGTAGCTTTTATCGGTCACACCGGCGTCGGAAAAACCACTTTGATAAATCTGATTCCAAGATTATACGACCCGACTAAAGGAGAAGTTTTAATCGACGGCGTAAATGTAAAAGATATTCCGCTTTACCAGCTTAGAACATCTATTGGGTTGGTTTCTCAAGAAACATTTCTTTTCTCCGATACGTTAAGCAGCAATATTATTTACGGACTGGATGAACAAAAAGACGGAATTGTTGCACAGGTTTCTGAAATTGCTCAGTTATCAAAAGATGTTTCAGAGTTTCCAAAGGGATACGATACAATTTTAGGTGAAAGAGGAATTACACTTTCAGGCGGACAAAAACAGCGCACCACATTAGCAAGAGCGCTGGCAATCAACCCTAAAATATTAATACTCGACGATTCGTTTTCCGCTGTTGATACTCACACTGAAGAGAATATTTTACGAGGATTGAAAAATTTTATGAAAAACAGGACAAGTATAATTATAAGCCACAGAATTTCTACGGTGAAAGATTCCGATAAAATATTTGTCCTCGATAAAGGCAAAATTGCCGAAGAAGGGACTCACGAAGAGCTTATTGCCAAAGGCGGCATCTATGCTGATCTGTACTTAAAACAATTGTTAGAAGAAGAACTTTCAGAAATCGGATAAGAGAATTTACAATGGCTGACGAATTCAGAGATGATGAAATATTAGGCAAAGCGTACGACTCTAAATTGATGAAACGGCTTCTCAAATATGTAAAGCCGTACAGAAAGTATGTTCTACTTGCAATATTGTTAAACATCTTTGTCGCAGCACTGCCGACTGTCCGTCCGTATTTAATCAAAATCGGCATAGATATTTATATCGCAAATAAAGATTATCACGGTTTGCTGATAATTTGCTCAATTCTTCTCGGTGTGTTGATACTGCAGTCCGTTGTTCAATACTATTTGGCTTACTATACTGAATTAATGGGACAGAAAATCATTTTCGATCTTCGCGTACAGTTATTTACCCATGTTCAAAAGCTCGCCTTAAAGTATTTTGACAAAACACCTATCGGCAGAACCGTAACCCGTGTAACAAATGATGTAGAAACTTTAAATGAGATGTTTTCTTCGGGCATAGTTTCTGTTTTCAGCGACGTGTTTGTAATAATCTGGATTTTTGTTTTTATGTTTACAATGTCATGGGATTTGTCGCTTGTTACTCTTTCTGTCGTCCCGATCTTATTCTATGCCACGTTTTTATTCAGAAAAAAAGTTAGAGAATCTTACCGAGGTATAAGAAAACATTTGGCAAGATTAAATTCTTACATGCAGGAACATATTACCGGAATGAATGTTGTCCAGATTTTCGGAAAAGAAAAAGATGAGTTCAAAAAGTTCTCTGAAATTAACCGCAACTATAGAACTGCAAACATAAAATCAATTTTATACTATGCTGTTTTTTTCCCGTTCGTTGAATTCTTAAGTGCTCTTAGTGTTGCCCTAATTATCTGGTACGGCGGCGGTGAAGTAATTCAATCAAGTTTAACTATTGGCGTTCTGTTTGCATTTCTGCAGTACACTGAAATGTTTTGGAGACCAGTCCGTGATTTATCCGACAAGTATAACATTCTTCAATCTGCAATGGCTTCTTCAGAACGAATCTTTAAACTGTTGGACGATCAAACATTTGTTAATGAACCTCAGCAGCCAAAAACATTGCAAAAAATAACCGGTGAAATTGAGTTTAAAAATGTCTGGTTTGCTTATAACGGTGATGATTATGTGCTAAAAAATATTTCTTTCAAAATAAATCCCGGACAAACGGTAGCAATCGTTGGTGCAACAGGTGCTGGAAAAACAAGCATAATCAATATTCTCAGCCGTTTTTACGATATACAAAAGGGAAGCATTCTTATTGATGGTGTTGATATCCGTGATGTTAACAAAAGGGAGCTGAGAAAACATATTGCCACAGTATTGCAGGACGTCTATCTGTTCTCCGGCACAATAAAATCAAATATAAGTCTTGGAAATAAAGATATAACCGAAAAACAAATTATCGAAGCGGCAAAAACAGTAGGTGCCGACAAATTTATCTCCAGTTTACCAAACGGCTACGATGAAGAAGTAAAAGAAAAAGGTGCTACTTTAAGCGTTGGACAGAAACAATTAATTTCTTTTGCACGTGCATTGGCTTACAAACCCCAAATCCTTATTTTAGATGAAGCCACATCAAGTGTTGATACGGAAACGGAAATTCTAATTCAACGTGCAATTGAAAAATTACTTGTCGGAAGAACCTCAATAGTGATTGCACATAGACTTTCTACCGTCCAAAACGCAGATAAAATAATTGTAATGCATAAAGGCGAAGTAAGAGAAACCGGCACACATCAGGAACTGCTTGCTCAAAAAGGTATTTACTACAGACTATATCAATTACAGTATAAAGATCAGGAAATTGTAAAAACCGCATAAAAGGAGGCACCTTATGGCGACCAAACGATTTATGACTCTTCCAAGACATATTCTGGAAGGGGAAAAACTTCACCCTGAAGCTACCGGAGAACTTTCGGCAATTCTTAATCAGCTTGGTCTGGCTGCAAAAGTAATTTCACTCGAAGTTAATAAAGCGGGACTTGCCGACATACTCGGCTTTACAGGCGAAACAAATTACAGCGGCGACCAGGTTAAAAAACTTGATATGTTTGCTCACGAAATGTTAGTCAAAGCAATGGACCATGGCGGACATTTTTGCGTAATGGCTTCCGAAGAAGAAGAGGATATTATTCATCTGCCGCCGCATCAAAAAATAGGCAAGTACGTTCTGCTGTTTGACCCGCTCGACGGTTCATCCAACATTGATGCCAATGTAAGCATCGGAACAATTTTTTCAATTTACAAAAGAATTAGTGAAGGGGATGGACCGGGAACACTTCAAGACTGTTTGCAGCCGGGTTTTAATCAAGTTGCAGCAGGTTATATCGTTTACGGCTCAAGCACAGTACTAGTTTATACTGCTGGACACGGAGTATTTGGTTTTACACTCGATCCATCGTTTGGGGAGTTTCTTTTATCACATGATAATATACAAATTCCAAAACGAGGAAGAATTTACAGCATTAACGAAGGTAATTATAATTCATGGAGCCGTGGACTGAAGAATTATATCAAACATCTTCAGGCAAACAAATTTGAAGGCAAACCGTATCAAGCCCGCTACATCGGTTCAATGGTTGCCGATATTCACAGAACTTTATTGTACGGCGGAACATTCATGTATCCGGGCGATGTACGCAACCCTAAGGGCAAACTGCGATTAATGTATGAATGCAATCCAATGGCTTTTATTGTTGAATCAGCCGGAGGCAGGGCAACCGATGGTGAAAAAAGAATACTGGAAATTCAACCAGAAAGCCTTCATGAACGCACACCGATTTTTATCGGCAGTCTCGAAGATGTTTTGCTTGTAGAAAAATTTATGAAAGAAGTTGATTAAACCTAAATTATGCATTAGAAAATTATATTTTGCACAACGACTTCTAA
>DYLN01000289.1 GCA_020722085.1 Melioribacter roseus
CATGCGTCGCGTAAACATACTGTGCCGTCAGCGTTCCCGTTCCGTCAAGTTCAGCCACCGGTCTAAGCTGCCCGTCGTAAATATTTTGACTCGTCGGAGGGGAGGGGTTGTCTGAGAGAGCTACCAGCTTGGGATTTTGCTCAGACAGCCCCTCTCCTCCGACGAGCCCGGCAAACGCCGGAATCGGAAAAGCTGAAGAAACGAAATTTTGGCTGGAAATGAATTCATGGTTCATGGGTTGAGCGGTTTTTAACAGCTTGTTTTTTAATGGCACTTTCACCATATCCAAGGACCGATTGTTCCTTTAAAGTTGTTTTTCAACTCTACTATAATATTTGTTTTTTTCTCATAAGTTACATTGACTCTCTCACAAAAGTTGCATTTAGGAATTTTAAACTCTATATAAGAAATTGTCCCATTTTTATAAAATACAAGTTCAGCTTCATCATTATTTTCTAATATCTTTTTTAAAATTACATTGCCGTATTTAGTAATTTGAATCGTTTCCTTTGTTATTATTACCATGACATTTCCTATTTGAAAGATAGATTCCCCCTCTATAACATTCATGTTTATTTTAAGAAAAAAACAATCCCCTTTGAGTTTTTTAGGAGAAACATAGGAAAAGAAATCGACGCCATCAAAAAAACATTTATTTTCTTTTTTAATAACATTTGAAAATTTGAGGGTATAATCCCAAAATTCACTTTCTATAGGTACGGCTTCCCTCGATTTGAAATAAATTATATCCCCCATGGGCCTGACGGGATAGTATTTAGTTGATAATGCAAAATTTGGAAAAGGATCAAACAGCGAGTCAATTATTCCCCAAACAACATACAAAATAATGCATACCCCAAAAAGAACCCCCCATTTCTCATACTTTGAGTGATACATTTCAAACCCCCCAATTGAATATTTTTAATAGTAAGGATTCTTTACATCCGCATTTACTTATGGCGTTCCTTGAGGCATCACAACAATTATGATAGATGATATCGAATGAAGCACTGGTTGCAAATTTAGACATCTCATCTTTCAAACATTTTTCAGTACAGCACTCTCCCCCAGTTATTGGAACACATAGTTGAAAAGGTGTATCTGAAAGAGGGTCGCTTTCACTCATCACGAACTGATTGGTATTTGGGTCAGGAATGTAGGAACTCGCTGAGGTTGTAGAATATCTTATATAACAGTGTCCGAACATTAGCGAGTAAGGAGCAAGAAAATAATAAAAGGGAATGGTTCTTGGTTCATTGAATATTCTCGCACATAGCTGAGCAAGTCCTTCAGGATCAACAGTGTTAATTGAATTGTTTTCTACATAAACATAAAGATTCCCTGTGTTTCCCCCAAACCCAATCGGATCTTTAC
>DYLN01000290.1 GCA_020722085.1 Melioribacter roseus
CAGAGACAGTCTTTTGAATTGTAGCAGGTGGTGTCAGAGCAAGTCCGTGAAACAGCAGCAGATGATGCCACAGAAGATGGTGTCACAGAAGATGGTGTCAGAGACGAGAGGTATTTGGTGATGGTTTTATTTTTTCCGTCTCTGACGCCAATGTTTATGTAATTTTTTTACCCACTTCTCTCGTTGTAGTTTATATTTTTTTACGGTCTCTGACACCCACCTGTGACACAAAATTTACACATCACCAAAATACTACAAACCGTCCGGCCGTTACGTATCTTGAGAAAAAAAATTAAAAAATTTGAAAAAAATTTTTATGAAATCGCATTCTCAATCGTATTTATTAATGAAAGCATATCTAATATGGAGGAAAACTATTATGCGTCAAAACCGTCTGTACCTCGATCATGCCACCTATCATACCACAAGCAGAACAATAGAACTGCGTGGCATCATGGCCACTAAAGATGTGAAACAACTATTTGAAGAATGTCTGAAAAAAGCCCTTGCAAAATATACATTTGAACTCTGTAATTATCAGATTATGGACAACCATTTTCACTTGCTCATAAAAGTGCTGCCGGGTGAGGCGAATATTTCACGCATTATGCAATACATCAAATCACGTTTTGCCCGAAAGTTCAATTACCTCACCAAGCGTACCGGCCCAGTGTGGAATGAACGGTTTAAAGATACTATTGTGGAATTGGCGGACAACCCGCGATTATATCTATGCAATCTGATATGGTATTTTGCTACCAATCCGGTAAAAGCCGGTAAAATTCAAAGCCCATTTGAAAGCTGGTGGGGCGCCTCAAAGGCATATTTTGACAGGCATTTCAAGCCCTATGTCCCAATCACTCTTCACAAATATTTCCTTGATTTGGGTAACACCATTGATGAATGCATTGAGATGCTGAAGGCGATTGTGCGCGGTGAAGTGTGGATATAAATTCCTCTGAAGGGTATTGAAGTCAGTCTTTCGTTTAATTTCATAATGTTGTTCATTAGAAGGATTGTTTTTCCGGCCAGCTTTCCATTATTGTGGGTAGCACTTTCATTAGAACCCTATCTTTCTTTTCCGCTGAAATGCGAACACACGCCTGTTAAGCATTGAATAACCCACTTTTTTGTGTTAAAGCTTCAAAAGATACGTATCGCAGAGGAAGAAAATTACATAATTCTTCCAACAAACGCATTCAGACATAAGCATTGAATGATTTTTGGTGTGTTTGGTGTCAGAGTAAATTTTTCATATCTGATTACTCTGGTACTACAAAAACCAATAAATATATCGCATTTTGGTGTCAGCGTTTTGGTGTCAGAGTACAAAGGCAAAGAAAATTCTCTCAATTTGTTTACTCTGACACCAA
>DYLN01000291.1 GCA_020722085.1 Melioribacter roseus
TTTTACTCTAAAGAAAACTCCTCCGAGTTTTTCGTGATACAAATAATTATTAGGTTCTAATGAAATGGCCTTTTGATATGAGCTTATTGACCAAGTATCAGCCCCGTCAGCAACATCAATGAGAAAACTATAGATGTTGCCTAATTGTAACCACGCAACTGGACTTTGGGGATTTGAATCTGCAACCTGTTTAGCTTCTTTAATAGAGCTCGCTAAAAGTGTCTGAATCTGCTCTTTTTCTGAAGCTGTTATGTTCGGCTCTTTTGCTAGTTCGTTAGCTTTCTGCACTTTTGCTAAAGCTGATTTTAAAAGGTCTTGGGTTTGAGTGTCTAGCTTATTGACATCTTCTATATATTTTTTAGTATCCTCTACAAATTCTTCCTGTCTCTCTTTTTGATAAGATGCTTTCTTAATTTCCTTATAGATTGGAGGAAAAGCATTTATTCCAATAGCAGAAAATAAAGCCAGCATTGTTACAATAGCTACTATAAAGTTATTAACCTTTTTATCCGTTTTTACAACAATTGTTCCCGCAAGTTTATCGTGCCAGGCTTGTTTTTTCTTATCCCACAACATCCAAAAATAACCAAGAAATAAAGGAAGAGAAGAAATCCAATATCCAACATACCTTATAAAAGCAGAAGGATAATTTAATTTTTCGCCATTTTCTTTTATTATTTTGATACCTAAAAATCTTTTTCCTGGAGTTGCTCCATCATAATTTACCCAAAAGAGCAGAACATAAACAACTGAAACAATAAGAGTTAATACTCTGTCAATAGTTTCTAAGTTAGTCTTGGCTTCCTCTGCAAAAGGATTAGTTCCCAGCGAATAACTTATGCCTATTCCTATAAGAGAGAGGATTAATCCATCAATAATTGAAGCCGCAAACCTTCGCCAAAAACCAGAGTAATTAAAATTATTTACCGATATGTCCGAACTTTTAGACTGTTCCATACTACCTCACTTTCACTTATAATTACATCACATATTCAAGTTGTCAAGGTACATCAATTGCGATTGTTTTTATTATTGGAATTTTGTATATTGTAACTGTAGTCAACTTTCGCGGATTGCTTTTTTAATGGCCGCTTTGGACAATTTGGAGCAATCCGAGTTGACTACAACCAGAGCGGCCATTTGAGTTAATAAAAAGTTCTTTAAAATTTTTGCGTTTTTTTCTTTGAGACACAAAATCCTTTAGATTTTGTCTTTACGAGCCGACAGTTTCGGAGACGCGGCGGGTGGGGGCGCCGCGCCGGAGCAATCGCTACCTCCCGACCTCTTTCCAATTCTTACTGGCTGCCCAGCAGGGATTCGAACCCCGATTCCAGCGTCCAGAGCGCTGTGTCCTA
>DYLN01000016.1 GCA_020722085.1 Melioribacter roseus
AGAAAGTAATTTTCAATTTTAAAATCCTCCGCAAGCCGGGCAAGCTGTGGAAATTTCCACCTGCCTTCACGTTGTTTAGCGAAGCGAGGCGAGCACCCGACACTTGCGTCGGAACGAGCCCCGACTCAAGTGTCGGGACGAGCCCCGACATTTATGTCAGGACAAGCGTTCAAATCAGTGTCATCCGTGTTCTACTTCTTAAGAAAATATTACTTTTTAGTCAGCCCCCTATCACATTTATCATTTCGCAGGCTGATAAACTATTTTTCTTATTGTATCGAATTGAAGATAAGGATACTCGTCACGAAGTTTATCGATAGCATCACTAGCACTTACTTTTTGTGATCTCAGGGATTTATACTTTTTCCTGATAATATAATCCCTGACGGATTTCTCATCGATAAGTCCACGTGTATGTAAAATTTCATATACTTCATCACTAACCAGATCGGAAAGCGGATTGGAGAGAGAGTTTTGAATTGTTTCCATTTCATGCCTCCACTTACTTGTTAAGCTAAATTACAGTTACTATTTAACGATTAACTGGCAGGCAAACAACCGCACAGATGTGTAATTTTTCATTATTTGTAGTGAAAAAAATTCACACTACTGCATGAATATGCGGGTGAAATTCATATAATCCCCTTCCTAATTGCCTTTGCAACTGCTTCGGATTGTGAATGCACGTGGAGCTTTTTGTAAATATTTCTTATGTGATGCCTTACGGTATCCACACTGATAATTAATCTATCGGCAATTTCCTGATAATTATTACCTTCGGCAAGCAGGGTGAGTACTTCCTTTTCGCGCTGGGATAATTCAAATTCGGATGAGCTGGCAGAGTCACTTTTTATTTTTTGAAAGACATTTATTACCTGTCTGGCAATTAAAGAACTCATCGGAGAACCGCCTTCGTAAGCATCTTTTATTGCTTCAAGTAATCTGGCAGGCGGTGTTTTTTTCACTAGGTAACCGCACGCCCCGGCACACAATGCATTAAATACAGTATTGCTGTCCTCATAAATTGTCAGCATTAAAATATTCAGTTCCGGTTTCTTCTGCTTTGCTTTGGTTATACCGTCTATTCCGCTCATTCCCGGAAGTCCAATATCCATTAAAACAACATCAACATCAAGTGAATCGAGCTTATTCAAAAAAGTTTCGCAGTCAGAAAAAGAACCTACGCAGCTATAACCGTTAGTTGAATTGATCAATACTGCCAATCCTTCGCGTATTGTGCTGTTATCCTCTATGATTGCTGTTTTTATCACTTAAAATAAATTGTTGGATTCTGATACGGGAAAGATAATTATTTCGAAAGCAAATTTTTCAGTTTATTTATAAAACTGACTTTACCTGCAAATTTAATTGTAGTTCCGCCGCCCGGCAGGGAAGTAATTACAAGATTGCCGTGCAATTTCCTAGCTCTTTCAATCATGTTGGTAATGCCGTTTCCTTTTTTCACTTTATTCAAATCCATGCCAATACCGTCGTCGCTTAAAATCAGACATAGTTCATCGCCGTTTATCTTTGCCTCTAATGAAATTTTTTTGCATCTGCTGTACTTAATAGAATTGTTAACAGCTTCCTTAAATATTAAAAACAAATTTTGTTTATACTCCACAGGCAGTTTCAGATCGGCAAATTTTTCAATATTTATTGTACCGAATGAAATACCCATCGCACTTAAAAAATCACCGTACGTATCTTTCAGTCTTAAAATCAAATCATATAAAGAATCTTTCTTTGGATTAATCATCCAGACAATATCGCTCATGTTATCAATTAATTGACGGGATTTTTCGCTCACCATTCTTAATTCCAATGTACCATCAGAAGATGAATGTTCTATTTTCGACCCAGCTATTTCACTTAGTATGGAAATTTCCGTCAGACCCGAACCTATGTTATCATGTAGATCGGCTGCCAGTTTCCCTTTTAATTTTTCTATTGCAAGCAGACTCCTGAATCGGATTGTACTTAAATAGTAAATAATAAATCCGAGAACAATTACCAAAACCGTTATAAACCACCATCTCTGCCAAAATGGGGGCAAAATTACAAGGTAAAGTTTTGCACCTTCAGTATTCCAGACGCCATCGTTGTTGGAACCCCGCACTCTAAAAATATATTTCCCGGGTGATAAATTTGTATAGCTCGCCATTCTTCTTGAGGCATCCACATAATGCCACTCAGAATCAACACCTTCCAAATTGTACGCGTACTGATTATCTGCCGGATGTGTAAAATCCAGAGCGGAAAACTCAAATGAAAAGAAATTTTGATTGAATGCAAGTATCAGTGTATCCGGTTCGCCGGTAATCGGTTCGTTAAATATTCTTATTCTGCTTATTACTACAGGAGGAACAAACGGATTATCTTTTATGCTGTCGGGATAAAAATAATTAAGTCCGTTTATACCGCCGAAAAACATTTCCCCGCTTTTGGATTTTGCATATGCCCCGCCGCTGAATTCCATGCTTTGAATGCCGTCATGAAGATCGTACTGCATAAAATTATTTGTTTTGGTATTTAATTTGAAAATTCCTCTATCGCTGCTGAGCCATAAATTGTGGTGCTTATCTTCAAGAATTCCGTAAACAACCGAACAGTTTATTCTGTTTTTCTGGTTGTAGCTGATAAATTTTTCCGTGCGTTTATCAAACTTATGCAAACCGCCGCCGTAGGTTCCAACCCAAAGAAATTTTTTCCCGTCCTCATAAATTGAAATTACTCTGTTATCGCTTATGCTCATTATATCGCCCTGAATATTTCTGTAAGAAATAAATCTGCCAGTTTTTCTGTCAAACTTATCAAGACCGCCGCCGAAAGTGCCAATCCAAAGAATTCCTTCCCTGTCTTCATAAATACAATAAACTCTGTTATCGCTGAGACTGAAAGGATCATCCGGATTGTTAACATATTTTTTGAATACTATTTTTCTTTTATCGTTCGGGTCATACTTAAAATAATTCAAACCGCCGCCAAATGTACCGATCCAGAAAGTTTTTGTTGAGTCGATGTAAATCGCCTGGATTTGATTTGAACTAATCGAAGACGAATCAGCATTTGAATGCCGGTAGTGTTCGAAGCGCATTGTCTTTTTATTAAACCTGTTGAGTCCGCCGCTGTAAGTTCCAATCCATAAATTCCCCATACCGTCATCGGCAATAGCTCTTATATGATTGTCGCTTATGCTGTTTATGTCGCCCGCCTCATTTTTAAAATACGTGAACTTATAAGTTTTTCTATCGAGCCTGTTCAGTCCTCCTTTATATGTACCGACCCAAAGAACGGAGTCTTCATCTGGATAAATTGACCATACCACGTCATCACTTAATCCGGGAATGTCTCTGCGGGCTTTATTGATCTGGTCGAACTTAATAGAGGTTCGTTCAATTTTATTGATACCTTTTCCGAGATGGCTTCCTACCCAGACATTTCCTGATCTGTCTTCATAAATAGAAAGAACATCATTTTTGGAAAGTGTATTAAGTGTTGAAGGATCGTTTTTGTAATTAGTATACGTTTTCGAGTTTAAATCTAGCCGGTCAAGTCCGCCGCCGAGTGTACCTATCCAGTAATAGCCGAGATGATCCTGCATAATTGCCATAACCAAATTATTTGATAAGGAATTTCGGTTCCCCGGTTCATTTGCAAAATTTATAAAATGAGTATTCTTCTCATCTTTGTTTAGATCCGATTTCGGTAAAATATCAAAACCGCTGCCCCACGTGCCTATCAACAGATTTCCCTTTTTGTCTAAAGAAAGAGATGTAATGTAATCACTTCTTAAACCTTTTTTATTTTGTGATGAATTGTGAAATATTGTAATATCATAACCTCCGAACTCTTGGGGAATAATTTTTATCAATCCGCCTCCGAGAGAGCCGACCCAGATATTTCCATATTCGTCTTCCGTAACTGCCTTAATTCTGTCGCTGCCGATATTATTTAAACCGTCAGGATTTTTGTAGAAAAAAAGTTTTTCGTTTTTTCTTCTATCGTATCTAATCAGACCTTTTCCCCAGCTTGCTATCCACAAATATCCTTCTTTATCTTCGGTAATTGCTGTAATCGAACGATCAATATTTCTTGAAAATGGAAGAGGAAATTCGTACGAATTTTTTTCGGGTTTCAGATTAACTGGCAGATTATCAAATAACTTTACCTTTTCAAATATCTCTTTCTTTCTGTCAAATTTATTTAAGCAGCCTTCGACCGTTCCGATCCAGATGATACCGTCACTATCTTCGAACAAAGAAAAAATACCGTTATCCGAAATCGAATTTGAATCGGAAGGATCCGAATAATAAACCTTAAATGAATAGCCGTCATATCTGTTTAGACCGTTTGCCGTACCAACCCACAAATATCCTTTCTTATCCTGCATCATACAAAAAACCGTACTCTGGGAAAGTCCGTCTTCCATCCTCAACTGCCGGAAAATATATTCTTGATCTGCGTTCTGAGCAGTGTAACAGATATTCAGCAGAAAAAACAGCAGCAAAATTTTATTATAGATTTTCATTTGAGTGAAAATTAATCAATAATAAATAATTATGATATTACAATAAAAATACTGTACATAAAATCCACTAATTTAGGGAGTGAATCAAAACTTTATCTAACATCAGTTTAATTTCGAATTCGAATTAAAGTAAAATTTATTTTAGTGCTTGATACTCATAGTTATTATCTGTACATTTAAATTGTACAATAAGATTAAGGTAAAAAATGGATACAATCGCAATAAGCGACCTACGGGCAAATTTAAAGAAGGTCATCAAAGAGATTGAACACGGCTCTACGATTAACATAACATCCCGTGGTAAAATAGTTGCTAAACTTGTACCGCCTAAGTACAGCAAAGAGAAAGCAAAAAATAAATTAAAAGAAATAGGCAAGGGCGCTGTTTTGGGTGATATAATTTCTCCTATTGACACTAAATGGGAAGCTGCCCGCTAATGATAGTATTAGATACTCATGTTATAATTTGGGATGCACTAAAGCCAGAATTGCTTAGTAAAAAAGCTAAGAAAGCTATTGACAAAGCAAATGAAACAGATGGTATCATTTTTTGTGAAATATCCTTATGGGAAATTGCTATGTTAATTAAAAAGAAAAGAATTGTTATAGATACCACATATCTCGAGTTTATAAATTTGCTGAAAGCCGCAAACAATTACATCTTTAAGGGATTAACTCCAGAGATAGCAGAATTATCCACAAATCTATCTTCCGAAATAAATCAAGATCCTGCCGATAGAATCATTTGCGCAACTTCCATAATAAATAACCTTAAATTAGTGACTGCCGACAAAAATTTGAGGAAAGCAGCAGGCGTAAAAACCATCTGGTAACTGCAATAAATGCTGCTTTGCCGAATAAATTTCTTCTTAAATATTTTATCGATTCTTATCTGTGGGAAATTTATTTTTCTTCTGCTATATTTGGAATAAACATCATTAAATGATGCAAATGAAAAGACTTTTCCTAATCTTGTTGTTACTTACACTTACAATTTTAACAAGCAGATGCGACAAAGGAATTGAACCTAATCCGATTCATGTATCAAAACCCGGTTTTGAAGGTACTGTTACTTTTACGGGAAACTGGCCCGACAGTGTAAAATTAACTTTGCTTGTCGTGTTTAAAAACCGGCTCGTAACCGATCAGGATTTTTTTCCGCCCAATTTAAGTTTTGCAATTGGACCGATACCAAACGGGACCGCAGATTACCCCTACAACTCGGATGATAACAGCTACTCGACACTATTTACACTTGCGCCGGGACAGTACAATTATGTCGTTGCAGCGCAGTCAACGAAAGAAGAAATTTCACTCGACAGAAAAGACTGGTTCATCGTAGGAGTTTATTGTGTAAACGGCGATCAATCACAGCCAAAGACTTTAATAATTAAAGACGGCAAAAGGACACAGAATGTAAACATAAATGTTGATTTCAATAATCCTCCGCCGCAGCCGCCTGGCGGATAATTAATTTTTTATGAAAAATTTTTTGTTGGCGATATTATTACTTGCATCATCTGCTGCAGCTCAAACTGGTTTATTGACCGGCAGAGTTGTGGGTACAGACGGACTTCCGATTGGAGGCGCAAATATAGTTTTAACAGGAACACTATTCGGTGCGGCTTCCAACGATAGAGGATACTTTGAGATAAAAGATATTCCTCTAGGAAAATATACAATTCAATTTTCAGCTATCGGATATCAAAAAAAAATCCTCGAAAATTATCTCGTCAATCCGTCAAATCCACCCCTTAAAATTGTTTTACAGCAGCAAGCCGTTGAAACCGAACAAATTGTTGTAAGCGCAACAAAGTACGAACAGAAACAGGAAAACCTAACTGTCAGCACGTCTGTAATTCAGCCAGATTTTATAGCCAGAAAAAATTTCACCTCTTTCGATGATGTGCTGCGTTACGTACCGGGTGTACAAATGACTTTAGATCAGGTAAGCATTCGTGGTTCCAGCGGATATAGCAAAGGCGCAGGCACAAGAGTTCTGGTCGCAATTGACGGCGTACCGCTTTATTCAGGCGACACCGGCGATATTGTTTGGGAAATGATTCCTCTTGCAGATATCGAGCGCGTTGAAGTGATTAAAGGTCCTGCAAGTTCTTTGTACGGCTCGACAGCAATCGGCGGAGTCATAAATATCATAACAAAAAAATCCACTTCAAGTCCAGTTACACAAATTATGAGTTACGCCGGCGCTTACGATAAATCCAAATATGATTCGTGGAACTGGAATTCTGGTTACAGAACTTTTTACGGACTTGGAATTTCACATTCAAACTCATTAGGCAGTTTTGACTATACAGTCTCTGTTAAAAGACTTGAAGATTCCGGTTACAGGGAAAACGATTTCAGCAGCAGATACTTATCCTATGCCAAATTAAATTTCAATCCGGATTCAATGAACTCTTTTTCTCTGTTAGTTAACAACTTAATTATGAATCGGGGTAATTTTCTTTATTGGAAAGATTCCCGCAATGCTCTGGTTCCTAAAGATGAAGATAACGGCAACACAATCAGGTCAAATAGATGGTTCTTAAGTTTGATTTACAATCATACTTTCAGCGAGAAATTCACGACGCAGCTTAAATCGAGTTATTACAGAACATACTTCGAAGGAAGAGGAATTGAAATTACTACTTCGACAGCAAACCTTTTCAGAAACGAACTAATCGGAAACTGGAAAACCTCCGATGATTTCATTTTAACAACCGGAGGAGAAGTTTCTTATGCTTACGTTAAATCAAATATTTTCGCAAACCCCAATTTTTTAAGCGGCGGCGCATATTTACAAACCGAGTACAAAGGAATAGAAAAACTGATTGCCACTGCTGGCGTAAGATACGATTACATAAAACTCGATACATTGAGCGGTGCAAATGCTATTACACCCAAGTTTGGATTGAACTACAGATTAAAGGATAATTTGATTTTACGTGCATCGATCGGGACAGGGTTTAGAGCACCGACACCTGCCGAGGTTTTTACAACTGCCGGAGTTGGCGGCGGCGTTAATGTAGTTCAGAATCCCGACTTAAGATCGGAAAAGAGTTTATCTTTTGAAATCGGTTCACTCATTAAATATTCAACCGATCTCACTTTCGATATGGCTTTTTTTCAAACCGATTATGAAAATTTTATCGAACCGAATCTGCTTAAAACCGGCGATATAAAGTTCATCAACCTGCCAAAAGCAAGAATACAGGGTTTTGAGCTTGTTACAGATTGGAATTTAATTCCTCAACTGCTAACTCTTAAAGCCGGATACGATTATTTGTGGGCAAGAGATCTTGAAAAGCAAAAAGCAATGAAATATCGCCCGAGAAATATTCTATACACAAATCTTCGCTGCGCACCGTACCCTTTCGATTTCGGATTGGATTTCAGATACTGGAGTAAAGTTGAAGAGATTGATGATCTTCTTGTCGAACCTCCGCTTGCTCTTGTTGTAGACGGCAATAAACGTGTCTCTGTTTACGTAGTAGATTTAACCGCCGGATATAATTTTTTCATCTCTACTGCTCCAGCAAAAATTTATCTGAACATAAAAAACCTTTTCAACTATTACTACGTTGAGTTTATCGGAAATATTGCCCCGCTTAGAAATGTCTCTCTAAACATTGATTTGTATTTTTAATGTTTTAGTGGTTTGGTCAAGTCGTCAGACTTCGCTCGTTAGAGTCCGTGGACTCCAATCCGTGACCTCGTCCGTGACGAAGTCACGAGACGGGCGGAGTCTTCGACCAAAGTCTGGCGACCGGACTCCCGACAGGGTCCGTCGAGGTCTGACGACTGGCGAGGAAACATTGACCCTACAACTTTTCATAACAAATTGCTGGGCTGTAGGGGCGGTCGGCAGACTAAGCCAGACTTCAGCATAGCCTAACAACCGTACCTTCTCAGTGAAACTTCATGTAACATTTAAGTGAGCTAAAAAACTTTTATTCTTTACCCCCTTCTCTTCGCATAACTTCCAGTGTAAAATGTTATTCCAAATAAAAAAGAAAAAAAATACTGTGGTTTTTCTTCTTCATTGTTTTCTATGCTTATAATGAACATCGGACAAACCATATAATATGCTGGCACAATATTCGGGTGTGAGGTCTCTTTGAGGTTCTGCAAGCATTTCATAGCCGACCATAAATTTTTTTATGGCTGCCGATCTTAACAGCGGAGGATAAAAATGCATGTGCAGATGCCATTCCTTATGTTCTTTTCCGTCTGTAGGAGCCTGATGTATTCCGGATGAATATGGAAACGACGTTGAAAACAAATTGTCGTATTTAGTTGTAATCACTCTAAGTACGTTCGAAAAATCTTTTTTTTCATTTTCTTTAAGTTGAAGGATATCTGCAATTTTTCTTTTGGGAATGATTAAAGTCTCGAAAGGCCAGACAGCCCAGTAAGGCACAACAACAGCAAAAGAAGAATTTTCGTAAACAAGTCTCTCTTTAAGCCTCAATTCTAGTTTCAAATAGTCCGAAAGAAGACTCCGTTTATTTTTTCGAAAATATTGCTTGAAATTTTTCAGTTCCTTTCCCGGTTCCATCGGGATGCTTTCCTGAGCCCAAATCTGACAATGTGGATGAGGGTTGCTGTTTCCCATCATCGAACCTTTGTTCTCAAAAATCTGAACGTGATTTATATGCGGGTGTCTGCCCAAATTTTCAAATTCTTCCTGCCAAGCAAGAATTACTTTTTCTATATCTCCTTCGTCCATTTCGGCAAGCGTCAAATCATGGCGCGGGGAAAAGTTCACCACCTTGCAGATTCCTTTTTCGCTTCTGGCGACGAGTAGATTTTTTTTATTAAAAACTGCCTTGGGTGAATCCTCTATTAATGCAGAAAAGTCATTGGTAAAAACAAATGTATTTTTATAATCCGGATTGAATTCACCGTTAGCACGTTTATTGCCGGGACACAAATAACAACCCGGGTCATATTGTGGTATTGTTTCCAAATCCGACTTTGATACTTCACCGAGCCATGGTCTTTGTGTCCGATGAGGAGAAACTAAGACCCATTCCCCTGTTAAAATATTTTTTCGTCTATGAGGAAAATTATTTAGATCATCTTTCAGCATTTTCATTTACTGGGATAATATTTGTGCCGCCGCTAATTTTTGTTACGTAAATTTCCGGATCGATATTGAATTTATCTTTATAACTTTTTAAAACGAACAGGGTTATTTCATCAATCGAATCATTTTCAATTATGTTAATCGTACAGCCGCCGAAACCGCCGCCCATCATTCTTGAGCCGTAAACGCCGGGTTTATCTTTCAAAATGTCAACCAAAAAATTCAGTTTTGCGCAGCTCACTTCATACTCGCTTCTTAATCCTTCGTGAGTCAGATACATTAATGAGCCAAAAGTTATTAAATCCCCTTTTTCAAGCGACGAGCAGGCATTGAGCACTCTTTGATTTTCTTCGACAACATATTTACATCGTTTAAATATCACAGAGTTCATCCGGAATTTAAATTCATCCAACATTTCAACGGAAACATCCCTCAAACTCCCTACATGATTATATTTTTTCCGAATTATCTCCACACCTTCGCCGCATTCTTTCTTTCTCTGATTATATTCGGATGAAGCGAGAGAATGTGAAACGCCGCTGTTAAACAAAACGATGGAAGCATTTTCGAATTTAAAAGGAAAATACTCATACTCAAGCGACCTGCAATCAATCTTCAGAACTTTTTCTTCTTCACCGAAGATGTTTATATACTGATCCATTATTCCGCACTTAACACCTACAAATTCGTTCTCGGCTTTTTGAGCCAATTTAACAAGTGTAAGTTTATCGATTCCCAGATTAAAAATATAATTTAGAGCATAGGCTAATCCGGCTTCAATTGCTGCAGAAGATGAAAGTCCAGCGCCTATTGGGATATCGCCACCGAAGACACAATTAAACCCGTTTAATTTGTAGCCGGCTTTTACAAGCTGGTCAACTACTCCCATTAAATAATTAGCCCAGTTTTTTTCTGAAAACTTTAAATCGGAAACCCGGAATTTGTAACTATCGTCCATATCATAAGAGTACAAACTGCATTCGTTGTCGCTGCGGGGTGTTATTGCAAAATAAATTGCTCTGTCAATTGCTGCCGGCAACACGAATCCCATGTTATAATCCGTATGCTCGCCGATTAAATTCACCCTTCCCGGCGAACGAAAGAGAACGGGTTTTTCATTAAAAAGTTCTTCAAACTTTCTTTCTATGGCTGAAGAAATGTTAATAGTCAAGTTATACTGTTTTATTTTTTGTTTTGAAGAACATTATTCCGCCAAAAGCAACCATAACGGCTCCCCACCAAATATTTGGATGGATGCTGCTTAACACCGTTTCGCGCAGTGATGGATTTATCAATAAATAAATGCCTGTTAGAAATATGATCCCTCCCATTACAAGAAGGATTAATCCTACAAAGTACCAGATTGGTTTCATAAAAGGCCTACTCCCAAGAGGGTGACCAGAAAGTAATTTTCAATTTTAAAATCCCCCGCAAGCGGGGCAAGCTGTGGAAACCCCCGCTCTGCCAAAGCGAAGCGAGGCGAGCCCCGACACAAGTGTCGGGACGAGCGTTCAAATCAGCGTCATTTGTGTTCTATTTTTTAAGAAAATATTACTTTTTGGTCAACCTCAATTTTTTTAAAGTGGTTTTGTGATTATTTACTCTAATTACCAAAATAAAATATTAAGAATAACAAGAACAATAATTGAAATTATAGCTGCGAAAGCCGGACGTTTGATAAACGGAAGATGTGCATCATGTTTTTCCTCCGTTAAACCTTTTACAAGTCCGATCAACTCTTCTTTCGGTTTCTTCTTAGTAAACAGGCTTATTATAATTGTCAGCATAAAACAGATCAGCCAAGCCCACCATGCGCGCCAAAAATTTGCAGCCATATCACTTTGAACGCTCGACATAGTAATAATACTTTCGCTGAACCAATGAAATTTTACACCCATCCACATAAAAAATGAAGAAAGCATTCCGGTAACTAACCCCCAGAACGCTCCGTTGGGAGTAATCCACCAGACAAACATCCCAAGCAGCATAGTTGCAAATAATGGTGCATTAACCCACGAAAAAATTGCCTGCATATAATCCATTATACTTGGAAAACTTTTTGCCCAGTATGCCGTGCCAAGCGAAATGATAACGCCTACAATTGTAGAAACTCTCCCCATCCAAAGTAAATGAGTCTCGGAAGCATTTCTGTTTAAAACAGATTTATAAATATCATAAGTCCAAACGGTATTAAATGCGCTGATATTGCCCGCCTGACCTGCCATAAATCCGGCAAGAAGCGCTGTTACACCTAATCCAACCAAGCCTGTTGGGTAATACCTTTTAATTAATAACGGAAGAGCTGAATCGTAGTTAACCTGTCCGCCGTCCTGCAAAAGTTTAAATCCACTGTTGGGATCGCTGGAAAGCGCAATTGCAATTAAGCCGGCAAGAATAACAATAAAAGGCAAAGCCATTTTAAAAAATGATGCAAGGATCGGAGTCATTCTCGCAGAGCGAAGGTCTTTTGCAGAAAATGCACGCTGAACAACAAGAAAATCGGTAGTCCAGTATCCGAATGATAGAACAAATCCAAGTCCCAAAACAATACCCGCCCAGTGAACCAGCATCCCGTTTTGTGAAGGATCGCCGGAAGTTGACCACAAAGTATTCATTGTCTCCGGCAGTCTGTTTAATATTTGGTCAACACTCCCTATTTCAATAATTCCTAAAATTGAAACAAGAAATAATCCGAACCAGATTAAGAAGAACTGAATTATCTCAGTAAATATTGCCGACATTAATCCGCTCAAGCCAACATAAACAGCAATAGTAACCGCAGAAATCCACATGCTTATATCCCAGTTCCATCCTAAAAATGTATGAAGCACGAGAGCCATTGCATAAAGATTAATTCCTGAAACAAGCAATGTCATAATTGCAAAAGCAATTCCGTTTAGTACGCGGGTTTTTTCATCGTATCTTAACTTGAGATATCCAGGAATTGATTTGATTTTACTGCTGTAATAAAAAGGCATCATATAAATGCCGAGAAAAAGCATGGCGGGAATTGCCCCAATCCAGTAAAAGTGGGCAACATACATTCCGTATTTGAAAGTATTGCCAGTCATTCCAAGAAGTTCAAGAGCACCGAGGTTTGCCGAAAGAAAAGCAAGTCCGGCAACCCATGAAGAGTTTTTTCGTCCGGCAAGAAAAAAGTCTTCCTCGCTAGTTGTAAACTTGCGAAGGTAAACACCGATGCCTAAAACAAAAGCAAAGTAGATAGCAATTATAAGCCAGTCCACGAAAGAAAGACCAATAGCAATGTTGTTTTCCATACTAATCCCTATAATTATTGAGAGTAATTAGTAATCTGCACACACATTTATTTACTATCAAATAAACAATTTTCAAAACTAAAATTTCGGCAGCACAAAGAAAATTATTATTAAAAAAATTTATTTATTTAACAGAAAAGTTTCGATGCATGAATAGACAAAAAATTATTTATGGGCAAACCCCAAAATCATGTCCGCTGTTTCAATTTGATTCAGTTGACATTTCTTACTTGTGTGAAAAGTATTATAGAATTGTACAACAAAAGCAATTAACAATAAATTTGATTTTTTCACTTTAATTTCTCCATTAAAATTTATTAAATGAAGATTCATAAAGGTTATTTTTATAATCATTGCAGCCGCACGAATTCCGAATCACTAATTCTGATTTAACGATTAAATTCTCTACCGATTCTTTTTTGTTTTGAATATGAGCAATTAATTTCTGTGCTGCGGCTTTGCCTACTTCGTATGCGTGCTGCTTAACCGTTGTTAAAGGAATAGGCATAAGTTCAGCGCGTATATCATCAGAAAATCCAACAAGAGCAATATCTTCCGGAATACGCAGTCCCTTTTCCAAAATAGCCTTCATCGCTCCGAAAGCCGCAGGGTCATTTACCGCAACAACAGCTCTCGGCCAATCTTTTTTAGGTAATTCCAAAAGTTTATTCATAGCATTATACCCGCCTGTTTCATGAAATCCTGCTTCTATAATCAATCTGTTATCATAAACTATTTTATATTTTTTTAAGGCTTTCAAGAATCCTTTTAATCTCTCTTTCGCAATTGAAATAGATTTAGGACCGCTAAGATGGGCAATTCTTTTGTATTTGTGATTAATCAAGTGTTCTGTAATTTTAAAAGCACTTTCTTCATCGTTTATACTTACACAGCTAGCACCTATATTATAAACGCAGCGGTCAAAAAATACTACGTGTAATCCCATATTAATTACTTGTTTGTAAATTTTATACTCAGTATCAGATTCTGCAACAGAGGCGAGGATTCCATCTACACGACGGGATGCAAGTGTTTCAATTGCTGATATTTCTCTCTTAGCATCTTCAGCTGAATGTGTAAGTATAATATTATAACCCTCTTTATAAACTACTTCTTCAATCCCTTTAATTGCCTCTGGAAAGAAAGAATGCGTAATTTCCGGAACCATTACACCTATAGTATGCGTTTTTGCAATAACAAGACTTTTTGCAATTTGGTTTGGGAAATATCCAAGTTCACGAGCAGTCCTTACAACTTTTTCTTTGGTTTCCTCATCAACGTTGGGCTTGTTATTTAATGCTCTGGAAACAGTCATCATTGAAAGATTCAACGTGTCTGCAATGTTTTTTAACGTTACTCTTTTTACCATTTTTTTATTTCTTAATTATCGTAATTATCTTTTCTCGAACAAATTCGTCATTAGAGCGATTCTGCAATCTTATTTTAATATGCCCGTTTAACAATTCTCCCCCTATTACATTTTTTACTAATTCCTGATTACGAATTCCAAGCATATATTGCTTTTCTGCTTTTCCTTCGACATAAGTAATAATGCTATCAGCTTTCAGTTCTTGATACAGAATTTTTAAAGAACCGTTAATTCCACCTATATTTGATTTTGATGGCAGTAAATAAAGCTCAGGAACAGGGTCAATATCAAGTTTCAAGGCTGCAGTTTTTCTAAATTCAAATTCTATCTCTACTAAAAACGCTTGTTCGGAGTTAAGTACTTTATAAGCAATAGGTTTATTGTTCATAATTACAGATTTTGCACTTGTTCCAAGTCCAAGAGCAGGTGTGAAAATAAACTTAATTTGGTTAGAACCGGTATTCACAATATTAAGTTTAATCTCGTCTCTTTTTCTTTGCATATATATATTTAGAACATCATTACCAACTTTCACATTGTTCACCGCAAGACTATCCCAATTTGACGGGAGGTGGGGAGAAAAGCGAATAATTTTCTGAGGTGCATTAACATCTAAACCTATTAAACCCCTCATAAAAGGCTCAACAAAACCAGAGGCTGAAAAGCCCTGGTCATGATAGCCTTCGGCTAATTTAGTGTTAAAATTCCCGGAAAAAACTTCCCCGACTACGCCGAGTCCATTATCGAAAAAGTGATTTGCATTAGCCTGTATTAATCCAAAGGCAGAAAGACTATAATCATAATTGTACAAAGCACGTGCCATCAAAGTAGAAATAAACGGCCAAACTGCACCGTAATTATAATTTGCCGGGTCATAAAGTTCCGATTTATTTGAAAGGGACCGTACACCCCAGTCGGTTATCAGATCAGAAGTATTCATCCTTTTGAGCGCTTCAACCGCACGGATGTTATTTAATACTTTGAATTTCATTCCCGTTGCTGGCCATGGTGTAATTTCATCTACTTGTTCCCCTTTTTCAGTAGCGCCATAACTATACATATTTTTCGCAGGTATCCAAAATTTATCTTCCATTGCTTTTAATGCTTTTTTCAATTCCGATTCTGCATCTGCCTTTAATTTTAAATCCCCAACCGCATCAGACATTTCAATTACTGCTTCAATCCCTTTTGTCCAAATTGCAGAAGTGTAAAAGTCAGCATAAATATTTACATATTTTCCAAATTCAAGCACTCCCAAGCCTGCGCCTTTCAAATCCATCAACCCATCGCCGTCACTATCCTTTGTTAAACACCAATTATAAGCCTGTTTAATTGAATTCCAGCTTTCCTTAATAAATTCTAAGTCACCGCTTTGATGATAATAATCACCGGCTGCAACCAAATACCATGGTGTCGTATCCGCATGGTTATACCCAAAGTGATAATCATTCCACCAATCAATAAGTCCTTCACTTTGCGAAAGTTCGTGAGCCATTTTACCGATATCTTTATTTATTTCATTCGGGCTTTTCTTTCTGATAGGGAAGTTATTCTCGCGCTGCCATTTTTGTGTAAATTTTAATGCGTCCTTTTCCGTTATAAAATCTTGAAAGCTGTTAAAAGATAAAGAATTGATAAAGCAATCACCGCCAAAGAACCAGGCAAAGCCGGGTCGACCGCCGCCTCCAGACAAGCCATAACCCGCGACCATCCCGTAACCCAAATTAGGATTGTCTACCATTAAATTATGAAGTGCAACTTTTCCCCATTCATAAGCAAGATTCAACTTTCTATCCGGAGTTATTACTTCAATTGTTGAGTTCCTCAAATTTTTGTAGTACACATAATTTTCATCATACAGCTTTTCAATATGTGCTAAAACATTTTTATACAAAGCTCTCACAGAATCGTATTTCGTTTTAACGGGACTTCCGGCAATTATAATCGGGATGAATTTATCATCATTTTCGCCGGGATTAATTTCCAGCTTAAATTGAATCGGGTTATCTGCAAACATGTGAGCAGGCGGCGCAGCCATCTGTTTCGCAACGGGCGAGCCGCATAAAAATAATCCCCGCTGCTGCGATTCGGAAATTACATAAGCGTTTATTTGGTCATCCCAATAACTGTATTGTCCGCCGATTCCGGCAGGCCATTGCGGCTGCATAACAGGCATAAAACCAGGCACAATTGTAAGCGGTGTTGTTGTGTAAACATCAAGTAAAATTACAGCGGCGGTTTGTTCAACGGGAATAAACATAATTTCTTTTATAGTGAACGATTCGTAAACAAAAGTAATTGTAGTTGCTTCGGGAGCTACAGATATATCGTGGACAATATCTTTGGAAGAAATTGGCTGGGTAGTTGTTCCGACAAAAAACTGCAAATCGAAATTGCGTAAAACTTTCCACGGCCAGACCCAAAATTCAAACGAACCGTTTTGCCAGCCCATTAATGCTGCTTTACGTCCAATTTTATCCATATATTGGTTCGGCTGCGCATGCTCCGAAAGAGTAAGGCCGTTTTCTTTTAATGCAAATTTATCGATTAATCCGTTCTGTGCGGAAACAGTAGTAGTTATTATAATAGCTAGTGCAAAAATTATTTTAAATTGTTTCATTGTTGTATGCTCTATTGTTGTATTATTATATTGTTATATCTTTCAATCAACACTCTTGCCATTATTGAATCCCAGATGTAATTCGAAGGAGAGTTGAGAACCTCGTTATCCGGACTATAAGATTCCCAGAAGTTATGATTCTTTTTTAATTGTGTTGTAACAGCCAGCATCATTTTATCGGTAAGTTCATTTGCAATTTTTGTATAGCCGTAATTTTTTAATCCTTCTAAAACCATATAATTCCACAGAAGCCACACAGGACCATTCCATTTACAGCAGTAATCAACATAAGGCGTGTACCACGGATCGTCGGCAGCAAGTGTTGGAATTCCGTACCGCCTCCAGAACTTTTTCGGATCAGTAAGTTTTTCAACCAGCTTAGCAGCTCTGTCTTTGGAAGCTGCTTCAGCCCACAGCGGCAGGAAACCAATAATTTCTTCTCTTCTCAAATCGCGTGTAAGAAATTTAAACGAGTGATCTTTTTTATTGATTGAAAAATAAAATTCTTTTTCTTTATCCCACATAAATTTGTTGACAAGCTCAGCAGTTCTATCGGCTTTTTCTTTCCACATTTTTGATTCATCAGGTTTACCAAGCTCTTCTGCCATTTTTGAAAGAGATTTCATCTCTTTAATCATCATCAAAGTAAGGTCAAGACAATCAAGTTCATCGGAGATGTCTTCTTTATCTATATCAAGATATCTTTCTGCAGAAACCTGAAATACGGCATTGTACCAATCACGAACGTTCTCTATAATTCCATAAGGTCCCCACTCAAACATGCCGTCTTTGTTTACATCACGATTATCGATGAGCCAGTTTGTATACCTTACTCCGGATTTATAGGCATCCTCTAAAAATTTTTTGTCTTTGCTTACTTTGTAAATCTCCCAGTTTATCCAGCTAAAAAAAGGCGCGGAGGTTGTAGACATTTCTTTGTTTAATTCTTTGCTGAAGTGAGGATAATCCTGCAATCCTCTCGGACCATGCCTATAGGCGATTAAGCCGTCATCACGCTGCTGCTCGATGTAAACATATTGTGATCCTTCAGCAGATTTTGGATCGAGATAAGCATAAGCAAGCATACTTAATGATTCGTGAAGCACCTGATGTCCGTGTCCCCATCCCCAAAGCGGCTGACGCGAGAAAACATAAAAATTGTGAGTTGTTTTTCCTGAGGGCGGAAGCATACAGCCGCGCACAAGATTAAAGGCACCCAAATAAACAAGTTTTTCATCAGTGGATTTAAAACTTATCCGCGGAATTTTTGAAAAGAGACTGATATTATTATCAACATATTTTTGAAGCGATTCGGTCTTTAATTTTTTTATTTCGTCAGCAAGTTTTTGAAGGTTGTCACTTTGATCGATCCAGCCGCGAAAATACCTTGTGTTGATTTCTTCCCCGGGTTTAAGTGAAAACTTATTTTGCAAAACGATAAGATTCACCAAACCGCTCTTTATTTCATTTAGAGTATCTTTTCTGTTTGCAGCATAATAATCTGTTTTTATTGTGTTATACAATTGGTCAATACTTTCCGGATACCCTCCATAACTGTTCGGTATAAAATTTCCTGTAAAGTAATCTTTTGTATCGGTAGGATAAGGTGCATTCTTGTACAAACTGCTTATCAATCTGTACTTACTTTCATGATGGTATGTGATATATCCGTTATTAACCGAATCATAATCCAAAATTTTTAACGAATCGTTACCGAGTTCGAGAATGGGGTATAAATCTATTTGATGTTCGGTTGTATCGATATTCTTAATTTGTAAATTGACCAAAGCTATTGAAGAAGAATAAACAAAAAAAGTTTCCTGAACATCAATTCCTCTGAAAGGCTGATACTGCAGAATTGCCATATCCGGGAAAGATGAAGTAACAACTGGTTTCTTAAAATATTCACCGATATTTTTTACAACAACCTGGTCAACTTTCCATAAGCAATAAAATTTACCGGCTTGGTCGCCGGAATAATTAACCGGCATACAATCGGAATAATAATCCATTTTGTAGCCTTTATCACTGTAAAGCCGCGATCTCTCCATTGCTGCAGTGTAAGTTGTGTAAAGTGGGTCATTTGCCGATGCATTTATTTTCAAGAAAGAATCACTTACATACAATGTTTGAGAAAAAAGATTTACAGAGAACAAGAAGATAAAAGCAAAAGTTAGTTTCATTTCAGTTTCCCCTGCAGTTTTCGTTTTAATTAAACGGCTTTTGTTTAGCCGGTAATCTTTTGTAAATCGATTATGAATCTTGCAATAATTCCTGCCCAGATATAAGTTTTATTCCATCCTGCCTGGTGATCATCGGGACTATAAAATTCCCAGAACCAATGGTCCGTTTTTAATTGGTTGGTCATATTGCTCATTACTTTTTCTGCTAGTTCCCTTGCTTCTTTTTTGTATCCATAATACAACAAACCTCTAAAAACAAGATAATCCCATTGAATCCAAACAGGTCCATTCCAATAACCCATCGGGTTATAATACTTATCATCTGCCGATAAAGTCGGGATTCCGTACTTTCTCCAAAATTCATTTGGATTTATTAAATGTCTAATTAATTGCTTCGCTTGATTTTTATCTGCAACCTTTGCCCATAAAGCAAGGAATGCAATTATTTCTTTTCGCTTCAAGTCATTTTCTTTTTTGAAAGTAAAGCTATGATCTTTTTTATTAACATTATAATAAAAGCCGGTATCAGGATCCCACATATATTTATTTATTAACTCTGTTCTGTGCTCAGCGTCTTTTACCCAATTACCTGCTTCTCCTTTTAATCCAAGTTCATTTGCCATTGATGCAAGTGATTTAGCCTCGTTGACAAGCATAATATTGCAATCGAGTGCCTCAAAATTTGAAGGGTCACCTACTTCATCCCAAACTGCCACTCTCGCATCTCGGACAGATTCTAATACAGCATTTCCACCCCATTCACAAAGTCCGTCTTTATCTTGATCACGATTTCTTGTGTAATAGTTATAAAACTTTTTCCCTGAGCTATATGCTTCTTCTAAAAAATTTTTATCCTTTGTAATGGTATAAATTTCCCAATTTTCCCAGTTAAACCACGGTGCAGATGTAGTCAATTGCCCATTTTCCGGTATAGTTTCATTAAGGTAAGGACCCGTTCTATAATTTATGTAACCATCGGGATGCTGCCTTTCTATAAAAACCCTTTGCGAATTCATTGCGCCTTCGGGATCCATAAAAACATAAGCCAGCATAGTTAAACTTTCATGGAAAACTTGTCCACCATAACCCCAGCCCCATTTTGGTTCACGAGAAAAAACATAATAATTATAATGGCACTCTCCTTCAGGGGGAAGCATACACTGTCTAATTAATGTAAATGCATTCCAATAGAGTAATTCTTGATTTTTATTTGTAAACTTAATTTGAGGAATTCGGGAATATAACTTTTCATCTTCTTCATTATATTTATCCAAATTCTCTTTCATTAATAAATTGCAATCATAAATTAAATCCGTTAAATCTTTCTCAGCTTCCTTTACTCCCCGTATTAGTTTTAAGATTTTTGTTTGACCGGCAGGAATAATCAACTGCTTTTGCATAGCAATTATTCTTGCTTTATCAATTGAAAAATTTCTATTTAAGAAATTTCTGACAACAGCATTGAGGAAGTTATCTGAAGATGTATCTCTGTTTTTTCTAAAGATATTGTATGTTCCCCACGAATCTAATTTATCGCTAATTAATATTACGTCTTTCAAATTCGACTGAAAAGGTATGTTATGCTCGGTCATCCAACTGTCAGGTAATTCCGTATGCTGAAATTCAAAACCTGCTGTATCATTTGTTAAATTTATGTCTGAATAAAGCCTGTTGTCGTTATTTTGAATGAAGGGATAAATATCCAATTTTATATTAAAGGAGCTTTCATTTGTAATTTTGATCTCACGAATTGCAATCCTTGAGTTATATACAAGAAAAAATTCCTCCACTTTTATATTTCTAAAAGGATAATAATAGAATTTCACAAGGTCACTATACGAAGCAGTAATAACGGGTTTCTTATAATATTGCTGCAGTTTGTATAAAACAATGTCATTCATTTTAAAAATCAAGCCAATCTCGCCAGCTTGCTTAGTTTCAAAGCTTAATCCCTTAGCCGGATCATACCACACAAACTGGTAACCTTCGTTTATAATATATTCCGATCTATTCATTGCAGCGTTATACGTTGTGTAAATGGGACCATTTTCTGTAGCAGAAAGATTGGATAAAAAATTCTGAGCAGCGGTATTGACTGCCGATAATACAACTAACAAGATGAGTTTCCGAATTTTAGTCATATTTTTTTGTTAACAGAGTTATGGTACTTTTTATTTAAGATTCATTTTTATTTTTTTCTCGAGGTATTTATCAGAACTTTCCTCAAATACTACCCGTATGCTGTAAACATGATTTTCATAACCGGTCAGATTTCCGTTTTCAACCGATTCGATATTTTGTTCCGGCAAATAGACTTTAAGAACTTCTTCATGTCCGGATTTACCCTGAACCCTGACATTGTATTCATTTCCCTTAAACTCGCTTGACAAAATCCTAAAACCTTCGGAAAATTCACCGACCTTCGGTTCGGTTATTACAGGAAGGACACAAATACCACCTGAATAATAAATTTCAACCTGAGAATTTTTACCTGCTTCAAAGCTCAGCTTAACACAATCTTGCTGTCTTCCTTCCTCTTTTTCAAATTTAATTTCCTTTCCGTCAACCAAAACTCTGGTAACTTTTGCACCTTTTGGCAGATAAGGATTAAATTCCAGGTTTAAATTCCCAATTCCTTCATGCCTAAAGAAGAATGCTGTCTTACCGGGTGTTCTTGTCATTCTGAAACTAAGTGAATGACTTCCTATTTTTACATTATCAACTTTGATAAAATCCCAGTTGGCAGGAAGTCTTGGCGAGATAAACAATTTATTTTTGAGTGCATCTGCTTTTAATCCAAGCATTCCTTCAATAGCAGGCTGCAGAACCATTGTTTCCGACCAGCACTGATGAGAACAAACGCCTGAGGGTAAATATTGTTCACCATTCAAAACTTCTTCTATATATCCCAATGAAAAATCTTTATATATATTAAGATTATTCATTATATGAGTAAATCCTTGAAGAAAATTTCCGTACTTATATTCTGCCAAAGAAATCCAACCTGTAAACAATGGCCAGATGCTTCCGTAATGATAGCCCCGCGGATTAAATAATGGGTTATCTTCTCCAATTATGCGAACTCCCCAGTCCGCTGTAAAATTATTTTTAGCATAAGTATCAATAACTTTATAAGCTTTTGAGCTATCAATAATTTCAAAATAAATTGGTACAGAAGGTAAAGCAGTTTTTTGAGTGTTGTAGGTATTGTCTTGCAATAATCCGTAATTGAAGAAATTTGTTTCCGCATTCCAAAAACTATTATTAATAATCTGTTGAACTATTTGATGCTCTTGTTCATACTTTTTAGCATCTTTTGAGTATCCAAGAGTTACGGCTATATATTTAGCAGCACCAAGAGCCGCCGACCAGCATCCTGCCAAATAAAAAGTAGTTTTAGCACCATAAAGCTCTCCGCCTTCAACCCACCCGTGACCTACATTGGTATTCTCAATCAGATGGTCTCCGTCAGTATCGGTTGAAAAGAGAAAATCCATTGCACTTTTTATATGATGCCAGCTTGATTTAATAAAATCGACATCACCTGACCATTTTAAATATTTTCCTGCGAGTATTATATAAAGCGGTGTTGCATCAGCCGCATCGTAATGAACAACTCCGCTTGTCGTCAGCTCGTGAAAGATTTTGCCGTTTATGTCCTGATATTTCTGATAGGTTTGCAGAACCTGTCTAACTTTTGGGAAATCTCCATAATCTAGAACCGCCATTCCGCTCCATTGAGCGTCACGACCAAAATACCATGCATATCCCGGGCGTCCGCTTACTTCTTGGTTTCCATTCCACCCATGTGCAGTAGTGGAATATCCTGCAACAAATGATTTTCCTATACCAGGAGTATTAACAAAAAATCTGTCGGTTCCTACCAATGCCCATTTGTACCCTGTGTTAAAATTTCCGTCGGGTGTAGTAATTGTTAATGTATTGCTTAAAAGATCTTTATAATACTTTGCAGTATTTTCATAAATAGTATTTGCCGAAGCAGCGGTTTTTTTATAATAGTCTACTGCATTAGACAATCCTTCATTTGTTCCGGCAATTGTCACATTGAGATTATCATTCATTTTCAACTCGAACTGCAGCAGACACGCTACCTGCAATTTATCAGTTTCGATACCCTTAAATTCTTTGTCCTTTTTTTCAAAACCATCGTATCTTCCATAAAGTTTGTATTGAGGAATTTTGCTTGCCCCAAGAATCGAATAAAATTCATCGCTTTCATTTTTTACGACGAATGCATTTAGTCCTGCATCCCATGCATACAGCAGTGAGCCAAGAGCTTTATGAGAATAAGGCCACATAAACCTTAAATTGCTTTTAAAAGTAATTATTAATTTAGCAGGATAAACTCCTTTGTACTCATAATGAACAACTCCCGCAGGATTGTTAACATCAGAAGTAATAACTTCTGTAATATATGCTCTTGGAAATTTATAGATTCTTGAAAACGATTCCGGTCTAACCTCAATTTGGGGTATTTGATCATTCAGCCAGTAAATTGAATCACGATAAGAAAACTGAACCCCGACTTCATAATCTCTTAAAGCCATAAACGGATGCGTCCAGATTTCTTCAATTCCGCCCTTTTCTCTGCCCATAATTAAAATTCTCTCGCCGCCGGTATCCCATTCATTCTCAGAAGCAAACCTTGACGAGATAATGAGACCACCGTTGCTTTGTATCCATGCACGTGCAGAATCAATTCTTACCGAAGAAGAAGTTTGCGTGAATTCTTTAACTATCAAAGGCGCATATTTCCAGTAGCGTGCAGGAACCCGGCTGTTTGATCCTGCCAGATATTTCAGACAATTTTTAGTAAATGCCTCAAGCTGAAGTCTATTTTGATTAGGAGGGTTAAAAAAAGTGTAAGTACCGACGCTCAATATTTTCCCTTTACCCAACTTATGCTCAAGCATTAATTTTGAATCTTCTTTCAGGGTTATATAAGCCCAATCCACAGCGACAGCCTTGCCCTCCGGAACAGAATTTCCAAAATATCCCAATTGTCTTACTTTCCCATCGCTTAACGGTGCCCATATATAAGCGCCGCCATTTAATCCTTCAAAAACCGGATGAGAACGGAAAGAATGAAGACCCAATTTTCTGCCGTAACCCTCATCAATTGCCTGCACATATTTTACCTCTGGCTCTTGTTTTTCCAAACCCAACGGGACTAATAATTTCACTGCATCAAGAGTTAAAAGTAAGCTGCCTCCGTGCTCAACATAATTTTTCAGGTTTCTTAGAAAATCCGCATCTGTTTCACTGTTTGTTAATGCTGAGGAATCGGGTCGATGATACCATAATACATTAAATGTTTTTAAAATCTGTGAATTATTTTTTAGTTGATTGAACGTAACTTTAATAGGGTGCAGATTTTTTTCATTTAAAAGAAAATTATAGGCAGCTTGTGTTTCTTCAGAATTAATTAAATCCGAAAGGAACCCAACTTTTAGAACGGCATGTGAAGAGTTTATTCTTTTTTTTGAAATATCATAAGAAGATTGTTCAGCTAAAATTTGATTTTCGACAAAAAGTAAAGTAAGCAAGTATACAATTATTAAACTATGTAAACGAAATATTGCTTTCATTTATTAACGGATTTTATTTGCAATATAAATTTATCTCAACAAAACCAACTTTTTTGTCTCGATAAAATTTTTTGTAATTATACGATAAAAATAAACGCCGCTGACAACTTTTTGATCATACGAATTTTTCCCATCCCAAATTACATTATAAATCCCGGGCACCCTTTCTTCATCCAACAAAACCTTAACCATTCTTCCTAAAATATCGTAAATAACAATTTTAACTTTTGTTTGAATTGGAATCCGGAAACGAATAGTAGTAGTTGGATTGAACGGGTTAGGATAATTTTGATACAGTTCGTAATTCTTCGGTATTTTTCGAATATCATTTTCTCCGACACTAACAATTGGTGTATTTTGAGCAAGATCTACGGCAGCATAATAATCAATTGCGTAGTACCACCAATCATTTAAAACACCATTTGTAACACCGGAATATCGCGGAAGATGGCTAAACCACCATCTCATATAACCCAACTGCGTGCAGTCCCATTCACTGCAATCAACCTTTCTATATTGATTAAGTAAATACGGATACCTTTTCCAATTATCTGCATAAGTTACTACAACTTTAAGATTGCCATAATCGTAATCCGATTGCCCATTTGGCGGGAAGTGAATATTACCAACATTAGCTTTTCCCGGAATATCTTTATCAATTCTGGTAAACAACTCCCACATATTTGGGTTAGCTGCTTTATTATCCCAGCGCCCAAATGCATGCCACATAGCACTTTCAACACGGTGACCAACACTGTGCATAGCTTCGGCAACACCTCGTTCATAGTTCCAGCCCATAATGGATAAGGTTTTCTGTAACCCGGGATGAGACAACGGGGGTGCATTCCACCAGAATGCACCAGGTCCAGCTAATATCGACTCGTACATTCCGCTAAAAGGGAAAGCATAAACCCAGACTTCATCAATTTCACCATTATTTCTTTTTGTATCGAGATTATAAAAGCTGATCATTCCATTGTAATCGTAATGTATCCTTCTTTGGGTTTCAGCAATATTTTTCAACTCTGTGTATAAGTGGTAGTTATCCTGGAAATAGTAAGCTACATCACTTATAGTCATATAACTGCTGTCAATCATCGTAAAAATATTTTGATCTTTGTAGGTTTCAGCTATTTGAAAAATGACTGTACTATCACTCGCCTTTTTAAATTCATTCTGAAGCTGTGATACCATAATATTCGGATCTGTCCAATTCCACTTTTCGTGAACTCTTTTGTTCCCAAATTGGGGTATAATAGGATCCTGGATTATCAAAGCAACTTTAACAACCTTGGTTTTAGCTCGCTGAGATGTGAAATCGGATAAAACCTGAACATTTGCTCTACCGCTAAGAGCACCATCTTCAGTTGCTGCAGTAATTGTGCAATTACCTATTGATACACCAGTAATATTACCGCTGCCATCTACAGTTGCTATTGATTCGTCACTGGAGTGATATACTACGGGATAATTCAGATTATAATCCGTGAAATTACCATCTTCGTCTTCAACTTTTAAATACGTCTTCAATGTTGTGCCAGGAATTACTTTTGGCGGTGATGGAGTGATAACGAAGTTTGTTAATTTCAAATCTCGTTCTAAAGTTAATTCTCCTATGTGAATAGTAGTGTCGGTCGGATTTTTAATGGAAAGACGTAAATACGTTATTGTTACAGAATTAAATTCCAACGAATCCCAGAGCAGAGCCGAAAACTGTTTTCCATTTACATACGAATGATAAGACCCTGTTTTGTTATTTAAATCGGTTAGGCTTCTTGCAGATTCAAGCGAATATTGCCCATCATTTAAAAAGAATACCTTGACCTTTGAAAAACTAGCAGTGTTCAAAAAATTTAATGTAATTGTTAATGTGTCACTATTGGTAATCCCAGCTTCTGTAAAAGGATTGCCGTCAAAAATTTCGTCAATTGAATTCCAATTAATTGCAGGATATGAGGTCCATTCAATTGTACTGTCCTTAAGCCCACTTGCTATATTTATTCTTTGATGAACAACAATTTGTGCTTTAGCACTAATGCCGAGCAAAAAGATAACGGCAAAAATTTTATAAATACGTTTCAAATAATGTCCCATTTCAAAAATCTCCTTTGCTTACTGCGGGGCAGTTCAACTGCTTCTCTAAGCCGCTTCCAACTTTTTAATTTCTCACTTCATGTTATTCTCTTTAAAGGAATTAAAAACAAGAGTATTATCTAAATCTAAAATTCGGGCATAAAAACCATAACCGCCAAGGTTATTCTCTATTTTTAATTCGAGTTTATTCCAGCCTTTTTTTAAATGAAGCGGAATCTTAAATTGGTCGGGTTGAGCAATATTTATTTTAAGAAATCTAAAAATCATTTCATCGTTCAAAAAAACTTTACTTCCATCATCGCTGCTAAATAATAAGGGAAGGGTTTGTTCTTTTGGTGAATAAACAAAAGTTAGGGCATAAGTAACAACAAGTTCATTCGGATCAATTAAGCCGTATAATGAAAAATATCCACTTTTCGGTGTCTCAACCAATTTCCACCTTATTTGTTGATTGTTTTGTCCATAATAAGTTTTAGTAGTATCAAATTCTTTTTCGGGTAAGAATATTTCATCTAGTCCTAATCTTTTCCCTGTTGAATCTTGTTTATTCGGGAAAGGTCCTAAAACGTACCATTGAGGAATAAAAGTTCTGTTTGGTTCCAGATTAAACGCATCCAAGCCGATCAAAAAACCATTTGACCTGGTATTCCGTCCGGTAACAACAAACTCAAGAATAATTTTACTATTTACGGATCTTACTCCCTTCAAAGTAATCTTACCTGCTGGATATACTTCGGAATTATAGCCGTAAATTTCGCCGATTTTTTCCCCCTCATAAAAAATATCAGCATTGCAATAATTTGGTGCTTTTGTGTAATACACGTCGACATCATACTCATCGTCTTGGGGAGTTGGAATTGTAATTGAACATTTATTAAAATTTTTTTTCAAATCAATTTGTAGTTGCTTTGAATTACTCCAATCCGGTCCATAATTATCCATATTCTCAATTGCACTGTTAACATTAATTCCCTCAGCACTTAATGATTCAGCTTCTATTACGCCTTCCGGCACAGTTACTCTTAAAGGTATTCGTAATGAAGGTTTCAACAAAGGGGGGAATTTCCTGTGAGGTTCCTTTTGATACCAGTAGGCTGTGCTGCTATAATCAGCGATTTCAGAATTTTCTGCACCGTGTTCGATAGTGAACTTTAACGACTTGGCAAACGGAATTTGGTCTCCGACCATAAATCTATAGGCTGCAATTCTGGCAGCCGAATCATCTTTAATAATAAGTCCATGATAAGGAGCAAAAAATTCTCCATGGTTAAAATACCAACCACTTGTAAAGAAGTCCTCGGTGCCTGTGCCATTTAAAGATGGTTTTTCTTCACCATCAACATAAACCATTTCATCTCCTTCAAGATACCACAATTGTCCATTGTAACTTTGCATACTCATATTAACACCAACAAATTGACCTTCCCCTTCGGCGTCAAGTACTAAATAATTTTCTTTACTTTTTGTTCTCAAATCTCTATGCCACCAGGCATGAAAATAAGCAACGTCATCTGCGAGACGACTCGAAAGTTTTTGATACTGTATTTGGTAATAAAAAGCATATACCTCCAGGTTTGTTTGATTAACTATTTCGATCTTTGCCGATTTTTGAAACGGCATCGGGAAATAACAATAATAACCGCCACTTGTCATGCCGGTAAACGATGAAACGTATTGTTGATATTTAAAGCCGGTACCAAAAAAATCACCTATGGGCGCTTCGACTGAGGGTTCTTTTTCATCATCCCAATACATTTTTATTAATATTTTTCTTAAGAAATAAGGGTCACGCGAATCTATGGTTACCCAAATTCTGGTAATAATCCCGGGTCCTTTAATATATGCTATGGTAGCAGTTTCTCCTTTTTTTATAGAAATTCGATCGTTATTACCCCCTGTTGTATCATGGCTGGAAATTTCTATCAGCTTGCTGTTCTTTAAGAATGGTAAAGCTGCAGGTGATAAAAGATTTTCTATTTGAGATTGTGCCTTAGAAAGCATATTTAATAAAAACATTGGAAAAATTATTATTGCTAGTTTATTGATTAAGATTTTTTTAGAGATCATATTTTATCAAGAATTATTTTTTATAGATTTTATTCGAAGCTGATTCCAATTCCTATTCTATGTGCAGCGCCAAGAAGTCCAAAACTGCTATAAGAATAATCGACCCTAGTATTCACCTTTGATATATTAAACTTTACCCCGCCGCCAAAGGAAAAAGTTGCAACATCGTAATTCAGTTTATAACCGCCCCTGGCAAAAAATTCATCTAAGAAATTCCATTCCAAGCCAAATTGCGATAAAGGTTTACCATCATTAGGTTTCAAAGCAGAAAAACTAAGAATAACTTTTTGGCTTTCATTTTCAATTGCATTGATTGAGGCACCAAAGGTAAATGCAGTAGGAAGTGGATAGGATTCATTCACAAATTTCACATTTGAACCGAAGTGAGAGATTGCCATAGCAAACTTAAAACCACGAAAATCGGAGTTATACATCGTAGCAATATCAACCGAAACTGCGTCTGCTTTAAAATCCTTATACAAAGCAAGGTTGATATAACTAACTGTTACGCCAATTGTAACACGGTCGGTAAAAAATCTTGCATAGCTAAATCCAAATCGATAGTTGCCAGCGTAAAAAGTTTCTCCTGTTCCATCTGGCTGAAGTGGTGTTCTCACCTTCATTTCATCGGTATACAGTGCGGTTACAGATAATCCTATTGTTCCAAGTTCATCAAATGAATGTGCAGCAGCTACAAAGTCGTGATTTATACCAGCAAACCAAAAATTATGGTTAAAAACAATGTCGGTTCCTTTTATCCAGGGTAATTCTGCTGCATTGTAGTAAGTTGCCTCAGCTCCTTCGACAACAGAAATATAAGCGTCTCCCATAGCTGTACCTCGGGGGCTTATACCTATTTTTAAAAACTGAGCATCTGTACTACCTGGTCTTTGATATTGGGCAAGAATAAGAACAGGAATAAGAACAAAAATTATTATAAGACACCGAATCATATGACAATTCCAATTTTTATTTTATTATTACAAACTTTCCAACTTGTACTTTTCCGTTATTTAGATCTTCAACGGTAAATAAGTATATACCGCTCGATACTGCTTGCCCCACATAGGAGGTTAAGTTCCAATCTTGATAACCTTTTTCCGCATTATTATGATTAAGAGTATTTATATAATCTCCTGCCAAAGAATAAATTTTGATGACACAGTCCGCTGGCAAGTTGATAAACTGAATTCTTCTATCTTGCTCCATCCATGTAGCTCTAGTTGCCTGCGGTTTCTCCCACGGCGGATTATACGAGTAATAAGCGATATCACCCCTGTAAGGGTTCGGCACAACAGCCACTTCCCCTACTGTCTGCGGCGGCTCTGTGCCAGGCACTACCGTTTTAGAATTAGAGAAAATACTTGACTCTTGTGAAGGGAAATTAATCGACGTATCTTTTTTTGAAAATGCTGTAACAGAATAATAATATTCAAAATTATTTAACAATCCTTTATCTATATACTCATGTTGCAAACCTGTCTCATTACCAAATCCATCATTAGCGATATCATACTCACCAAGTAATGTCCAAGGACCAGAAGAACTTATCGTACTTTTATATAGTCTATACCCTTCAAATGGTTGTGTAATATTGTCGCCTCTATTAGGATCATAATAAGTTTCAGGATTAATATCTCCCTTTTGGGATTCCCAATTTAGAATAACTTGATGATTCATTGTTTGTACACGAAGTGGAGGTACTGGAGGTGGTGAAGGCACTTTAAAATTCTTTTGAACAAGCCAATCTAATGTTTTTAAGTTCGCTGATAGACCATTGATCCCTTGTCCTAATATCTCTCCAACTTGAAAATGTAACGTATCGCCAACGTTTAGATCAAAAGGTCCAAAAGAAATAATAAATTGAGAACCAATAGGATCCTGTTGATCCTCCATTATTACGCCGGCTGCCATCTGTTTGTAGCGTAAAACATCTTCTGGGGGTGGTGCACCCATTCCTTGTCCTGGATACCAATTAAACGTCCATCTTATAGAGTCTAAAGGAACATTTTTAGGTGGGAATATTTTTACACCAATAGGGCTTACAGCATTACCATCAGCACCGCCAGGATTATCAATACCCACTCCCATATGTTCTTCTTTATAATATACAGAATAATCATCCAGTGCAAAGTCCCAACTAGTTCCACGGTAACCAACATTAGCATCCAACCAATAAGCAATGTATACTTTTTTTAGATTTACTTTTCTTGGAATCACATAAAAATTATATACGATAATTTGATCTAATGGCGGTGAAGCCCAGGCATAGCTTGTTTGTATTACTTCTACATGTAAAGGCTTGTGTGAAGGTATATTTGATAAATTATCATCGCTATATCTGCAGACAAAATCCTGATCAGAAACACCTGCATAGTTATGCCAGTAGGGTATATTTACTGTATCATTTTTATTCACCACCCATATAGAATCCCATTGCTCGTCAGTAGGATAAAATTCAAAATTTGAATTCCAGCTAGTAGTAACCGAAACAGCAGTGTCACCGGTACCTTCATTAATAGCCCCAATCCAAATTCCGCCTTCTCCTATATGTTCCTCAAAACTTCCTCTTGGAAATTCACTATAAATAAGCCCGGGATAATCTGTTGCGGCACGCCATAGTGTCCCCATGTTTGTAACCAATTGGCGAATTTGTCCAACATCATGAACTTTATAATCCAAGTGTGTTCTTTGTGAATAGAGCTGTGATGTAGTATATAAAATCAATATAACCGTTTTCTTTATCATAGAAGACTTCTTTCATTATTTGATAATAACGAATTTCCCAACCTGAATATTTCCTGTTACTCTGTCATGAACGGTAAATAGATACAACCCGCTGGAAACAGCTTGACCCACACTCGAAGTTAAATTCCAATCTTCATAACCTTTTTGAATATTGTTATGCTCTAAAGTAGTAATCAAATCACCTGCCAACGTGTAAATTTTTATCTCGCAGCTTACAGGCAGATTAATAAATTGAATTCTTCTATCCTGCTCCATCCAAAGATGACGGGAACCGGTGGGTTTCTCCCACGGAGGGTTATATGAGTAGTAGGCTATATCACCTCGATATGGGTTGGGAACAACCGCCACTTTTCCAATATCGTTAGCAGGAGAGGTGCCAGGCACAGCGATTTTAGCATTTGCTGTTAAGCTAGACTCTTGACCTGGAAAATTTATTGTAATATCTGGTTTAGATAATGAGGTAACTGTATAATAATACTCAACATTGTTCAATAAACCCTGATCAACATATTCATATGCCAACCCTGTGTTGGGTCCTACGTTATCATCGGCAATATCATACTCTGCTAATAACGTCCAGGGTCCAGATGAGCTTATTGTGCTTTTATAAACTCTATAGCCTTCAAACGGTTTTAGAATTCCATCGGTTCTATTTGGGTCGATAAAATCTTCCGGGTTAACATCATCTGTGCGAGGTTTCCAATTAAGAATAACTTTTCTATCTTCTGTTTTTACACGTAAAGGGGGCGAAGGTGGAGGGGAAGGAATTTTAAAATTTCTTTCTACAAGCCATTGAACAAATTTTGCATTACTTTCCAAACCATCTTTTCCTTTACCACAAATGAAAGCAATTGTAAAATGAAGTGTATCCCCAATATTCATTTTATAAGGTCCAACAGAAACAAACCCTTTGGTACCATCCCCGGTGCTAATTTGATCCTCCATGATTGTTCCCGAAGAAATTTGACTATATCTTTGATTATCTAAGCTTGGTAGCCCTTGCTGCCTGCCATTATACCAAGTAAAAGTTGTCTTTAAACTGTCTTCGATGTTATTACTCGGCGGAAATATTTTATTTCCAATTGGGCTAACAGCTTGTCCGTCTACCCCACCTGGCAAGTCAAGACAAACCTGCATCATTTCATTTTTCTGAAAAAATGTAATATCATCTAACGCATAGTCAGAATATATATTGTTGCCTACATTCCCGTTCATCCAGCTAGTAAGATAAACATGCTGCAAATTGTATTTTTTAGATATAATAAAGTATTCGACCACTACAAAATCACTTAATGGTTCTGAAGCCCATGCATGACTAATTTGAATTACTTCTATACCTAGCGGATGATGATTCGAAACTTTCAAACTCACTGGACCATAATCAGTATACCTGCATACAAAATCCTCATCGGCTTTACCTATGTAATTATTCCAGTAGGGTATATCCACAGTATCATTCTTATGCACTACCCATATTGTATCCCAGATCGCATCGGATGGAAAAAATTCCTTTGGAGAGCCTTCCCCTTCGGCAACAGAAACGTAATTCACAGAATCGAGGGTTGCACCGACCCATAAACCTGCATCCGCTATATGTTCTTCCGAACTATTGGGAGGATATTCACAATTAATTAAACCCGGGTAATTAAACAAGCCATCGCCGACCGCATTAAACTCACCAGTATTTGTCTCCACAAGCCTTATCTTTCCAATGTTATGTATCTTCCAGCTAAGAGTTACATTTTGTGAAAACATATCCTTAGAAAATAAGATAACAATTATGACCACAAGGACAGCATTCCCTGTTAAATTTATATTGCAAATAAAGTTTAGTAGTCTTTTAGTTATGCTTTCTCTCATCACCAATCCACTCTTATTCCCAGTCGCACATATCTGCCGGTTGAAAATTGTCTTGGGTCCATAAGTCTGTACATCGTATACCAATCGTAATAGACCTTCGTACCCGGTTGAATATCTCCATACTTATAAGGCTTACCAGTCCAGTTATTAAATCCGTAAGCAATCTGAACATTTTTCTGGTCAAACAAGTTAAACACCTCTAGTTCGAAGCCTAAAGTTATTCCGCCGATTAGCTCAAAGCTTTTTATGAACCTAATATCAGTTTGGGTAGTTATTGGACCTGTTGCAGAGTTTGCCAACTTTTGCGCATCGGCTTGGCTAAAAGTGCCAGGTGTATAAGGCTGTCCGGAAGAAAAATTAGAAAGTACTGTCAACGACCAATCATCCGGTAATTGTATTCCAAATAATTTCATAGGTCGTTCTTTAGGAGAGCTGATCGTTCCTTGAAAAACTATTTGATGTCTAACATCCCAGTCAAGTCTGTTTTCGCGTATTGGATTAGGGAAATCAGTTAATGAACGGATATAGTCTGCAAATGCAGAAGAAGAATAACCATTTGCCCATTGTACTGTATAGGTGAGTTTTCCGGAAATAAAATTCGAGTAAAGTTTATTTAAGGTAAATTCTAGTCCTCGTGCTCTAGAATATCCAATATTGTCATACAAATCGACTGGAATCCCCATAGCAGCTCTAAGATGAGTTGTGCCAACTTGTTTTGATATATCCTTTGCATAGCTTTTAATATCCAATCCCCAATTTTCACCAATCTGATATGTTAACCCAAATTCGTATTGAATCGTTTGTTCAAAGTTCAATTTTGGATTACCTGTGAACGAGCCGCTATAAGGGTCGCGGTAGTAAAATTGTAATTCGGGCAGTTGGGTAAAATGTCCATATGAAAAATAAGTAACCATTTTTTCTGATATCGGAAATGAAATTCCAAATCTCGGACTAAACTGATATTTGAACAGATTCCAATCAGCTTTGAAGCCGGTAGCATCTTCCCATTGTTGTTTCCAGCCGGGGTCATTAACAGTCTTTCCAAGATAAAACCAATCCCAGCGAATTCCGGCATTTATTATTAAGAATTCTTTTTCAAACTTATCTTGAACATAAATACTTCCTATCCACGGATAGGTATGAAACACCCACCGATATTGCCCAAACTCAGGGTACGGTCCTGGAGGAGGTGATACTTTAGGTCCATTATTATACAGATATTCACCATAATTCGACAGCTTTGTTCCACCATCTTCAATATCAACATAACTTAAATCGTTGTACTTTACCGTAGCACCAATTTTAACAAGATGTTCAGAAAAAACTTGAGATGTTAAATCAGTGATAAAAGAAAAGGTAGAAGTGTTATCGTCTCTCCAAATAGCTTGAAAACTATCACCGGCATAAAAACCAGTTAAGGGATCGAAGTAAGGAGCCTTGATTTTAGAGGAATCTGTCCAGCCATTTGGAGTTTGTTTTATATCCCAATAATCTTCCGGCGTGCGATTATTCAAGTCTTCATGATATTTAACACCCAAATAACCCAATCTTACATTCATAAAAGTAGATTGAGAAAAAATATGCTTATATTGAATATTTAATTCGTTATTAAATCTGAGATAACCGGGGGTGTTATCAGGGTAATATTTCCAGAGCCAGTCAAATTGACTCCAATAATTCCACGAACCATTATAACTGATTACTAGTTGAGAATTTTTTGAAATATCCCAATTAATCTTAGTAGTTAATGTAGCAGTGTTAGTCTGTTTTTCAGTAACATTAATACCAAATAAATTTATCTTATGACGAGTACGATTGTTATTATACGGCGTATTAGTCAAATTGACTGTGGCATTCAAAAAATAGTAAAGTTGTCCAGGTACATTAATTCCTAATGCTGGCAGTATATTTCGTGTTATTGGTTCAGGACCACCTAAATAGACTGTAGCATACTGTGTTTGGTAATCTTCACCTAAAAATCTAAAACTATCGTTTTTATATTCTACACCGCCGATAAACTTGTCGCTGCCGGTTCTTGTAGTAATATTAACCACGCCGGACTGGGCTTCACCATATTCAGCATTAAAAGCACCTGTTAATAATTGAACTTGCTGAACTGAATTAACATCAAGATCAAGCACGCTTCTACCGCCATAAAGGGGATGTGTAACAGGCATCCCGTCAACGAGGAATAAAATCTCACCACCTCTTCCTCCTCTAATATGAATATCTTTAACACTTTGGTCCCTTACCTGTAATTGTGTATCACCTAAAGGTACTAGTTGAGGCGCTGTACCGATGACGGTACCTCCCTGTAATTTAAAAATATCAGAGGTGGTTTGTAAACCGGGTACATTTCTAATATCTTCACGTGTAACGGTTCTTTCTGTATTGGTAACGTCTTTCTGAATTATCTTCGGCTGAGCTGTTACCACAACTGTGGGGGTCTGAATAGACGCAGGTTCTAGTTGAATATTAATCTCCGAAGTAAGATCCGCTCTAACTAAAACATTTTCTACAGAAATTGTGTGATACCCGACCATAGAAACTCTTAAAGTATATGTAGCGGGCGGAATGCCAATAATATAATATTTTCCTTCCTCATCGCTGGCAGCGCCCAGAGAGGTACCTACCAAAACAACATTAGCACCTATAAGAGCTCCCCCAGTCTCTTTATCTATAATTTTACCTGCTATTTTCCCTGAACCAGATGCAAATATTTGAATGCTCAGCAAAAAAAGTATTAATAAAGTTTTAATTCCACTCCTTGTCAAGGTTAAATCTCCTTTTTACTGCAAGTTTAAGCTGTGAAGTATATCTGTTACCATCTGTTTAGCATCATCTTTTTGAATAAAATAAATCGGGAACCCTAGAATAACGGCGTCAAAAACAGTACCATAATACCTTAGGCCAACTGCGCGTCCTCTATATTGAAAATATGGACTATCGTTTGCATTATCGTAAGAGTAGATAATGTCTGTGAACCCTGCTCTTTGTGTAACAAGATTAATTTGCCCTAACTTGCCATAGTAAGGAAACGCTTCTGCAAGTTTTGCTGAATCGACACGAATATTCGGATAACCTTTAGCGGCAATTGCTCCGGTAAAATCTGCATCCAAGACAGTTTCATCAACAGAAATAATGTGCAAATAATCATGAACAAAAGAGCCTTTTGGAAAAGAAACAGGGAAGTTTTGATTCCATGCAAAAGATTTCAATATTCGCCAGCCGCTCATAATAAACTTGCCACCAACATTCAAATAATCCGATAATTCTTGTTGATTTGCTAAGACTGATAATGCATGCGGCTGTGCACTAGGGCGGTCGTCTGCCACCCAGACTACTAATTTATATTGCCCTAAGGTATCTTTAGGAGGCATGCCCTTTGATAAATAATTCCACCAATCATTGCCGGGAAACAGATCTGAATAGAAATTTCTAACATCTTGACTACTGCTTTGCACACCAGGGGGAAAGTTATTTACATTGGTTTCGTTAATTATTAAAATCTTTTTGTTAAAAGTTGCTTGAAGCAACCTAATTGTAACTGAATCTCCGACTGGGTCGACAAGATTGGTATTATTCTTAGATGTCACTCTAAGAACATGATTTCCTACCAAAGGTGGCTTAAATAAATTGGGTGTAATATAAACAGAAGTATCTTGTGACCAATTCCAAACACCGTCGTCAACCGACCATGCATACGATACTACCTTTCCACCCTCTTCAGCATCTTCGGCAGTAAATGTTAGCTGGATTCCCTGCCACCAATCTGTTGTTTGATTTACAGCAAAAAAAATTTGCTTATTGGTTGGAGAAATAATTTTTGTCGTGGGCGGGCTGGCTTTTCGGGTAAAGAAAATTTTTGTCGCAGGCGTGGGATCTGGCGTACCATTATTATCCACTGCTCTTACTTCAAAAAACTGCTTGTTCAATATATCATCAGAAACAAACGCAATGGTCTGACTCGTCTCTTTTGTATCTCTCCATGGTTGAATAACAGAATCACCCATAACAATATGATAGGTAGTATATCTATATTGGTAATTGGTTACATATCCATCATTGTCGTTTCCATCCCAATGTAAAGTAGCAAGGGCAAACAAAGTATCCCCTTCTTTTGGAATATTTGCAATAATAGTATTTGGCGGCTCATTTGGATTTGGCGGGGATGTTGGTCTTTCACATGAATTGCATATAAGAAATAATACTGTTAACGATATAAAAGAAAAAATAATAGACAAAATTTTCATCTCATAATTTCCTTTTGTCTGTTGACCCTTAAAAGTATTTTACGTCAACAATTTCGAGTTTACGATCAAAATAATATGTATCTCTATAACGCTGCACCGATTTAAAAGGGCTTAATTGAACTTTAATTTCTGTTGTCGCATTCTCAGAAATTTTAAAGCCAACAGGTAAAGTAACTAACTTCGGAACATCTGGAGGTAACTCAACTGGTATATCAAATATATTTATGTGTAATAAATCGGCAGTCATGCCAAATACAATTGAAGTATAGTTCCCCGGTGGTACGTATGATTCAAAAATAGTATGCGGTTTATAGGTATTGTTCTCTCTTTCAATTACATTAATTATTTTGTCTTCTTGCCTATAACTTTCTATAGTAGGATACAAAATGGCAAATATTGAATCCGAATAAGCCTTCCCTTGAAAAACAGTGGTTTTAAAATAGTCACCGTTAGAAACAGTAATTGTATCTTTAATAATTATTATTGAAGTATCAGTTGGATCAGATTGTAAAATTATTTTTAATACACCGGGTTTTGGTGAACTTTGAACGCCTGTATCACAACTTGTGATAAAGACAATTGTTATCAGGATTAAGGCAAATCCGTAAAGAATATTCTTATAATATTTATTTGTCATCTTCCTAAGTATTAACTCTGTTAAATAATAGTATATAGGGGGAATATATATATTTCAATACATTCCCCTTTCTGAATAAGCGCACACCTTAACGCAACAGAACCATTTTCTTCGTCTGAACAAAATCCTCTGCGACCAATCTATACATATATACACCACTAGCTACGCGCTCGCCTTTGTTATTTGTTCCATCCCACGATACTGTGTATTTTCCCGCTTGCGTAAAATCATTAATCAGCGTTTTCACATTTCTGCCTAATATATCATAAACAGTTAATGATATTTTCTGCGCTTTTGGAATTACAAATTTAATTATTGTTGTTGGGTTAAAAGGATTAGGATAATTTTGAGATAATTCATAGTACGCCGGTACTAATGTGTTATCTCGATTAACACCTGTAACTGAATTTTTGGCTTGCCCATTATTATAGATTCGTACATCGTCAATTAATCCTCTAAAACCTCGCCTACCATTTAAGTTGCTGCCGTTGCCAATCCTTAATGGAGCATTTGCTATCGCTGGTGGGTTAACAGCAACTGAGGAATCATATCCAACACTTAACATTGTATTTGTGGAATCAAACAGCATAAAGACAGCGGCGGTATCCGTTCTTTTGTAAACGACACGGTACCAACTATGCAATTTTATTGAATCAGGCAATGTAATTTCACTGTAATCCTTTGTTCTATTAGGCGCATTGGGATCAACATAATAACGAGCTCTAATTCTAGCATTAGGTTGAAATCTTATTTCATAATTATTCTGATACCAGTTTCCTCTCACAATTGGTCTATTTAATAGGCGTGTATATTCCAAAGTGGAATCTGCATTAAACCAAAATGAAACGTAAAAATCCTTCATGGTAAGAAAAGGTGAAGGTACTTCTAGAAAAGCAGAATCGGCATCAGATGGCATTAATAATGAATATTTACCTTCAGCAGCATTAGTAGAATAAACTGGTGCCCTATTCCCAAAAGTAGTAACTTTATTTACAAGAGGAGAAACATCAACCGGTGTGCCAGAACCATTTTCAAAATTGAGGTGGAGTACCAATATATTAGGTTTATAAACAACAAAAGAGTAATACGGAAAATCTTGTCCGCCTATGCCTGCTATAGGCTGTTGAGCGGTCAACCCCTGATCATCGGTAGCGGTTATGTAATAACGAACCTCCGTACCAAAATTTTGTTTGGGAATTAACCCTACATAATGATCTTGAGAAACCATCATAACCATTGGTGTTGATTGCCAAGTATTTCCTTCATCTACTGAATAGTGAATTTCAGCGCTCTGAATAGAGCCAGTTGATGAAAAAGCCATTATGTCTGCTTCAACAGAATAATTATCTACGCTATCCGGCTGATTAGGAACTTGCGTCAGATTAGTTATTATTGGCGGAACAGCAAAGTTTCTTACAATATTGCTAATCCGAATTTCATCGACAAATCCATCCAACCATCCATCCGTGCTACCTTGTCCGGCAAAGCCGATTGTTACCGGCTGCTTTGTTTGAATTGGTGGAACATCTAAGACAGGGTCATAACTTGCCGTATTGAACGAAATTAGCTGCCTTTTATCATCATGAACCATTTGAATTAGAATGTGACGGGTAGTATCGCGAATAAATGTTAAATGAAACCATTTACCTGGCATAAGTGTATTGTTAGGAGAGTTAACCTGTGGCCATCTATCTTGCCCTTCTACATTATAACCGGTAGAGAAAAATCTATTACTCCCCCAGTTCTCAACAAAATAATTGGGGCGCCAGAAAACTTCATCGCCAGCCTTAATGACCAACCGCGGGACCCATCTCCAGTCAGATGAGCTTGTCCCATAAGTAAAAACATTCATCCAACCTTCTATTGTCCAGTTACCTTTTAGATTCAAAGCAGCAGTGTCAGCTACACTCACATAGGAGGAATCACTAATAGCATCATTATTTATACGCAAGCATTGACCAAGACCTAAGGCGGCATTGGATAGATATGTAAGTTTACCATACCCAACTCCATCTGCTGAAAATTGTGACTCATTTTGGAGATTGCCGTCAAAGTGCATTAACAGTACAGTGTTGCTATCTGGCGTGTAAGGACCTCCAATTTGTTCTTGGGCAAAAGAGGAATTACTGATACCCAGTAAAAAAAATATAACAAGAGAAAAAGGGAATGTTCTGTGTAGTATTTCTGTCATAAGCAGCCTCCTAGTTATTAGTTAAATTATTGTTCGTGGCATATTAAGGTAAAATAAATCTTCATTGGCTTGTCAACCTTTTATTTATTTATCGTTGAATCCAATGATTGAACATAATTTCAAAACAAAAATGTTAGCGCTAACATTCTGAATGCAATTTAACATCTATATTTATTAAAGTCAAGCATTTTTTTCGGAGGATTTTTTCCATCTTTTCTAGAAACGACATTCTAAAAAAATGCTGCTTCATATCATGTATATTTTCATTATATTTTTACCGAGTTTTTTGAACATCTCGATTTCTCAAGCGATGGAGTTCGCTTGCCTCGCATCTCCGTCACGCCTCTAGCCTCGATTGGGCGAAGCAGGTTGGCTTACTGAGATGGGCACTTCGGCGGAGCAGGCTTAATATCCCTTCTTACGGGATTAATAACTCCTACTTTTAATAAACGTGGGAGAAATTAATTCTCATTTCAAACTAAATACAAAAAGGAATTTTATGAAAGCACTAATTCTTTCGGATATTCACGCAAACTATCCGGCTCTTCAAGCCGTATTAAATAATGAACCCCAATACGATATTCTTGTTTTTTTAGGTGATGTAGTGGATTACGGACCGCATCCCAAAGAGTGTTTATCTTTTATTAAAGAAAATGCAGATTATTATGTAAGGGGTAACCACGATAACGCACTCGGTTATAACGTTGACTGCAACTGCATGGGAACATTCCACGAATACTCTATAGAAACCCGGGATTGGCACCGTAAACTTCTTAGTAAAGACGACATTAAATTTTTACAGGATATGCCTGTTTTAGAAACTGCTCATTTCGATGATAAAACTTTTTTCCTTGCACACGCTTCACCAAAAGGCAATATCTTTCAATATTTGAATGCTGATGAGATTGAATCTGAAATCGACAACGTAATAGCCGAGTATATTCTTGTCGGACATACTCATGTTCAGTACAAGAAAAAGATTGAGTACAATCTGGTTGTTAATCCTGGCAGCGTGGGTTTGGCACGCGACGGCGGACAGGCATGCTACGGCATATATGAAAACGGCGTAATAAAGCTTAAAAGAATTGACTATGATGTGAGAAAGACAATAAAAGATTTATTCAATAGTCCGATTTCCCGTTCAACCAAAGAAGGTTTAAAGAAAATTCTCTTGCATAAAAATGAAAAAGCTGTTTCCCAAAAGTAAAGATCGTGAAAAACATGTAAGTTATTTTAAGATGCTCGAATCATTTAGAGAAGACGGATGCCCACTTTGCAGCCGTAATAAAACTGCAGCAAATAATTACATCGATAATCTTCTTTATGAAAATGTTAACGATCCCGAAATCAGAAAACGGCTTAGAGAAAGCCTCGGCTTTTGCAGTGTGCACTCCCAATTATTGTTGCAGCTTAGTGACTCGTTCGGAACTGCGATTATTTACTCAGATTTGTTAAGTCAGTTTGAAAAAATTTTAGAGCGAAATTATTCACGCTTCTTTCAGAGAAAGAAATGCCGCGTATGTGAATTGCTTGAAATAGAAGCTAAAGAAAACATTGAACTGTTAGTTCGTTACGCCGATGATCCAGAATTTAAAAAAAAATTTGAACAATCCGAAGGTTTATGCGCCGCACATTTAATAGAACTTCTCACTTCCTGCACAAACCAGAGACAAAGAGAATATTTTCTCTCAATCCATAAGAAAAAAATAGAAGTGTTAAAAAAAGATTTAAACGAATTAATCCGTAAAAACAATTACAGGTTTCATCAAGAGAAAATTACAGAAGCAGAAAGCAAATCTTGGATAAAGGCGGTCAATTTATTAAATAGAAAGTTTTGAGAAATGACATTCTATTGCACAAACTGCTGGAATGAAATAGACGCACAAACGGAAATCTGTCCTTACTGCGGAACCGACCAGAATGAACTGGACAATGAAAGTTATGTTGAGAAATTGATCCGGTCGCTGAATCATCCCGAGGCAAGTACGCCAGTTAGAGCTGCAAATATTCTCGGCAACTTAAAAGCAAAAGAAGCCGAAGCAGCTCTGCTTGCAAAGTTAAAATTTGAAAGCGATCCATTTACCACTGAAGCTGTTGTTGATGCTCTATTAAAAATTAATCCTGCATTAAAGGAAACAATTAAAAAATTAATAGGTACAGAAATCCCCATTACAATAAAACATCTGCTGGAAGATTAAATGAAATCAGAAAATAAAATTGAAATACCGGAAAACCATAAAAGAAGTCTATCGGTTACTTCGCAGCATATAGAAAATTCCATTGAAGAAATTGAGGAGATGCTGAATAAAAAAGATGAAAAATACCTAACTAAAAAAGTCTTCAGAAATATCGATGAAGGTACGAAACAGAAAATTCTCGAATTAACTGCTATACTCAGAGAACAAAACAAAAAAATGTTCGAGGCGCTTAATCTTTTCCCGAATGAATATTTCGAAGATAGAATTGTTCGCAGCAGAATAAGTTTTATTTGGACGATGCTTTACGACAGTATGCCCGAAAAAATGAGAGGTTACGGTAAACTTAAAGACGACGAAAAAGAAGCTATTAAAGTTCACATTGATAAACTGCTGGAGATAATAGAAGAACTAAGGGTACTGCTGGATAAGATCAAAGAGTAAAGAACAAAGTTTTTTAGGTCCATAGGAGGAAGGTAGTTGCTGAATTGAACATTGTTTATTGAGTATTGATTATTGAGAATTT
>DYLN01000017.1 GCA_020722085.1 Melioribacter roseus
ATTGAAGTTCATATAATCTTTTGTAAATACCGATTTGATCTTTCAACAAATCTTCATGCTTACCGTCCTGAACAATTTTACCTTTATCAAGGACTAAAATTCTGTCTGCATTACGAATTGTACTCAAACGATGTGCGATAACAAAAGTAGTACGGTCTTTCATTAATCTTTCTATCGCCTCCTGCACAAGAACTTCAGATTCGTTATCCAGCGATGAAGTCGCTTCATCAAGAATCATTATCGGGGGGTTTTTCAACAGAGCCCGCGCGATTGAAAGCCGCTGCCGTTGTCCGCCGGAAAGTTTTGTCCCTTTTTCACCAATAATTGTATCATATTTATCCGGCAGTTCCATAATAAAATTGTGTGCATTGGCTGCTTTTGCCGCTTCAATTATTTTTTCCATAGGATACTCTTCGTAACCGTAGGCAATATTACTTTTTACTGACTCATTAAAAAGAACCGTTTCCTGCGTCACTATCCCCATTAAAGATCTTAGGTTCTCCAATTTAATTTTCTTGATATCGTTATTGTCTATCGTAATGCTACCTTCAGTAGGGTCAAAAAATCTTGGTATTAAATCGACTAAGGTAGTCTTGCCTGCCCCGCTGCTTCCTACCAAAGCAATTATTTCACCCCGATTTACACTAAAATTAATTTTATCAAGAACCAATTCATCAGAGTCATCATAATGAAATGAAACATTTTGAAATTCTATTTTGTTGTTAAAACTATTGATGGCTAAAGGATTACTATTGTTTTTTACTTTGGGTTCGGTGTCCAATATTTCAAAAATTCTGTCTGCAGCAGCACTGGATTCCTGAATCCTGTTGTTGACGCTGCTTAATTCTTTTATTGGGGGCATCATCTGGAAAATAGCAAAAAGAAAACCAAGGAACTCACCGGCAGAAAGTGATTTTTCTACAAGAACCAACTGTGCACCAAAATAAATAATTGCAGTACCGGCAAGAACGCTGAGAAATTCCGTTGCCGGCGCAGCTGTATTTCTGATTCTAACGATTTTAAGTGTGAGTTTGAAAAAGTTTTGAGTTTGCTTTTTGAACTTAGAATTCTCATAATTTTCCATTCCGAATGCTTTCACAATTTTTACTCCGGTAATAGTTTCGTGAAGCACAGTAGTTATATCAGCCATTTTTTGCTGCAGCAGTCCGCTGTGTTTTCTCAGTTTAATTCCAATCCAGCTTATAATTCCGATTGAAAAAGGGAAAACCAAAATTGAAAACAGAGTCAATTTCCAGCTAATTGAGAGTGCGATTCCTAAAAAAACTATAATATTTAGCGGTTCTCGGAACAAATTGAGAAATACTGCCGAGATACTTGTTTGAACCATATTAACATCATTAGTGATGCGAGAGATTAGATTGCCTGTTTTTTCATTCTTGAAAAAGCCCATAGGTAATTTATGAATATGCTGGTAAGCATCATTTCGAAGATCTCTCACCACACCCTGCTCAACATAAGCAAGAAAGTAAGCCTGCAGATAGCCAAAAATATTTTTCCCTAAAAACGCAATTAAAATTAAAACACATATTCTTGTTAATATTTCGATCACATCACCCGTAAAAATGAGGTTTCTGAACCATTCCGAAATACTTTGAATGATCGAATTAAGCCATCCCGTTGCAGCAGGAGAACTTGCAGACGAAGCTGGTTTCACACCGCTTTGCTGAAATAAAGTATCAAGCAAAGGAATCGAGAGATAAACAGATGCACCGTTTAAAAGAGAGTAAAGAACCGTAAAGATTACAGAGAGTGTAAGATGTTTCCAATAAGGTTTAACGTATTTTAATGTTCTTCTATATGTATTCATCGTTTACTCTGAAAAGGAATATTATTTAAACCGCATCCGCCTGGGACTTTGATCTCACCAACAAATTTATCCTTCACAAAATTATAAATAATTATTTTTGCTTCCTTATCATTTCTTTGATCAAATAATATCAGATTGCCGTTTATTAAATAGTTTTTGTATCTGTTCCCTTTAAATACTTTTTCCATCTGTTTTTTACCGGCATTATAAATATAAAATTCGGATGCCCGCCTAATTGAACTTCTAAGATTCTGGCGCTGCCTCCCCTGCAAAAGAACAAATAAATAATTGCTGTCTTCACTCCAGAAAACATCAAAAAGTATATTCGGAGATTTTGTTATTTCGTACTCTAAACGTGTCTGGATGTCATACAAAAAGTAATTGTTTTTAAAATTTGCACGTTCATGTTTCAGCTTATACCGGTGATTGGGAGAAGTTAAAAGTGGTATAAGCGGCGGCGGAAGCGGAAAGCCGTCAGTCAGCAGACTGAAACTTCTTTCGGTTTCATAAAGTTTCTTGCCTCTGTCATCAAATGCAATAATTTTTTGAATTAATATTGATGTCTGCATTGAATCAAGAATTGTGAAATTCACCTTAAAGGTATCCGGCGTCTCCCAATAGGTATAAAGCTGCAAGCCGTTCCCAAGAAAAAAAATTTCTCTTATGTTATTTGTTAGTCTGTTGTACATATATACTCTTGCATCAAGTATATAAGGGAAACCGCCGCGCCAGCCCATGCCGAGTGCCGTCGTGATAAAACAATTTTCAAGCTCTTTTGAATTATTCAGATTAATTACTTTTCTGCCCCATCTGCTCCAGATTATTTCGTACTTGCCGCTTACTAAATTATAATTATAAACCGAAGGTCTCTTCTCGTTTTCCGAATATGCACTAAACGGGATGTTAGAATAAAGATCAAAAACAATAGAATCATTTTTAATAATTTTATAAGCAGTAATTAAAGAATCCTCAAATAATTCGTATGCATGTTTTCCGGCGGAATAATTAGTCGGGAATTGCCCGATAACCACGCCATATTTATTAGTGCTTAGTTTTCTAACAAACAGAGTATCATGGAATTTGCTTTTTTGAAGTAATAAAAGCGAGTCAGCACTTCTTTTGCTGCGATAATCATTTAACAAAATTGAATATGTGGAGCTGATTTTAGGTGTATCGGCTCCGACATTTTTCGATATCCTCATTGCATCTTCTTTTTTGCAAGAGAACAAAGACAAAAAAATAATCACTGCAGATAAATTACATGTGTACTTACGGTAATTCATGGCTTAAAGATAATAAATATGAATTCAAGAAAATAAAAGATGATTTGAGTTTTAAGTCATCCTCTCGGGTGATGATCCCGGTGAACCTGTTTAATATAATTGCGGTCAATATGAGTGTAAATCTGAGTAGTGGAAATATCCGAATGACCAAGCATTTCTTGAACTGCTCTCAAATCTGCGCCGCCTTCTAATAAATGTGTAGCAAAAGAATGCCTGAAAACGTGCGGATGAATATCTCTTTTAATTCCAGATTCAAGTGCATATCTATTCACAATTTTCCAGACACCCATTCTTGTCAATTTAGAACCCCTGCTGTTGAGGAAAAGATAATTTTGACTCCTAATTTTTTTCTCAAGCAAAGGGCGGGATTTAGATAAATATTCGATTACCCACTTAACCGCACTTCTGCCGATAGGTACAATCCTTTCTTTGGAGCCTTTTCCGAAAACTCTTATTACCTCTTCCTTAAAAAATAAATCGTTGATTTTAACATTGACAAGCTCGGAAACACGCAGCCCGCATGAATAGAAGAGTTCAAGAATTGCTTTGTCGCGCAGCCCGAATTTTTCTTTAGTATCCGGACAGTCTAGAATTTTTTCTATTTCCTCGACTGATAAAACCGACGGGAGTTTCCTCGATCTCTTTGCAGAGGAAAACTTTTCTGCCGGATTTTTTTGAATGTATCGGTTATTGAATAAATACTTAAAAAAACTTTTTATTGCAGAGAGATATCTCGCCGAAGTAGTATTGGTAATCCCCCGTGTCCTCTGAAGCTCAAAATATTTTGCAATTAATTTAGAATCAATATCATTCAGATCGGTTATTTCATTTTTTTTCGCGTAAAGAAGAAATTTTTCAATATCACTTGAGTAAGAATTAACTGTGTTTTCGGAAAGGTTTTTTTCGAACTTAATAACAGATAAATATTCATCTACAAACTGATTCATACGGATTCATTTTCTCCGTTATCTTTTAATACCTTTTCTTTTTTACTTTCTATTTCCGACTGATTAGGATATCGAATTCTTTTATGATGCTGCCCGATTAAAATGCTTACAAAAGATTCTTTAATTTTTCTAATATCCTTAAAAGTAAGAGGAGACTCATCAAGTTGTCCTTCACTGATGCGGCTATCAATTATGTTATTAACCACATTTTCCACTTTTTGCGGATCGGCTTCATTCATAGATCTAACAGTTGATTCACATGCATCGGCAAGCATTACAAGCGCTGTTTCTTTTGTGTTTGGTTTCGGTCCTTTATACCGGTAGTCATCTATATCAACATTATCTTCGCCGTACAATTTTTTTGCTTTTTCATAAAAGAATGAAATAACAACTGTGCCGTGATGCATCGGTATGAAATCAATAATTTCCTGAGGAAGGTTGTCTCCTTTTGCCAGTTCGATTCCTTTTTCAACATGTTCTAAAATAATTTGAGCACTTTTTTCCGGCGGAAGATTTTCGTGTACATTTTTATTATCAAGCTGATTCTCAACGAAACTTGCCGGATTTAATGTTTTACCAATGTCATGGTAATAAGCCCCTACTCTAGCCAGGGTCGAGTTTGCACCTATTGTTTCGGCAGCACTTTCCACAAGTGTGCCCATCGTCATAGAATGAGTAAAGGTACCGGGCGCACTTTTAGCAAGATCGCGCAGCAAAGGTCTGTTAAAATCAGTCAGTTCAAGAAGTGTTAAATCAGTCGTAATCCCAAAAATTCTTTCTACGAAAATAATAAAACCATAGGTAAAGACCGGACTCATTAAAGCGCTGGAAGCTGCGAAAGCTGAATTTACAAGCATTGTTTCAATCGAGTCAAATCTTTCTAACCCGAAAGCTATAATTCCAACAACATAGCCGATAAGAATAAACGAAAACGATCTGAAAATTTGCGTTCTGTTTTTTATATCGCGCACAGTATATGCCGCAAGTCCACCCGCTATAATATTCATGACGGTAAAAACATAATCGTTTCCTCTTAAACCGCCGCAAATTAATGCTGTAACAACAGTTCCGTAAAAACCGACTCTCGAATCAAAAATAATGGTTAAAAGCATTGAGGCAACCGGCACAAGAACAAAAAATTCTACAGGTGCTTTAACGTTAAGCTGATAAATAATAAATGCAAGAAAACTTACAAACGCAATTATTATGGCTATTAACAGAACTTTTAGGTTATTCTGATATATTTTTTTACGGAATAGATAGATATAAATAATGTAAAGAGTAAGGATAATTAAAATATGCAGATACTTTCCCAATCCTTGAGCAAACTTTCCCCAAAAGCCGATTTCCTCTCCTTTAGCAATCCGGTATGAATCTATTTTTTGTTTTATTTCGGGTGTTATACGATCATGTTTTGCTACTATTCTTTCATTCTCATTTACAATTCCTACATTTCTCGAAACTTTATCTGTCGCATTTTTTACGGCTATCTCCGTAAGTTTAACGTCATAAATAATATTCGGCTTAATGAAGTAATCCAAATATTCAGTTATTGCACTTACCATCTGTTCATCATTCCCGAAATTATTTCTTATATAAAGATCAACGAAATCATTCAAGGAATTTCTGTCAAGATAAATTCTTTTAGGTACTAATCTTTCGAACTTACCGTCACGTACTGAAATGCTGTCCTTAGCAATTTGTTCATATGGCTGATCAATATAACCGCGTTGGTAAACTCTTTTAATAATTTCTTCCATAAAATTAAGAACTTCATGAAGCGACTTTTTCCTTTTTGCTCCAAGAAGATTTTCTCTTCTTCTTAGTTGAGAAAATAACTTAAAAGAATCTTTACTTAGAAAAGTAGCATTGACATTTTCATCATCTTTCTGCTTAATGCTTTTATCAAGTTCTTTTATCAACTGCTTGTTAAAGTTCCTGGCAGAATCGAGGGTACTTTCGGCAATACTTTTATAAAACAAAAATATCTGATGAACTCTGCCGGCAGCTTTCTGCTTCTCCTTAGCGTAAGTTTCCGGGTCTTTTAATATCTCAAAAGTCCTCGAAGCAATAAGATCATCCTGTATCCAAATTGAGCCAACCGTGACATTGGACTCAATAGATTCACCTTTGGGAAACATAAAAACAATTAATGAAACCAGCATGAAAATAATTAAAACTTTGATGCGCAAGCTGGTTTTCAATTTTGATTTTCTATCGGCATTATTCATGATTGTTATTTGTTTTTAACAATGCTAAAATGCGAAGACTTCGGAGGACAATATAACAGTTTTGCAAGAATTTTTTAGATGCTACACAGATTCAAGGTCTTTAACAGCCTCATTAACAGTATTGCAAATTGGAAGCACTCTATTTAATTGGGAAATTTCAATAAGAGTCTTTACGTTCTTAGTAGGCGAAGCCAATCTAATATGACCTTCGTTTGATTGAAGTATTCTAAATGCTAACAAAATTGCACTTAAACCTGAACTATCGCAATAGTCGATTTCGGAAAGGTCAAAAATTAACTTTTTAACCTCTTCGGTATGCAGTAAAATAGTTAATTCACCTTTAACAAAGCCTGCAATTGACGAATCAAATTTTTTCTCGTTTAACTTAAATATAGTTACATCGCCGATTTTCTTTATTTCATAGTTGATATTTTCACTCATTTATTTCCTTATTTTTCTGTAAGCATATTACAAATCTAAGAATTAGGCTTAATTTTACAAACATTATATTTTCAAAACATCTGAAGCAAGTTTAATAAATTTCTATATGAAACCTCCGGTTCGTATGTATGATTGGTAAAAATTAAATTATAGTAAGTTTCAGAATTATCCTTTAGGTAACCTACTTTTAACTTAGCATCAATTATGCTAACTACAGCATAGTAAAATATGTCATCGCTACGATTTAAGTCTAAAAGAACATCGTAATTTTTTTCTTTTAATAATTCAATTAAACTTTTATCAGGTAAAAATAATCTGGTAACCTGAGGCGGCAAAAAAGAAATATATCTATACTTCTCTTTTTCGGGTATCAAATTGTACTTATGGGCAGGTAGAAAAAGAGTTATTCTCTTTTTATGAATAAGGTAATATTTAATAAAAATTAAAGAATGATAAAAATCTTTGTCCTCTTTTGGGAGAATTATCAATATATCTTTTGAATTCGATATAATCTTATTAAAACAGATCGGATCAGTTTTTTTTAAGTATTTTCTTCTGATTATAAAATAAGCAAGTTTTTTTTTGATCCGATTGAACATACTATTACTTTTCCAACATTTTCAAAAATTCTTCCTCGGACAAAATAGTGATATTTAGTTTCTGCGCCTTATCAAGCTTTGAACCGGGTTTTTCGCCTACAACAACATAATCGGTATTTTTACTGACACTGCTTGTAACGCTGCCACCCAAAGAAATTATTTTATCTTTTGCCTCGTCTCTTGACATACCCGAAAGCGTACCAGTGAGAACGAAAGTTTTTCCATCCAACGTCGAAGATACTGCCTTAACTTTTTTCTTTTCGAATTGGAGTCCCGCCTTTTTTAATTTTTCAATTTCTTCTCGGTTCTTCTTTTCCGAAAAATATCTTGTAATGCTCCTGCTAATACTTGGACCAATCTCATAAATAGATTCAATTTCTTCTTCACGGGCTTTTATTAAAGCATCAATTGATAAAAAGTGATCAGCGATTTTTTGTGCTGCTCCGGCGCCTACATACCTTATTCCTAAAGCGAACAAAACTTTTTCAAAGCTTTTTTGTTTACTTTTTTCTATTGCAGAAAGCAGATTGTCTACACTTTTTTCTCCAAGCCGTTCTATATCTATTAATTCTTTACGTTTGTTTTTCAGATTGTAAATATCGGAATATGAGTGTAAAAAATTCATATCGACAAACAAATTAATAAGTGCATCGCCTAATCCTTCAATATCCATTGCTCCTCTTGAAGCAAAATGTGCAAGGCGTCCTCTAATTTGAGCGGGACATAAATTATTTTCGCAATAGATTGCCACTTCACCTTCGGGTCGGTACAATTTTGAGCCGCATTCAGGACAAACTATGGGAGCTTTAACCTCGGCAGAATTTTCGGGTCTTTCGGAAAGAACAACAGAAACAACTTTAGGGATCACATCGCCGCCTTTTTCAATTACGACCGTGTCGCCTTCCCTGATGTCTTTCCTTTTAATTTCATCTATGTTATGAAGCGTTGCACGGCTGATTGTTGAACCTGCTAAGAAAACCGGCTCTAATTCCGCAACTGGAGTTAAAGTTCCGAGACGACCTACCTGCCAGGTTATTTTGTTTAGTTTAGTTGTTGCCTGCTTAGCCTTAAATTTGAAAGCTACTGCCCATCTCGGTGACTTTGCAATATTTCCTAAAATTTTTTGTTGACGCAGAGAATTAACTTTGATTACAACACCGTCAATTTCATAAGGCAGTTTATCTTTTTTTTCTTCCCATTCTTTGCAGAATTTAAGCACTTCGTCCATGTTTTTGCACAGGCTGTAATTCCGGTTGACCCTAAAACCAAGTTTTTCGAGAAGCTGCAAATTTCCGTATTGTGTACCTTCTTTTAGGTTATTGGAAGATAAATAATAAAGAAAAATTTTTAGTGGTCTTTTAGCAACAATTTTAGGGTCCTGTAACTTTATTGTACCAGCCGTTGAATTCCGCGGGTTTGCAAAAGTACGTTCTCCCAGCAATTCGCGTTCTTGGTTTAATTTATTGAATGCTTCAACTTCCATATATATTTCGCCGCGTACTTCAAAGTCTTTAAGCTTATAAGTATCTAAAACATTATTATTGATTGAAAGTGGCACAGACTTAATTGTTTTTACATTTGTAGTAATTTCTTCTCCTATTGTCCCATCGCCTCTGGTTGCCGCAACCGAAAGTTTTCCTTTAACATATCTTAGACTAACAGAAACACCGTCTATTTTCAGTTCACAAACATATTCTACTTTTTCCGATGAAGGCAAACCTTCTTTCACTCTGCGGTCGAAATCGTAAAGTTCTTCTTCACTATAAGTATTTGAAAGACTCAGCATGGGGGTAGTATGTTCAACAGGCTTAAATTCTTTCGTCAGGTCGGAACCTACCCGCTGGGTTGGTGAATCTGGGGTTATTAAATGCGGATTTGCAGTTTCAAGATCAATTAACTCACGGAGAAGTTTATCATATTCAAAATCCGTAATAATTGGCTCTGCAAGAACATGATATCTGTAATCATGTTCGCGTATTAATTCTCTTAATTCTTCAATACGTTGTTCAATTTTTTTGCTCATTTGATGGCGAAAAATTATTGGATAAAAATTGAACTCCTTGTTTGCTAATCAATACTGTTTTCACCTCTCCGGGTTTACCCAATGACTGAAGAGGTTTATTATTAAGCTCAACATCGATTCCGCCGGCATTACCGATCACCAATCGAAAATTTGTTAACGACTTAACTGTCAACGACTTATTAGGCGGAAGCAGATACTCTTTTGTTGCTGCATCTGTAGTAACCTTTAACCATACTGTATCTTTAGTTTTGATATTTAAACTAAGACTGTCTGCTGCCAGCATAGGAATTTCTGCCAGTTCAGACTTTATTGCATTACTTACATTCGTATGCTCTTTTAATACCTCTTCATAGGGTTTTTCTACAACAATTTTTTGAGAATTATTATCAGTAAGAAAATAAACAATTACAGCAAGCGCAATAACAGTAAGCGCAGTTAAGTAATAAATGCGTTTTTCAATACCTGCCAGCAGATTTTTTATTGATTTAATGCTAATAGCATTTGCTCTATCTACTTTCTTTACTTCATAATTAATTGTTTTTTTTGCTGATCCTATTTCAGCTTCTGCTTTCTCTTTGCCTTTAGTTTCCTCCTCAATAGTAGTCCCCTTTTTGGCTCTTTCATATCTGGAAACTATTTCTGCTGCATTTAAATCGAGTACCTGCGCATATTCTCTCAAAAATGCACGTATGTACAACTCAGGAAGAATATCAAAATTAGCATCTTCAATTGCAATAAGAAACTTCACATCAATTTTTGTTTTTGAAGATATTTGCTGTATTGTTGTCTTTTTTTCTTCTCTAAGTTTTTTTAATTCTTTTGCAAAATTGCTTAGTGATTCTGTTGGCATTTTTTATTTAATTTTCTCTTATAATCTTTGCGGCAAAGACACCGTCAATAAAATGATTATGAGGAAAAGTTTGCACACACCCGTAACGGTCAATTAACTCTTTTGGAAAGCTGTCCGAAGCATTAACTAATTTGAACTCTTGGTTAAGATCTAAGAATTTTTTAACGATCTCAAAATTTTCCTCCGGTTCTGTGGAACTGGTGGTGTAAACTAAAAATCCACCACGTTTCAAAAAACCGGCTCCTCTTTCCAGCAATCCATATTGAATATTAACAATTTTTCTAATATCACCCAAATCTCGTCTCCATTTAATATCTGGTTTTTTATTCAGCATTCCTAATCCTGTTGAAGGCGCATCGACAAGGACACGGTCAAAATCAGAACCATCATATTCATTTGGATCCTTTATTTCAATTCTTGCATTTTTTATTCCAAGCCTATCCAGGTTTTTCTTTTGAATTTTTACCCTACTTTCGAATCTATCGAGACAAATTATTTGTCCCTCGTTATTCATCATAGCGGCAATGTTGGGAGTTTTCCCTTCGGGCGTAGAACAAAGATCGAGGACTTTCATTCCGGGTTTGGGATCTAACAAGTGAACAGGCAATCCGCAGCTTTCATCCTGAACGGTGAAATAGCCTTTGGCATAGTATTCCCATGCGCTGATGTTAGTTAAGTTTGCAAGCTTGAAAAAATTTTTCAGATACTTCCCTTCGTTAAATTTCAGATCGACACTCTGTAATAAATTTTTAAATTCTTCAGGTGAGGTTTTCAATGTATTTACATGAAGAGTCATAGAAGGCTTATTATTGTTTGCTATTAAAAGCTTTTCGGCCTCTTCTTTTCCAAATCTGTTAATCCATCTTTTTACAAGCCAGGATGGGTGAGAATAATAAGCACTGTAAAACCCAACAATATCCTCTTCAGGATTCGGATATCGAATTGCATCTTTGTTTCTTGCAATATTCCTAAGCACCATAGCGGTTAATTCTGCTGGCTTTTGCCCCTGCAATTTCCTGACAAATTCCACAGCTTCACCAATTGCTTCATTATCATGAATTTTATCTACGAAAAGAATTTGATAGAGAGCCACTCTCATTGCATTTTTCACATTAGATATACATTTGGAAAACTGTCCTTTATAAAATCCGTTAAGTATCCAGTCAATGCGTCCTAACCAGCGGGTTACGCCGTGAACAATTTCAAATAACAAAGCTTTTTCGCTTCCTGTCAATTCGGAATTTTTTATTTCAATATTGAGTAATTTATCAAGATATGCATCGGTTCTATCAACACGGTTTAAGAGTTTTACTGCGATTCCCCTAACACCCTGGTATAAATTTAATCCGGTTTGTTCAGTTATAGTTTCCATTTCTCTGTTACTTCCTTTTCAGCAAAAACATTTATATAACTATAAAGTAAAAAAGTGATTGTTGATATAAAATTTTGACGGTCAATTTAAAATAAAAAAGGCTGCAAAAATATGCAGCCCTTTTAAACTCTTTTCTTTTTTATGAGCTGGCTTTTAGTCCATATCTCTTGTTAAACCTTTCTACCCTACCGGTAGAGTCTACAATTTTCTGCTTCCCCGTAAAAAATGGGTGGCACTCTGAACATATTTCCAGCTTAATGCTGCTAACAGTTGAACGGGTTATAAAATGATTTCCGCAAACGCATGTAACTTCACAAGTTCTGTATTCAGGATGTATTCCTTTTTTCATGATTACCTGTTTTTTTTATAATTTAAGAGTTTTAATATAAGTATATCAAGAGAAAAAACAAAATTTACGGTTCTTTTAATTTAGAACTTTTTCTCCTTAGTGAATCTTCCTTGGCTTTTGCCTTGTTAATTGAGTCAATTATTGCTCTATATCTTTGGATAGTTTTCTGATCTGGTTCTTCTCGGACAAGAAAACCATTAAAATCAAAATCAGCATTATCAGTGCTTACCAGGTCCCCTCTTTTTAATGTTTGAGAAGATTTTGTATGCCCCGATATATATTCATCTAAATTTATAGTTTTATCCGAATTGACCGGCACATCACTCTTTTCACGTAAGACAACATCATTTGGTCTGACAACAACACGATAGTCCTCCAATGATTCTCCGGCAGATGATCTTGTTTGTTTCTGGTTACCTTTGTTATTTCCCATTTTATTGAAACCGTTAAATGCTGCCTGATTATTAACAGCATTATTCGTTTTTTCAATAGGCTTAGGTTCCATCATTAATGGATTTTCTGATTCAGATTTAGGAGCGGGAAGTACAAAAAACAAAATTACTGCAACAGCAGCAACAACGGCAGCAGGAGTAAAAAATTTAACAGGGCTGAACTGATTATTTTTATATAACCGCTCTTCGAATTCCTTGTTACGAATTTTTAGCATCAGTTTGAATTCGAAATCATCAGGTGCCTTTATTCGGGAGAGATTTTTTAATTCAGATATTAATTTGCTAAACTTTGCTTCATTATCATTGTAGTATTTATTTTCCATAGGCATTACTCTCGATAAATTTTTTCTAATAATTTTTGTAAATGTGTTCTTCCCCTGTTAATTCTTGATTTAACGGTACCGATTGACAAACCGCTGACCTCGGCAATTTCCTCATAAGATAATCCTTGAATATCACGCAGAATTACAACCTCACGGTAAACTGGTTTAACTTTCATCAAAGCTTTTTGTATGATTTCACCTTTAATTTCACTATCTGCCGCCCTGTCGGGGGCAAAAAACGATTTGTCTTCGACTTGAATGCTTTTTTCTTCGTCATCGTTATTAAGAGAGAAAATAGTTCTTCGCCTTCTTCTTTTTAATTCATTCTTAGCAAGGTTACCAGCAATTGTATAAATCCATGTGGAAAATTTTGCAAAAGAACGATACGAATCTTTGTTCAGATAAAACTTTATCATAGTATCCTGAACAATATCCGTACATACATCCCGATCACCGACAAATCTAAAGACGAAATTCATCAGCGGGTCTTTATAACGCTTGACTAAAATCTCATAAGCTTCAAGTGTGTTATTATCCTGAAACTCTTTGATCAGTTCTTCGTCTGTCAGCGATTCAAGCTGTTTATTTAGTGCCAATTATACTTGCCCATTAATTAAAAAGTTTCACAAATCTAAATTATTTTTCCCCCCGATAAAATACATCGGGACATGTTTTTGACCTGTTTTCAGTTTATTAAAATTTCTATTCAATCCGAAATGATTCTTGAAATAAGTGTTAATAAAATTGTTTTAGGATCTGTGGCTGTAGTTTTTACCTGTACATCTGCTTCTAAAAGTGATACAGAAGCTCTAAGCAGTCTTTCGTCGGAAAAAAAGTAATTTGCTTTTTTACAGTTGATATAATATCCCCAGCTAATACCTATTTTTTTTGAAGCTTCATTATCGTTAATTTTTTGTTTTATCATTTCGGTTGACTGTGCAATTATACTAATAAATTTCGTCAACATTGTTAAAATATAAACTATATCGTTCCCTCTATCCAGGAGATTATATCCAATTTCAAGTGCGCGTACTTTATCACCTTTACCAAGAGCATCCTGGAGGTCAAAAATTGAGAATTCCTTTGTGTAAGAAGCCAAATTCTGAATAATGTCCGATGTAATTTCCGCTCCGTCACCAAGATAGTCATACATTTTTTTCAATTGCATATCCAGCAGAAGTTTATCGGTGCCGACAATATCAACTAATGTTCCGGCATTCTCGTAATTAATTTTAATATTATTTTCATTTGCCTGTTCTACAACCCATGCAATTAGGTCCTGTTCATCGGGTTTCTTTGCCTCAAAAACATAATTATGTTTTAACAAGGAATTAAACGGCTCTTTCGAAAAATCGGCAATTCTATCATGATACGTTAAAACGAGCACAGTAAATTCGGGAGGAGCTTCAACATAAGCTGCCAATTGTTTTTTGTCAGCAATTTTATCAAAATTTTTTACCACGATTAATTTTTTACCGCCTCCAAAAGGATATGCTAACGCTCTATCTAAAACTTCCGGTAAGTTTACTCCTTTATCCGCATTTATAATTTCTTTATCAAAATCGGAGAATATAAACGGTTGAACTGACTTTGCAATTTTTTCAACGGCATCATCCGCCGCATAAAAGTCTTCCCCACAAAGAAAATATACCGGAAGAATTTTATCCTTCTTCAAATATTTTGTTAATTCTTTTATGTGAGGAAGATTCTGTTTAGCCATACCTTATTTTTCTCCCGCTTTTTTTCTGCTTTCGTGTTTTACGGCTTTGCTTAGGAAAAAAGAAAAACCTCCCCACACAATACCAACCACAACAATTAAAGTAATAAGAGTTTCCAGGTTCAACTATACAACTCCGGAATTTTTCCAACTATTTTTTTATTAAACAAAATCAGAAAAAACAATACGATTCCCCATTGAAAAATACACGTTCCGGCATTTTCTGTGTGGAATGGATTCCACCATTGTTCATCCCACGTTGTAGAAGATATCAGCCACCACAAAATTAAAATAAGAGCTTCCAAAGGGATAATATATTTTATTAAAATATTGTACCATTTACCAACTTTTACATCGCTGCCCAAACTGTTAATCACATCTTCTCTAAATCTGTTGGCTCCGAATTTGTTAACTGCAAAAGCAATAAATGCTCCGCTAATCAATAATCCGACACCCCAAACCCAGTCCTGGTTTAAAAACACATTTATATTAAATGCCGAGGGAAGTCCCAACAAAAAACCGAATATTCCGACAAACACAATAGCTTTTTTTCTTGCATATCCGAAATCAATTAATGTACGCGTAGAAAGTTCAATCATAGATATTAGTGAAGACATTGCAGCAAAGGAAAGTGCAAGAAAAAACGACGACGCAAATAATGTGTTAATAAAATAATTACCCGAGAACTTGGAAAATAGAATCGGCAGATAAATAAAAGTAATTCCTGTGTTTGCAGGTCCCGACTGCATTATTTGTTCGATTGCACCTCCCGTACTCAATGCAAATACAGTTGAAAAAATAATTATTCCCGCAATTAATGAAACCGAGTTATTGCCGAAACCTATTAAAGCTGCATTCAGCGGCACATCTTCTTTCTGCCTCATATAAACCGCATAAGTTAAAATTAATCCCCAGCCTGCGCCGGTATCCCACGCATTCTGTGTTAATGCATTAAGCCAAACTTTATAATCCAAAATATAGCTTAACTGCGGAGTGAAAAAATATTTAATGCCTTCAATTGAATTTGGAAGTGTTAATGCACGAATTAATAGAACGACAAGAATTGCAAGCAAAGTGAGCACGAGTACTTTACTTGTTCTTTCAATTCCTTTCACAATTCCCAGATAAACAACAAGCGAACCAATTGCCATTGAAATGAAATGAAAAACAGCAGGCTGAAAACTAGAAGAAAAATTATTCCAGCTTTGAAGCTGATCAGTAACATCGAATAAGTTACCGGATACGGCAGAAATTAAATATTTAATACACCAGCCGGTTACAACTGAATAATAGAACATTATCGCCATCGTTACAAAAGCAACAAAACCACCCATCCATGCAAATTTATTACCGGCAGTTTTTGCAAGTGCACCAACAGGACCAAGCCGCGCAAATTTACCGATTGCAAATTCCGTAATAATTAACGGAACCGACCAGATAAGCAAAAACACTACCCATGGAATCAGAAATGAACCACCGCCGTTTTGAGCAACAATACGTGAGAATCTCCAGATATTGCCGGTACCAACGGCTATTCCAAGAGCAGCTAAAATCAATCCCCAGCGTGATGTAAAAAATTCTTGATTTTTCATCCGTTATTTTCTTTTTTCTATGGTTATCGAGTCAATAACTACGGGTTCAACAGGCTTATCGTTCGGTCCGGTTCTAACTTTACTAACCGCAAAAACTACATCCATACCCTTAATTACTTTGCCGAATATTGTGTGTTTACCGTTCAGCCAGGGTGTAGGCACAACTGTTATAAAAAACTGACTCGTATTTGTATTCGGTCCCCGATTTGCCATAGATACTACACCTGGAGAATCGTGCATCAACGATGAATTAAATTCATCCTGAAATTCACCGCCGTAAATGCTTTCACCGCCGGCGCCAGTTCCGGTAGGATCACCGGTTTGTATCATAAAATCTTTTATAACTCTATGAAAGGTCACACCGTCATAATATTTTTTCAAGGCAAGACCAACAAAGTTTTTTACGGTAACAGGTGTAAGTTTAGGGTATAGTTCAATCTCGAATTCGCCCACACTGGTTCTTACAGAAGCAATTAGTTTTTCTCCGTTTTTCACATCCATCAATTCGTTCAATTTATCCTCTTGTTTATTAACAGATTGTTGATTGTTTTGTGTTTCCTTTTCTTTGCACGCAGATAAGCTTAACGCCAGCGCTAAGAAAAAAGATAGAATAGCTTTCATTTTCCCTCCTATAAATTAACTGCACCAAATAATAATAAAATTAAAATTATTATTCCTGCTGCAATTCTATAATAAACAAAAATATAAGTGGAGTGTCTGCGTAAATATCTCAGCAAAAATTCAATTGAAAAATAGCCAAAAATAGCCGAAGTAATTGTAGCAGCGATTAAGTTAACAGCCAAAGAGAAATTTATAAACTTAAGTGATTCATAAAACTCATAAAGTCCGCTTGCAAATACTGCAGGCAGACTAAGAAGAAAAGAAAATCTTGCAGCGGTTTCTCTCTTAAATCCGATAAGCAAAGCGGCTGTTATTGTTGTGCCCGACCGCGAAGAACCTGGTATCAGTGCAAAACATTGTGCAATCCCAATTATTAATGCATCGTGCCATTTTATGTCATTCATTTCTTTTTTGAAAATACCTGTTTTTTCTGCAATTGCAAGAATAACGGCAAGACCAATTAAGCTTAATGAAATTACAAAAAGATTTTTAGTTAGCGCACCTTCTATTAAATCTTTGTATCCCAATCCTACAATAACTACCGGAATAGTTCCTATTATGAGATACCATCCGAGTTTGGAGTTCAAATTTTGGTCGGCAAACCTTCTTCGTTCCATCAAATTTTGTTTGAGAAAATCTTTTATAATTACAATGAGATCGTGCCAGAAATAAATGAACACTGCAAGCATCGTTCCCAATTGAATAACTGCAATAAAGGCTGTCCATCTTTCGGGATGCGAATCGGAAATAAGATTCATAAATTTACCGGCAAGTGTTAAATGACCGGTGCTGCTTATGGGTAAAAATTCAGTTAAACCCTGTATGATACCGAGAAAAAAAGATTCTATTATACTCAAGAGTCACCTTATAATGTAAATGAAATGCCGAGTTTTAATCCCACAGAAAGCGAATTTAAATTCATATTTTCATTTGAAACGTTGTTATAAATCTTCCCGTTCCGGTTGGAAGGCTCACCTGCTAAATCATATCTTAAATCAATTCCAATAACGGCGAAGAAATTACTGCTTAATGCCGTATGTCCTTCGGCCTTCAGAAGGAAACCAATTCCGGCAGAACTGTAGCTTGAACTGTAATATATTTTTTCATTAAGTACAGCAAACCGCGGTCCTACTCCGCCGCCAAATTTAAACTTATAACCTTCTCCGCTTAATACATAATAGCAGATAATGGCAGGTCTATGAAGGATGTAAGAGATTTCATAAATCCCTCCGGCTCCAACCGGGGTATTATATGAATCGAGCAATAAATTATATTCAACTCCAGCTTGAAATTTATCGTACAACTGGAAATCTGCTTCGCTGAAAAACATTACTGAACTTTTAAATGTAGAGACTTGATTATCCGGCGGGGCAAAATTTTCATTCACATAATCGCGGTATGAAGAAACATTGTTGAAATCCAGTCCCATTCCTAATGTCATATCTATTTGAGCATAAATATCGGTAGATATTAACAGAAGTAAGCAGAGTTTAAGTATATTTTTCATTTTTCATCCGGATTCAATTTAAAAACGGTAAGAAAATTTTCTTTTGGCACTCCTTTTTTAAAGTTCCTTTTGTTGATAAAATACAGCAAAATCAAAGATGAAAGAATAAATGAAACATAGGAAATAAAATGTGTAAGCAGGGCATACGCTCCGCTAGACGAAGAATCGAACTGGAAGAGCCGTGTCAGAACAAAAATAGCAAGAAAATGATAAGAGCCCGTTCCGCCGGGAGTGGGAATTACGACACCAAACGCACTGATAGTCATTAATATCCATGCCATTTCGAAATTGACTGGATACATTTTATTCAGTTCAAGCATGTAAAAACCGATATAAGCATCAACAGCGTACAAAAGCATTATTATTACTGTATGAAGAAGAATCAGCATATAACTTTTTATACCGGTAATGCAGTTAAAGCCATCAACAAGAGTACCAAAAATTTTTGCTAAGAATTCACCCTGCTTCCGGGAAAATTTCCCCACCAGATTTACTATTGAGTTATAAAAATTTTCTTTCTTTATGACGAGCAGATAAATTAAAACAATAAGAAATCCCATCAAACCAAAAGCAAAAACTAGAGAAGTTTTCAGCCAGTCTACCTCAACGAGCAAATCACCCGAATAAACATAAACACTAATCAGACAAGAAAAACCTAAAGCAAGCATATCAATTATTCTTTCGACTATAACCGTACCAAACATTGAAGTTCTCGATAATTTTTCCCATCTGCCTAAAAAGAACCCTCTGTAAACTTCCCCCAGGCGAGAGACAACGCATCCTACTCCGTAACCAATCATCACCGCACCGAACAAATTTAACAGCGATGTTTCTTTTTTAACTCCGTTTATCATAACTTTCCATCTTACTGCTCTAACAAAGTGCGAAAGGAAAAAAACAAGGAGAAAAACGCCTACCCAAAAAAATGAGGACTTGGTTATAAGGGAAATGGATTTACTTAAGTCAACATTTTGAAATGCGAGCAGCAAAAAAATAATTGTTAGAAGAAAAGGAAATAGAACGCCGAGCACTTTTCTTACATGATGTGTATTTGGCTTATCTGAGATCAATAACTCGGACTCCCTTTGGAGGATTAAAAACGAAATTCATCTTCGTAAAATTTTTATTCAGTTCTATACTAGAAAACTCTATAGAAAAGATCAGATCATTCATATTGATCAATTCTAGCTTACGCACCAAATAATTCCTATCGACCCATACTTTTATATTTTTAAAAGGAATATCATCTTTTTTTGGAACTAATCTCATAATGGTATAATTGGAATCTTTTCCCGATCCTTTTTCAACATTAACTGTGCATTGAGACGGATAATCATATATCAGTCTATCAATTGATAAAAATGGCGATTCTTCTGCGGCAGAACTTATAATTACCTGTTTGCTTTTTTTGTTATAATTCCAAATTGTATTACCGTCGCTGATGATCGTTTGATTCTCAAATTCAACGATGAATTTGTTTTTTTGCTGATAATAAAATTTGCCTTTTACAGTACCTGCTGTGTTTGAGTTCCCGCCGGTACTTTGCTCAAAATCTGCCGAAAGACTTTTAACAGTTCTGTATTTTTCACGAACACCATTTAAAAAAGATTCTGCTGATTGAGCAAACAAAACAGATGAAAAAATAAACAGAGCTGCTATTTTAATTTTCATTTTACAGAGATCTTAAAATTGTTTCCAACTGTTCTTCGTTTTCAACTATTACTTCCCTTGCCTTGCTGCCTTCCGAAGGACCAACAATTCCGGCTTGTTCAAGCTGATCGACAATTCTTGCAGCTCTTGAGTAACCTAATTTAAGTCTCCTTTGAAGCAGCGAAACCGAACCCTGTTGATGTCTTACCACAACTCTTGCAGCTTCTTCAAACATTGGGTCGAGATCGGCAAGAAAATCTCCAGCACCTTCTTTTTTCTTTTCAAACATTGAGGGAAGGAAGTAGCGTTTGGAAAATCCTTTCTGTGCGTAAATAAAATTGGTAACTCTTTCCACTTCTTCTGTGCTTATGTACGCATTTTGAATTCTTATCGGTTTGGGAGCGCCGCCGGGTAAAAACAGCATATCGCCGGCACCAAGGAGTTGTTCGGCACCGTTCATATCAAGTATTGTTCTCGAATCAATTTTAGTTGCCACCTGATAAGCCATTCTTGCGCTGAAGTTGGCTTTAATTGTACCGGTTATTACGTTCACGGAAGGACGTTGTGTAGCAACAATCAAATGTATGCCTACGGCACGTGCAAGCTGTGCAAGACGAGCTATCGGCTCTTCAACTTCTTTTCCCGAAGTGATCATTAAATCGGCAAGTTCATCTATAATAATTATTATGTACGGAAGCTTGTAGTGCTTCATATCGTTGGTATCTTTTGGCTTCGTCTTGGGATTTAGAATTTTTTTGTTGTAGTCAACAATATTTCTAACACCGGCTTTGGCAAGTTTATCGTATCTTTTTTCCATTTCATATTCTACAGCTTTCAAAGCCAAGAGAGCATAAGAAGGGGATGTAATTATTTCTTCATCGATATCCGGAGATATAGCCAAAAAATGCTTATTCAGTCTTTTGTAAAAAGAAAGCTCAATTTTTTTTGGATCCACAATAACAAATTTAACTTCTGAAGGATGTTTGGAATAAATTAGACTGTTTATGATCATGTTTATACCGACGCTTTTACCCGACCCGGTTGAACCGGCTATCAACAGATGCGGCATTTTTGCCAGATCAGTTATGTAAACTTCTCCAGAAATAGTTTTACCAAGCGCCAGAGGAAGTTCTGCTTTTGTATCTTTCAGCTTGGTAATTACAGACCTCGCCCGTACAAGCGAGGCTTCTGCATTCGGAATTTCAACACCGATTGCACTTTTACCGGGAATTGGTGCAATAATTCTAATTCCTCTCGCCGCCAAAGCAAGTGCAATATCGTGTTCAAGGCTTACAATTCTACTTATTTTAACTCCAGGCGAAGGTACAATTTCATAGAGAGTAACCACAGGACCCGGAGTAACAGTAATATCTTCAATTTGAATATCAAACAAAGACAGTTTTTCTTTTAACAGTTCAGCATTGCGTTTTAATTCCTCTTCATGAACTTTGACTTCTTCATCTTCAGGCATTACCAGGAGATCGAGTTTGGGAAAAGAATATTCGATTTGTTCTTCCCATTGTTCAGGTAACTTTTCTTCTTCTTCTCTATCTATCGGAGAGATAATTTCTTCATCTTCTGCCGGCATTTGTTTTTTGGGTTTGAGTTTAGGGCTTTCTTCAACAGCAGGTTCAATTGTTTTTTCCGGCTCAATGTTTTTTATTATTTTGATTTTAGTTTCCGGTTCTTTTTTAGATCCAATTTCTTCCTGAACTTCCTTTTCTCTTCTTTCGAATAAAGCCTTCAGTCTGCTTTCTTTTCTCAACTCTTTAATTTTTCCCAGATTTTCTCCGGTTTTTTCATCCACGGGAGCTTTGATTTTTATTGACTCTTCAGTTTCTTTTTCTTCACCAAACAGGTTTTTCAAAAATTCCCAAATTCTGCTTACCTTAATATCGAAAGCAATAATCAGAGTAACAAAGATTGCTGCAGAAAGAAAAATTATACTCCCCAATCCTCCAAATAATTTGCCTATTGCTTTTCCCAAGAAAGCACCGGTATTGCCGGAGAGTTCAAAAACATCGGTAAACAAACCGATTTCCGGAGTAAAACGCAGCATACCGAAAAACGATGCAAGCAAAACACCCATTACAATTAGAAAATTCGAGATGTAAATTGCAGCTTTATAGTTTTGTCCGCGAAGAATTGAATACCCCCAGACAAACATAACAACCGGGAAAACCAGAGAGAAATAACCTAATGTTGCATGGATAAAAAAGTTGGAAATAAAAGCGCCGAAAACACCAAGTAAATTACGTGTTGAACTTGCTTTGGCATTTATTTCGGGATTGGATGAAAATACTTTGAAAAGATCGGTAAACTTGTAAGAGAAGTTGGCATCATCAAATCTTGAGTAAGACAGTATACTCAAGAAAATTAGGAGCGCAAATACAATTAAAAATATACCCAATATTTTTTTCTTTTTTTCGATAGAAATAACAAAATAATTACCGTCTTCGGTATTGTTTTTAGCCGTTTTTAATTTTTTCCTTGCTGCCATTTTTAATTACAGTTCAATATTTGTTGAACCGTTGTCAAATTTTTTTACTATACCGGAAGTATAATATGGAATAATATTTATAGAATCTACTTTTGAGCAGTAAGAAAGATCGTCCTTAAAACCATTTTTTATAAGCAATTGTCCGTGCTCGGACTCTTTAAGCATTTTCAAAATACTTTTCCCGAACGTTTTATTCAAAGCAATTGCTGCTCTTGCCGAATCGGAAAGTTCAATTGAATTATCCATTGAAAGCATTGTAGTAATTAATTTCCCGGCACAGACTGTATCCTCTATTGAAAACGTTCCGGCTGTCCCGGCACATAAAATTAAAAAATCTTTTCCTAAAGTAACCAGATGTTTGGCAATAGTCGACAAATTATTAAAACAGCAAACGAACAAATTCTCAGAAAATTTAGCTTTAATAATTGCTTTTGAACCATTTGTTGTGTAGAGAATAATTGACTTGCCGGAAATTACCTCAGGTGTATACTCAAGAGGAGAATTTCCGAGATTAAATCCTTCGATCATCTTCGTATTTCTTTCTCCCCCTAATATTGTCTGACCACCAAATGCATTTCCAGATACTTTCATAGCAAAATCGACGGTACTAACCGGAATAATTTCGCGCGCACCGTTGTTAAGAGCAGTTACAATTACAGAAGTTGCCCTCAATACATCTATTACCACGGTTGTTTTGCCCGTAAAGTATAATTCATCAACATTTGCAGGGGATAACAAAATATTTGCTCTCATATTATTTTTTCACAAATGGTAATTTAGTTATTACAGCAGGTATTTCTTTCCCTCTTATTAAAAAATTAATTTGGTTGCCTTCGTTAGCGTATTCAGTTGAAACATAGCCGAGTGCAATAGCTTTATCAAGAACAGGACTTACAGTACCGCTTGTAATTGTTCCCACTTTCCGCTTATTTACAGTTAATTCATAACCGTGCCTTGGAAAAGCCTTTTCTTCGGAGATCATTGGTACAAGTCTGCGTTTCAATCCGCTAGATTTTATTTTCAACAAAGTTTCTTTACCTATAAACTCATTTTTTTTGAATTTAGTTATCCAGCCCAACCCGGCTTCTAGCGGATTTGTAGTCTGGTCGATATCGTTTCCGTACAAACAAAAACCCATTTCCAATCTTAGGGAATCTCTAGCACCTAAGCCGGCAGGTTTAATATCAAATTTTTCTCCTGCTTCAAAGACTACGTTCCAAATTTTTTCGGCAGTTGATTCGTTTCCCTTGAAATATAATTCATATCCAAGTTCGCCGGTGTAACCTGTTCTTGAAATAATTGCATCGATGCCAGCGATTTTGCCCGAGAAAAAGTGATAATATTCCAGCTCAAAAGGTTTATCACAAACAGCTTCTACAACTGCTTTCGAATTTGGACCTTGTACGGCAAGCAGAGAATAATCATCGCTTTCATCAGTAACCTCAACATCCAGATTGTTATTTTCCTTCATCCAGTTAAAGTCTTTATCCTTGTTTGATGCATTAACAACAAGCATAAACTCTTTTTCATTAATACGGTAAACAAGAAGGTCGTCAACAATTCCGCCGTCGGGATAACACATTGCCGAATATTGGACCCTGCCGTCGTAAAGAACGGATGCGTCGTTAACAGTTATATGCTGCACAAAATCCAAAGCTTTACTGCCGCGTATAAATATTTCTCCCATATGAGATACATCAAAGACGCCGACAGAATTTCTTACAGCCTTATGTTCTGCAATGATTGAAGAATACTGCACGGGCATTTTAAATCCCGCAAAATCAACAATCTTAGCGCCAAGTTTTTCATGAACGGAATAAAATTTTGTTTTCTTCATAACAATTATTGCTTTAGCTTATTCCAATCGCTTAAAAATTTATTTAAACCAATATCCGTCAAAGGATGATTAAATAACTTCATAATAACATCGTAGGGCATTGTTGCTACGTCTGCACCCATTAAAGCAGCTTCAACAAGATGAAGCGGGTGACGAATGCTGGCAACCAGGACCTGTGTTTTATAACCGTAATTTTTATATATCCGAACAATCTGTCCCACCAGTTCCATCCCGTTTGTGCTGATATCGTCTAGCCTACCGACAAAGGGACTTATATAAGCTGCCCCGGCTTTGGCGGCTAAAATTGCCTGGGAGGGCGAGAAGCAGAGTGTAACATTTGTTTTAATACCTTCATCAGAAAGTTTTTTTACGGCTTTAATTCCTTCTTTAATTAAGGGCACCTTAACAACAATATTTTTATGAACTTTGGATAACTCAAATGCTTCTTTAAGTATTCCGTCGTAATCGGTTGAGACAACTTCTGCACTTATGGGTCCGTCTACAATTTTCACAATTTCATCTAACAATTGTCTAAAATTTTTCCCTTCTTTAGAAACCAACGAAGGATTTGTTGTAACTCCGTCTAACAGACCTAATGCAGCAGCTTCCCGTATTTGGTCTAAATTTGCTGTGTCAATAAAAAACTTCATTCCGGGAACCTCCTTTACAATTTAATTTATGATTGCAAAAAGTAACTTATTATAAATATTCTTCTGTTAAATTTTCTCCGGTTTTCGTAGAAAATATCTGAAAGACCTGCGGATTAATCTTTTCATCTTTCTCTAATTTAATCCGAATTAAATATTTAAACTGAAGCTTGGTAATAGTAGAAATTGTTCCGCGCTGCAACACTTCGGCAAATGTAGGATGCACTTTAATTGTGAGTGATTTGTACTTTTTCCCTTCAATTTTGTAACGCGTAAGCCACTTTTCTAATTCATGAATTGTATGTGACTTCTTAGTTAAAAGTCCTGTACCCTGGCAGAAAGGACAAACCTCGAACATAGACTGAATTATGTTTTCTCTGATGCGTTCACGTGTAATCTGCATCAGTCCGAATTCTGTCATGGGAAGAATTGCAGTTTTCGCACGGTCTTTTTTAAATTCTTTTTTCATCTCGTCATAAATTTTCTTGCGGTTCTTTTCATCTTCAAGGTCGATAAAATCCACAACTATCAATCCGCCAATGTCTCTTAACCTAAGTTGTCTTACGATTTCGCGTGCTGCCTCAAGATCTGTTTTAAGAGAATTAAGTTCCTGTTCTTTCTTTGCAGCATACCGTCCGCTGTTAACATCAATTACAACCATCGCTTCGGTATGTTCAATTACAATATGCCCTCCGCTGGGCAGCGGTACTTTTCTACCCATCAAAGCCTTTATTTGTTCATCTACCTTGAAAGCTTCAAAAATAGGTTCTTCGCTTTTGTATAGTTCAATTCTATCTAAAAGTGCAGGCTGAATAAATTCGACGTAATTTCTTATTTCTTTGTATAACTTTTTTGAATCAACAAAAACTTTTGATACATCGGGAGTAAAAAGATCACGGATAACACTTATAGTTGTGCTCAAATCTTTGTACAGCAAAGCCGGGGGGGTACTTTGCTTTGCTTCCTCTTCAATTTCTTTCCAGCTTTTGACGAGATATTTTAAGTCGCCGGAAAGAGCTTCTTCCGACTGATCTTTTGCAGCGGTACGAATTATAAGTCCGCAATTTTCAGGTATAATTCCTCTGGCTATTCTTCGTAATCTTTTTCTTTCTCTTGCATCTACAATTTTTTTGGAGACTCCAATTTTATTATCAAAAGGCAAAAGAACGCAGAATCTGCCGGGGAGTGAAATTGAAGATGTAACACGCACTCCCTTGTCTTTGACAGGCTCCTTAATAATCTGAATCAGTAATTCCTGTCCCTTATAAAGTTTGGGAATTTCCTTTTGAGCAGTCTCTGACCTTTCTTTCCGTCTTTCGGCTGTTACAGATTCACTCAGAGTTTTCTGGCTCTGACGGAGATTTTCAGTTTTAATTTCTGTATTAACAGCCACTGAGACATTTACTGATGCATTGCCATTGGAGGAATCTTCAACATCAACATCGGCATCTTCATCTTCGAAAATGCCCTGAAGCGCTTCCATGCGGTCGCCAATATCAGAAAAATGAAGAAATGCATCGTGCTTGAGTCCAACATCAATAAAAGCTGCTCTTATGCCCGGCAAAACCCTTGCAATTTTTCCAAGGTAAATATCCCCCACCATTCTTTGTTTTTCGGAATGATCAACAAAAAAGTCGACCAGATTTCCATTTTCTGTAATAGCTACTCGGTTTTGAGTAGTAGACGAATTAATAATAATTTCTTTGTGCATTTAAATCTCATTTTTTTGCTTTCAGTTGATTTCAGCTCCAATTTTTTCATCCATTTCGGTCAACCAGAAAAGCACCTTCTTTTTAAACTTTGTATGATTTATTTCTAAATTCTCTTCTCCGTACCTCTGATTTATTAAATTTTCAGAGTGTTCGTTTATCAAATCTTTTATGCTGCTTACAGACGTTAAACCGAATATTCTATCTAATATAAAATTAACTCCATTATAATAATGAAAATACCAAATCATATTTTTTTTTGCTCTATCCAGAGACATTATTTCGCCTAGATCGTTTACTAAATAATCTAGATGTTTCAATGCTGTATCTCTTACAACTGTTACATCCGGCTTGCCGGGATCGATGCCTGATTCAATCAACTTATTGTAACGAGAAAAAATAAACGGATTACCAAGTGCGCCCCGCGCAACCAACACTGAGTCGGCTCCGGTTTCCTTTATCATTTCTTGAGCATCTTGCGGAGTAAAAACAGAACCGTTGCCAACAATGTTTACATTGAATTTTTCTTTGACTTCTTTAATCCACTGCCAGCGCGGTTCGACATTATATTTTTCATTACGTACTCTTGCATGAATAAAGATTACATCAACACCGTTTTCCATAGCGGCTTTCACAGTATCAAAAATATTAATATGGTTTTTATCTTTCCCCAGCCGTACTTTTATCGAAACTGGAATCCCGTTAGAATTGTCCTTCATTTTTCTTACAAGTTTTCCTATTAACTGAGGATCATCTAGTAGAGCAGATCCCATTCTTTTGCCCACAACTTTATCAACCGGGCAGCCTGAATTTAAATCTATTATATCGGGATTAAATTTGGAAACTTCGTTTACGGCTTCACCGATAATGGCAGGATCGCGCCCCAGAATTTGAATTCCAATGGGTTTTTCAGATTTATTAAACGAAAGCAGTTTTAATGTTTCAAAATTATTTCTGACAACGCCTTCGGCACTTACCATCTGTGTGAAAGTTAGACCGCAGCCAAACTCTTTTGCAATTTTCCTAAAAGAAGAATCGGTAACCTCTGCCATTGGGGCTAAAATAAGTTTATTTCCTAAATCAAGATTCCCGATTCTCATAAAAATCACTTCCTTGAAGAACTGAAACTACCAAATTACAAACTATATCTGCTTTTCAGCAGTTTCCTTTTCTGCTTTTTCGTTCAACAAAACTTTTCGCGATAAGCTAAACTTCCCGCTGTCCATGCTTATTAGTTTGACCTTAATCATTTCACCCTCTTTTAGAACATCAGTTACTTTATTTACTCTTTTGGTATCAATTTGTGAAATATGAAGCAGTCCTTGAATACCCGGAAGAATTTCAACAAAAGCACCAAAGTCAGTTATCTTAACAATTTTTCCTTCGTAAATATGTCCGATTTCAGGATCTGCAGTCAGCCATTTTATATATTCACGGGCTTTCTTGGCAAGCGCAGCATCCTGTCCTGAAATATTAACCGTTCCATCTTCGTCAATAACAATTTCAACATTGAAGTCCTTCTGAATTTTCTGAACAACCTTTCCTCCCGGACCGATTACAGTTCCAATTTTATCTGGATTTATCTTGGTCATCAAAATTGAAGGAGCAAAGCTTGAAATATTTTCTCTCGGCTGTGAAATAGCCAGGTTCATTATTTTAAGTATGTGCAATCTGCCTTCTTTAGCCTGCTGTAAAGCTTTTTCCATTATTTCATAGGAAATGCCCTGAATCTTTATATCCATCTGGAAACCGGTAATTCCGTTTTCCGTACCCGCAACTTTGAAATCCATATCGCCAAGATGATCTTCGTTGCCAAGGATATCGGAAAGAATTGAGTAGTTGTCTCCTTCTTTAACAAGGCCCATAGCAATTCCAGCAACTGCACATTTAACCGGAACGCCGCCGTCCATTAAAGCCAACGAGCCGGCACAAACAGTCGCCATGGAAGACGAACCATTTGACTCAAGAATATCCGAATTAACACGAATGATATAAGGGAATTTATCCTCCGGCGGAATAACATATTTTAAAGAACGTTCAGCCAAATTTCCGTGTCCGACTTCTCGCCTTCCCGGTCCACTGAATCTTCCGGTTTCCCCGACACTAAAAGGCGGAAAGTTATAATGCAGCAAAAATCTTTTCTTGTATTCAGTCTGAAGTCCGTCAATAATTTGTTCATCACCTTTTGTACCGAGAGTAAGCGTTGTTAGGCTTTGTGTTTCACCTCTTGTAAAAAGAGCAGTCCCGTGAGGGCGCGGTAGAATTCCAAGTTCAATGCTAATGGGACGGATTTCATTTGGCTTTCTGCCGTCAAGACGCAGACCTTTCTCAAGAATTCTCTTGCGCATCATTTCTTTTTCCATATCGTGCAGAATCTCTTTTATTTTCTTTTCCGATTCAGGATATTTTTCAGCCAATGCATTAACAACTTCTTCTGTTAATTCTTTATTCTTTCTGCTTCTTTCTTCTTTGCTTAGAACTGCTGAAACTATTGAAATCATTTTTTCCGATGCCAGTTCTTTTACATCGGCGACTAAATTTTCATCTACTTCCGGCACCGGCACTTCCATTTTCGGTTTACCGCAGAGTTCCCTAAGTTCGTTTTGGACTTTCACTATCTTTTTTATTTCCGTATGGGCAAATTTTAATGCTTCCAGCATGTCATTTTCCGAAACTTCTTTTGCCTCACCTTCCACCATCATAATTGAACTTTCAGTGCCGGCAACAACAAGTTCCAGGTCACTTTCCTCAACTTGAGCGTGGGTGGGATTAATTATAAACTGTCCGTTTACCCTTCCAACCCTAACCTCACCGATTGGTTCCTGGAACGGGATATCCGAAATTGTTAATGCAGCTGATGCCGCACAAGCACCCAAAACATCGGCGTCGTTTTCGTTATCATAAGAATAAACAAATGCAGCAACCTGTGTTTCGTTCAAAAAATTATCGGGAAATAAAGGTCTAATTGGTCTGTCTATCAAACGTGCACTGAGAATTTCTTTATCAGTTGGCTTTCCTTCACGCTTGAAAAATCCGCCGGGTATTTTACCTGCTGCAAATGATTTTTCTCTGTATTCTACAGACAAAGGGAAAAAATCGACATCTTCTTTTAGCTCGCCTGCAACAGCTGTAACCAGTATGACGGTTTCTCCGTACTGAACAGTAACTGCGCCGTTAGCTTGCTTTGCCAATTTACCTGTTTCAAAAATCAGCTTTTTTCCGCCTATTTCAATTTCTTTTCTATACAACATTAAGTATACCTCTTATTTTCTTATATTAAGTTCTTTAATAATTGTTCTGTATCTATTGATATCTTTTCTTGCAAGATAATCCAATAACCTTCTTCTTTTACCGACGAGCTGCATCAACCCTCTGCGTGATGAATGATCCTTCACGTGAGAATCAAAATGACCGGTAAGTCGGTTTATTCTTTCAGTAAGAATAGCAATCTGAACTTCTGCAGTTCCGCTGTCTTTTTCATTCTTACCGTATTTTTTAATTAATTGTGTTTTTTCTTCTTTTGTTAACGACATTTTACTACTCCTCATTATTTTGTTGTACAATGTAATTCCAGAGTTCTTAAAAGATAATCCGGAATTAATTAGTTAAAACGTTTATAAACTCCAGTGTTTCTTTTTTATCATGTTGAATTTGATAAATCAATTCCTCTTTAGACTCAAATTTTTTTTCTTCCCGTATTCTTTTTAAGAAATCAATTTTTATCTTTTCGCTGTAAATATCCTTATTAAAATTTAGGATATGAACTTCGATAACCAATTCTTTTTTGTTTTCGAAAGTCGGACGCATTCCAATATTCATCATACCAAAGAAACGCTCGGCTGCAAGTTCAACAGACACGGCATAAACGCCGCGTTTTGGTATTGATTTCATTTTGTTATCCAGTTGAATATTTGCGGTAGGAAATCCGAGAGTTCTACCTCTTTTGACTCCTTCAACCACAATACCCGTAAAAGAATAATTTCTGCCTAAAAGTAAATTTGCTTTTTCAATATCGCCACTGCTCAGCGCTTCGCGAATAATAGTGCTGCTTATAATTTCGCCGTTTATTTTCTCTGCCAGCACTGGTGTAACCTCAAATCCCCAGAGTCTGCCAAGTTCTCTAAGTTTATTTACATCGCCATTCCTATCTTTACCAAACTTATGATCATGTCCGATAACCATATGTGAAGCGCCAATTTTCTCAACAATATAACGCTGGATAAATTGTTCGGATGACAACCGAGAAAATTCGTGCGTAAAATTTACAACTATCAAATTATCTATCCCTACATCTTCCAGCAATTTTTTCTTTTCCTCAAAAGTTGTGAGCAGTTTCAATTCAAAATTTTTCGAAACTATTAATCTCGGGTGCGGCTCAAAAGTTACGAGCACGGACTGCCCGTTCATCTTTTCCGCTATTTCAATAACCGAATTAATAATTTTCATATGGCCTGCATGCAGTCCGTCAAAAGTTCCAACCGTAACAGCATATTTAATGTTTTTATTTATTTCATCAGTACCGGAATATATTTTCATAATTGTATCGGTTCGGTAGTTTGATTAATCATTTTTCGAAATTCATTTATGCTTAATGCATCATCCACAAAGTAGCTGCCTATTTTTGTTCTTCTTAGACTTTTCAAGTAAGCTCCGCAGCCTAACGCTTTCCCTAAATCATTTGCGATCACCCTGATGTAAGTTCCTTTAGAACAGGTAATCTTAAAATAAATATCAGGCAAAACAATTTTTTCAATATCAAATTCAGAAACAAAAACTTCTCTTGCTTCTTTCTCTATATTAATTCCTTTTCTTGCAAAATTATAAAGCGCTTTCCCTCTATATTTTACCGCAGAATAAAGGGGCGGTTTTTGCTTAATATTTCCAATAAACTTTTTTCTTGCATCTTCAATATTTTTTTCGGTAATATTTTCTATACTGCTTTCCGAATCGAAGGCGGTTTCCAAATCGTAAGAAGGGGTTGTTTTTCCCAAACTGATTATTCCCGTATAAGTTTTATCTAAACCAGAATAAAAGGAAATCTGCTTGGTCATATTACCTGTACAAACAATTAAAAGACCGCTTGCAAGCGGATCAAGCGTTCCAGCATGCCCTGCTTTTTTAACACTGGCTGCCTTTCTAATTTTATAGACAACGTCAAAAGAAGTTTTACCCGTTTCTTTATCAATTAAAATAACTTCGCCGGCATTAAAGTCGGGCAGCGTATCAATCCTGGTTTTCCTTGTTATCATTCTTATGAATTTCTTTAAAGATTCCTTCTATCTTCTCAACGTAATCATTAGTATCATCTATGAAAAAATTCAATTCCGGAACGAATCTAATTGTAATTCTTTGAGCAAGTTCGCTTCTAATCATGCCTTTCATGTCATCAACTTTATCGAGCAATGCCTTTCTATTTGCTTTGTCATAAACAGAAATATAAACTTTAGCATAACGTAAATCGGGACTAAGTTTAACATTAGTAATTGTAATTACACCCAGCTCAGGGTCCTGAATTTTATGCAGAAAGATCATGCTAAGTTCTTCTTTTACAAGACTCGCTACTCTATCGACTCTGTGTGTCATGACTCAAGTTTCTTTTTTGTTTCAACTAATTTATAAGATTCGATTATGTCGCCGACTTTAATATCATTAAATCCTGCAATACTAACGCCACATTCATAACCTTGATCTATTTCTTTGGCATCATCTTTAAAGCGTTTCAAAGAAGAGAGGTCGCCTTCGTAGATTACAATACCATCTCTAAACAATCTGATTTTATTCGCTCTGTTTATTTTGCCATCTTGAACATAACATCCGGCGACAGTACCTACTTTAGGCACCTTAAATGTTTGCCTAACTTCAAGTGTCCCGACCAGTTCCTCGGAAACGACTGGCGAGAGCATTCCTTCAAGAGCAGAGCTGACTTCATTAATCGCATCGTAAATTACATTATAAAGTCTTATATCTACCTTTTCAGATTCAGCTAATTTTCTGGCATTTATGTTTGGTCTTACGTGAAAACCTATAATCACTGCATTCGAAGCAGCGGCTAAAAGTACATCTCCTTCATTAATAGCACCAACACCTTTATGAATTACCCGCACTTTAACTTCCTGATTAGAGAGTTTCAGCAATGAATCCGACAGAGCTTCAATGGAACCGTCAACATCACCTTTAACAATAATTGGCAGTTCTTTTACGCCGCCGCGGCTAATTTGACTTGCAATTTCATCTAATGTAATTAAACGAACCTGGCGATGGTTCTGTTCTCGTTTTAACTGCTGTCTCTTAATAGCAATTTCTCTTGATTCACGTTCGGATTGAACAACGATGAAACTATCGCCTGCCTGAGGAACGCCTTCAAATCCAAGTACAAGAACAGGGGTAGAAGGTTTTGCTTCAGTTACTTTGTTATTTCTCTCATCAAACATTGCGCGGACACGTCCGAATGAAGTACCGGCAATAAACGGGTCGCCAATTCTTAAAGTTCCCTTCTGAACCAGAACGGTAGCTGTTATACCGCGTCCTTTGTCCAACTGCGATTCAATAATAGTTCCTCTTGCGGCTCTATTCGGGTTAGCCTTCAATTCTAAAATTTCTGCTTCGAGCACAATTTTCTCAAGGAGCAGGTCTATATTCAATCCTTTTTTTGCAGAAATTTCCACACACTGGTACTTGCCGCCCCAATCCTCCACCAGAATATTTCTTTCGGAAAGCTGCTGGCGAATTTTTTCGGGATTGGCTCCGGGTTTATCAATTTTATTGATTGCTACTATAATTGGCACATTAGCTGCCTGTGCGTGATTAATTGCTTCAACCGTTTGAGGCATTACCGCATCGTCTGCCGCAATTATTAAAACCACAATATCCGTTACCTTAGCACCTCTTGCTCTCATAGCGGTAAACGCTTCGTGTCCGGGGGTATCCAGAAATGTAATTTCTTTTTCGTCATCAAGAACAACTTTATAAGCTCCTATATGCTGTGTGATACCGCCTGCTTCGCCTGCAACTACATTTTCACGTCTAATATAATCGAGGAGTGAAGTTTTTCCATGGTCAACGTGTCCCATTATAGTTACCACAGGTGGACGCGGCTGAAGTGACAGCTCATCATCTGCTTCGTCGTTAATGATATCCGATTTATATTCTTCTTCGAGTTCTATTTCGAAACCGAATTCGTCGGCAACGAGTGTAATTGTTTCAACATCCAAACGCTGATTAATAGAAACCATCAAGCCAAGTTCAATGCATTTTTGAATTACTTCCGATACCGGTACGCCCATCAAATTAGCCAGTTCACTTACGGCAATGTATTCTGCAACTTTTAAAGTTGTCTTCTCTTTGTCTTTTTGTTCTTGAATTTTCTCCTGGATTTCCTGCTTTTCTTTTCTTTTCTTTTTTCTAATTAAAGCCCTTTCGCCTATAACAGACTCATCCATACTGAGTAAAGTACGTTTTATCGCATCGTCAACTTCTTTCTTATCAATTTCGAGGCGTCTAATTTTTCTTTTTTTCTTTGAAATCAGAGCTTCATCCTTTTCCTCTGCCGATTTCGGTTTTTTCTTTGCTTTAAGAACTTTCTTCTTCTTTTTCTTCCCTTTTTCTTTTTCTTCCTCTTCTGGTTTTGCAGTTAATTCAGGAGTTTGAATTTCCTTAGCTTTAGCAGCCGGTTCTCGTTCAATTTCCGCAGGTAGTTTTTCCCCTTCTTTTGCAGTCTCTTTAACACTTTCTTTTTTCTTTTTATGCAGATCAATTTTCCCGACTATAGTAAGTCCCTTTTTCTTTGCGGCTAACTCAAGTTCGGAATCGGTTTTATAAGAAAGCGGTTCTTCGGCTGGAGCTTCCTTTGAAGTTTCAACACCTGTTTCCTCCTGAACAGGTTGTTCGTCTTGTACTTCCTTGATTATAATTTCGGGTTTAGATTCAGCCTGAACTTCAACCGATTTTTCTGGTTCTTTTTCTCTAATTGAAACTTCTGTACCTGTTATCTCTCCTCTTTTTCTTTGGAATTCGGAGATTTTCTTGTAATGTTTTTCAGCCTTTTCAATATCTTTCTTGAAATGATCATGAATAGCCGTGACCATTTCATCGGTCAAAAGTGCCATATGGGATTTAACATCGTATCCTTTCTTTTGCAAAAACTCTACAAGAGAATCCGTTGAGAGGTTCACCTCTGATGCAAATTTATAAAGTCGTAATTTTTTTTCTTTAGCAACTTCAGCCATAAAAGTTTAACCCGCCTTCTACGAAAGTTATTATAATATTTTTTATTCCTCTTCTTCAAACTGATTTTTTATAATCTCAATAATTTCTGTTGCTTTAGCTTCATCTATTCCCTCTATTTCTTTTAATTTATCAATTCCGGCAGTTAAGACTTCAACTGCGGTGTCATACCGGTTATTGATAAGTAATTCAACCAAATCATTGCCCAATTCCTCTCTTAATTCAACCAATTCTATATCTTCCTCATATTCTTCGAACGGTTTCTCTTCGCGGATAACTTCGATATTGTAGCCTGTGAGTTTCATTGCCAGCCGGATATTTACGCCGTTTCTTCCAACAATAAGGGAAACCTGGTCGCTGTCTGCGGTAACAACACATTTCTTGTTTTCCTCATCGATCTCAATTTGTTTTAACTTTGCAGGTGAAAGTGCACGCTGAATAAAGACAACAGGGTCATCGGAATAATTTATCACATCGATATTTTCATTGTTAAGTTCGCGTACTATTGCATGAATCCTAACACCCTTCATGCCTACACATGCTCCAACAGCGTCTATCCGTGAATCCTGAGATTCAACAGCAACTTTTGCTCTTTCGCCGGGTTCGCGGGCAATACCTTTTATTTCTATCACACCGTCGTATATTTCTGGAATTTCAATTTCAAATAATCTTCTGAGGAACAGATTATCTGCCCGGGAAATAATAATAACCGGTCCGTTCGGTGTTTTCTTTACTTCTTTAATAACAGCCCTAACGGTATCACCTTTGCGGTATTTTTCGCGAGGTATCTGTTCGGAACGTGGCATCATTAATTCATTTTTATTATGGTTTACAAGCACATCATTTTTTCTAACCTGATAAATATCCCCAACAACAATTTCGCCAAGCATTTCACTATATTCGGCATAAACAATATCTTTTTCTATTTCGCGAATTTTCTGATTCAAACTTTGACGAGCAAGATTGATAAGGCGCCTTCCAAACTGATTCAATTCGATCTTTTCTACATAGTCGTCGCCAACTTCGAGTTCATCGGGGTTTCCTTTTTCATTTAGCTCATCTATGCTTATTTCCAAAGTCGGATCTGTCACTTTTTCAACAATAGCTCTTTCATAGAAAATTTCTATATCGCCTTTATCCATGTTGACGACTACATCATACTTAGCTTCCTGTCCGAATTTTTTCTTTACAAGCACACCAAATATTTCTTCAATTATCCCGGCAAGAACGTCCTTATCTAGATTTTTCTCGCGAACCATTTGAGCAAATGATTCGACTATTTCAGTGTTCATTTATTTTTTCCTCCATTCTCAAAAACTAATTAAGACTTTAGCTTTTTTTATGTTCTCAAATTTAATTTCTATTTCATTTTTTTTATCCCGGAAAAACAACCGGTCATCAACAATGCCGGTTAATCTGCCGCTGAAATTCATAACCTGATTGTTCTTTATATATTCGAGCTCAAATTTTCTGTTTAGATGTTTTTTGTATTGAACCAAATATTTCAAAGGACGATCGACACCGGGTGAAGAAACGACCAATCTATAATTTGAGTCGATCAGTTTTTTTGTTTCAATAAGATTGTTAATTTCTCTTGCAATAAGCGAGCAGTCATCCGAATTTATACCCACCTCATTATCAACATATAGTTCAATTATTTTCAGATTAGAATCACCCCGAACTATAAAATCGATTAGAAGGTAACCTAGTAAATTAACCGCATCTTCAAATTTTTGCGATAGATCTTGTTTTTCCATTTTACACAAACAAAAATCGCCCACGAGGGGCGAATTAGTTTCCAAAATTTATAATAATTAATTAGAATAAGCAAATAATAGGCGTCTATTTAACAACTGGAATGCAGATTAATCTCAAAAGTCTGTGAAATTTCAACAATTTAGCATGATTAAACATACTTTAATTTATCTCGAAAGCTGCGGAAACAACTGCCGTTATATCCTTAACAATAGAAGTGTTATCGTTAACGCCGTAATCTGAAATTACATTGGAATTTTTAGGAGTAATTTGAATTACACCCATTCTTGCACTTCTCAACGGACCTAAAGTTCTGTCTGTTGCCTCTGCAATTTTCTCTGCTCTTTCTTTTGCGTTCTTAGCAGCCTGAGCTTGAATAACAACTTTTAACTCATCAATTTTTGAGTATAAATACTCAGGCATATCCACCAAAATATCAATTCCCTTTTCTACTAATGAACTTAGAGTTATTGATAACTCTTTAATTTTATTAACGTCATTTGAGGTTACCTGGAATCTCTGCGAATATACATAACGCGAAATGTTTTGAGTCATTACTCCATTGGGTCCCGTTTCGTAAACCGGATAACCGTTAACAGTAAAAAATTCAATTTGTTCTTTTTTAAAATCTTTGCTTTCCAAAAATTTAATTAAGACCGGTACAGCCTCTCGAAGCTGCTGGTATGCAGTTTTTCTATTTTTACTCGTACCTTGTAAAGTCCCTCTTTGAATTCCGAGATCGGAAATTACTTCCTGCTTTGCAGAACCGGTAACAGTTATAGTTTGCTGAGCACTTTTGGCAGATTTCCATACCAAAGAGAAAATAATAACTGAAAGGACAATTGCTCCGGATAATATTGAGAGCGGAACTAATAAATTATTTTTTTCTTTCATTGGATTAAACCTTTATTTTAATTTTAAAAATTGCAAAAATAGCTTTTACTTAAACCGCAAAGTTTTAACAAAAGTTGATTTCTATACTTTTAATTCTTCCCCTTCACTCTTTGCAACTACAACAGCACCGCAACTATCGCTCCAAACATTTACGGTTGTACGGCACATATCCAGAATTCTATCCACTGCAAGAATAAGTCCAACACCTTCTAACGGTAAACCAACGGCAGAAAGCACAATCGTGATCATTACCAATCCAGCCATAGGGATACCGGCAGCTCCGATAGAAGCGAGAAGTGCAGTTACCACAACAATTATCTGCTGCACAAAACCAAGCTGAATTCCATAAGCCTGGGCAATAAACATTGCAGCGACACATTCGTATAATGCGGTTCCGTCCATATTCACCGTAGCACCCAGCGGCAGCATAAAAGAAGTTATCTTATTTGAAACGCCAGAATTATTTTCTACCGCTTCCATTGTTAACGGTAATGTTGCATTGGATGATGAAGTTGTAAATGCCGTAAGTAAAGGAGTACTCATTGATTGAAAATGTTTTAACGGGTTTACCCTGCCAAAAATCTTTAAGATCAACGGCAAAGTAATAAAAGCATGAATAAATAGACCCAATAAAACGGAAATCATATACAATCCAAGTCTGCCAACAATATCCAGCAAAGCTGTCGTATCACCGGCTTGTTCGGCTACCACACCGGTAACAATTCCAAAAACACCAAGGGGCGTAAATTTTATTACAAAAAGCGTAACTTTCATCATTACTTCAAATGTCGAATTAAAAAAATCTGTCAACTGCGATTGATATTTATTTTCCACTTTCGTTATAAAAAAACCGAATATTATTGCAAAAAAAATAATTTGCAGCATCTGAGATTCAGTAAAAGCCTGGAATATGTTAGAAGGGATAATATCAATTAGAGTTTTGCCGAAAGATTCCTTTGCAACGGAAAGACCCTCTACCTGTTTACTGAACCCTAAATCTGCCCCAACTCCCGGCTGAAAAAGATTGACTAAAAACAAGCCGGTTAATATTGCAAACAAACTGGTAGTTAAATAATAAAGGAAAGTTTTAAATCCGAGACGCCCTAAATTTTCTCCGCTGCCAATATTTGAAACCCCCGACACAATCGAAGTAAAAACTAAAGGAACAATCACCATCTTTAATGCGCGAAGGAAAATATCACCCATCCATGTTACGTATTTTACATTGCCGCCGAGAAACAATCCGCACAAGACGCCTAAAAATAATCCAATTAAAATTTGCCAATGTAGTTTAATTTTAGTCACTAGACTCCCGTTTAGTTATTTAAATTTTGCAAGAATTTCATCACAAACTGCATATCCTTTTTTTGTCAATTTAATAAAATTTTCAGTCCAAAATAAATAACCATCGTTAATTAATTGATTAAAATATTTCTTGTTGCGTTCGAGCCACTGTGAGTCAAAATCATTTTTTAATGTACAGAGGTTCAATCCGGTGCTTCTTAATGAAAGCATTACAAACTCATCTGTCTTTTCTTTCTGACTTAATATCTCTTCTCCTATTCTAGCATCTCCTTTTATTTTAATTGATTCGTTATAAAAAGTAAGTCCGGAATAATTCCACCATCGTTTCCCATTTACAAAAGAGTGAGCCGACGTTCCAAAGCCCAAATAATTTTTATAATGCCAGTAAGTATTATTATGAGTACACTGGTAACCCGGTTTAGAGAAGTTTGAAACTTCATACTGTTCAAACCCTTTTTCGGTAAGAAAATCAATTGTAAGCTCATATAGGTCGGCATCATAATCTGCGTCCCGAAGATCAACCTTCCCATCCAGAACCATTTTGTTAAGAATTGTTCCTCTTTCAAGGATTAAGCTGTAAGCAGATATATGTTTAACCGGCAGCGAAACTGCTTTCTCAAGATTGTACTTCCATTTCTCTTTGGTTTGATTCGGCAGATTAAATATCAAATCAAGACTTATATTTTGGAAACCGGATTTTTCAGCATCGATTAAAGTCTGTATAGCTGTATTGCTGTTATGTATCCTTGTCAAAAATTCAAGCTCATCATTATTAAACGACTGCACACCAATGCTGATTCTGTTTATTCCAATTTCTCTGAATGCTTTTAGTTTTTCTTTATCAACAGTTCCCGGGTTTGTTTCCAAAGTAATTTCAGCATCAAATTTTACATTAAATTTTTCATGAGTGAAAGAAATAATTTCTCTTATATATTCCGGTTTCATAAATGATGGTGTGCCGCCGCCAAAGTAAATTGATATTACCTCGTGCTCTTTCCTATATAATTTGGAATAAAACTCAATTTCTTTTTTTAAAGAAATAAGATATGCCGACACATTCTCGTATGAAATTATAGAGTAAAAATCACAATAAATACACTTGTGATCGCAGAAAGGAATGTGAATATAAATCGATAGTTCTTTCATTAATGTAAATTACTTTGCAGAAATTACATTTATAGATTTATTCCAGATAAAAAAATAAAATTTATTACACAAAATAAGGAAGGAGAAATAAAAAGAGATGATATAACCATTGAAGTTATCGTGAAAATAATTTCAATATTTAATGCTCAACACCTCATATTCATTTTTTTGCTTGAACATTGAAAATTGATAGTTGAGCATTAAATATTCTTCTAATAGAATAAGTGCAAAAAATCACCATCCCAAAGAAATACCTGCACTAACTGTACTTGTATTTGCAGCTTTGTAATCAACATTAATATTTACAGCAGCCAGTTTAAACAGTACACCAACCAGAAAACCGACATTGTTATTTCCTTCCAGTTCGAATTTGATAGGCACGTTAATCTGTTCAGGAGTATCGTTTACATATACTGTTTCACTGTAATCATATTTAACAGTAGTTTTTGAAGATTCAAATGTAAGTCCGGCATAGGGTTTAACAGCAAATAAAAATCCGATAGTTTTACCAACATAAAGTCCAAACTCAGATGCATGACTTTCAAAAATATCGCCCACTTTTAATTGCTGGTAAAAATACCCAACAGCAACATCAAGTGGCAGTGGATTATTCAGCCATACCCCGGGATTATGCAGTGCACCTACTCCCCAGAAACTGAATTTGCCCAAATCCTGAATGTCAACATTAGGGAAATACCTAAACGCAACATCAGTCCCGGCAACAGTTCCAAGAGTTAATTGTGCAGCAGCAGTAGGTAAAGCAGGCAATTCATCTAAGAAGCCTTTTACGTCTTGAATGGCGAACTCATAAGGATTCAGATGATAATTATAACCCTGTGATTGAACATCCCCGCCCGGGAAGTTTATTTTTAAATATTCATTTTTGCTCCCGATAATTGTCGGACCCGAAAATTGTACACCAAATTCCGTATTTACAATATCCTGTTTAAGTTGGTTATATCTTTGCGGGTCAAGTGTTCGCATTGCCGAAATTCGCGGGTCGCCTGAGTTTTCGAGAATTTGCTCAGCCTGATTATCCGTAAAATGAAAATTACCCGAAGTAGAAAATCTTTTATCATTTTTGTTAAAGAAAGAGCCCATACCCGCTACTTTAAGATCGATATGAAACCCAAGTATTGTTGCTTCAGGAAGCTGGGCTACCCATCCTGAATTCAAGTTCGAGCCAAAAGCAGAAATTACCGGTTTGACATAAGCCGCCCCCGCAGTTTGAGATAGATTTGACAAAGTTTTTTCCATTGTCTGAGCTTTTATAAAAGAAAACAATATGAAGAAGAACAATAATGCAGCATTAGATTTATATTTCATTATTCCTCCAAAAAATAGAATTATTGTGTGCAAATTTTGTAAAAATATAAAAATAAATTTGTGTTAAAAAACACTTTTAGTTAATTCCCATTAATTCTTTGGCACTTCTTATAGCTGTATCGGTAACATTTTCTCCAGAGAGCAGTCTGGCAACTTCTTTAACTTTTTCATTCCCTTTTAATTTGTGAATTGTGCTTACTACCCTATCTTGATGCCTAACTTTTTCAACAGTAAAATGCAAGTCGGCAAGTCCTGCTATTTGCGGCAAATGAGTAATGGCAATAATCTGATGATAAGATGAAAGAGATTTTAAAGCATTACCGACTTTCTGTGCAATTCTTCCGCTCACACCTGTATCGATCTCATCAAAAATTAAAATAGGCAGCCGGTCGGATTTTGCAAGAATTAATTTTAATGAAAGCATAATACGGGATACTTCGCCGCCCGAAGCAACTTTTATAAGCGGTTTGGGGTCTTCGCCCAAATTTGTTGAAATAAAAAATTCGACCTCGTCAATTCCTCTTTCATTATATCCGAACTTTTCTTTACCGATAATGACATAACGGGAATCAACCGCATGCCAAGCAGAATTTCCCTCGTATTTCATCTGCGAAATTTTTACTTCAAAATTTGGACTGCTTATACCGAGATTTTTCAATTCATTTTCAATTTGTATTTTGATTTTCGACGAGACTTTTTTTCTTTCAGCAGATAATGCTGAAGCTGCTTTACCGCATTCGATTCGTACCAAATCAATCTCTTTTCCCAGCTCATTAAGTTTCAAAGAGAAATTCTCGGCAAGCTCGTATTCTCTTCCAATTCTCTTACGATGTTCAATCACAGAGTCTATTGTGCCGCCGTATTTTTTCTTCAGTAAATTGAAAGCTCCGAGTCTTGACCGGATTTCATCAAGTTTTTCCGGCTCAAGATTTATTTTATCTTTGTAAGAACGAACAAACCCGGAAATGTCACTTAATAAAGTCAACGCCGACTCACATTCTCCTGCTCTGTCCAGAAAAACTTTGTCAATACTGCTTAATTGATTTAAATTATTTTTTATCTCAACAATTCTATCATATATGGCATTTTCGTCTTCGTAAAGTGAATTATAAATATTATTGGTCAGTTCGAGAAGCTTTTCTGAATTTTCGAGTATTTTTAATTCATCCTCCAAACTTTTTTCTTCTCCGGCTTGAGGTGAAACAGCATCAATTTCTTTTATCTGAAATTCATAAATCTCTTTTTTCTCTTTTAGAAGATTTTCTTTCTGTTGAAGCTCTTTATACTCGTCCAACAATCCATTAAGTTTATTCTTAAGTCTCTCAAATTCAGCAAGATGTTTATCTAAATTAATAAACCCGTCAAGCATTTCGATGTGCGTTTCGGATCTGAGAAGGGACTGATGTTCATGCTGACCATGAAGATCAACAAGCAGATCACCAATTTCTTTGATTAAATTAAGAGTTACCGGTGTGTCGTTAAGAAAACAACGGTTGGAGCCTTTCAGTGAAATTTCTCTTCTTACTATCAGTTCGGAATTATTTTCAATGTTGTTACCCTCTAAAAGTTTTTTTACTTTTTTATTCGTCTGAACATCAAAAATACCTTCGATAATAGATTTAGAAGCTCCTTTCCGGACAATTTCGGAAGATGCTCTCTCACCGAGCAAAAGTCCCATTGCATCAATCAAAATCGATTTACCGGCACCCGTTTCACCAGTAATAATATTCAACCCTTTTCCAAATTCTACTTCGATATTCTCGATAAGCGCATAGTCTTTAATGAGAAGTGTCTTTAACATTTTTCGGCGAATTAATTTATCACGAATATTGTGAATGAAATACTAACTATCAAGTTTTAAAAGTGGAAAGTTAATAGCCCGCTCCGCCGATCGGAGTGAGGCGAGTAAATAGTGAAAAGCTTGTCCCGCCGAGGGTGACCAAAAAGTAATCTTTTTATTTATCTTAGCCGCTAATAACGCTAATA